>JAZQGC010000043.1:0-31479 GCA_045539815.1 Candidatus Enterousia sp. | reverse complement strand
TAAGACCGCTTGGCCTCCGACTTATTAACCGATTACGGCAACGGTGAATTTGCCACAACCCAGGCGGTTGATACCATCGCGACCAATCAGGCCGTGCGCGATTTGATAAAGCATTACAAGTTTTTTATTACCACAACATCTGACACAACCAGTTTTACATTTAATATCAGTGCATCGGGGTTGTATTATATTGACTGGGGTGATGGCACACGTAAAACGATAAAAAAGACCGACCTGACCGATACGCCATACACGCATGAATATGCCACCGCTGGTGAATACACAATAAAAATCGGTGGTCATGCAAACGGGTATAACAACAACTTTGCCGCGATTAATTTCAAGGACAATAAAAACATCGCGGGAATATCTGGCAGTATCGGCGCCGTGTTTTCAACATTAAAAACAGAAAAAAACTTTCAGCCACGGTTTAATAGTCTGTTTCAGGGTTGCACCAATCTGTCCAGCAGTATTCCACCAGAATTATTCAAGGGAATTTACGGACAGCCGGCATCGGGTATGTACACTTATGTGTTTAGAGATTGTTCAAATTTAACAGGGGTAATTCCGACAGGATTATTTGGTAAGTTATCAGGTAAACCGACACATTCTTTGTACGATTTTTCTTTTGGCAACTGTTCGAAATTAACAGGCAGTATTCCGATTGGTTTGTTTGGTGATTTGGTGGGACCTGTAACATATGCGATGTATCATGGTACCTTTACTGGTTGCAGTGGTTTAACAGGACAAATTCCATCAAGATTATTTGGGATTTTGTCTGGTGCGCCAACTGGATATATGTTTGACAGTACATTTAAGAGCTGTTCTGGTTTGACCGGTCCTATTCCGGGTGATTTGTTTGCGGGGATTGCCGGCGCACCAAGTGGGGTTATGTTTCATAGAACATTTGAAGGTTGTAGTGGACTGACTGGTTCAATCCCGGCTGGATTATTTGCAGGGATTTCCGGTAAAGCTGCAGGACATATGTTTAATCGTACTTTTGCGGGATGCAAGGGGCTGACAGGCGCAATACCATCTGGATTATTTGGTGTGTTTGAAGGTGCACCAGCGGGTGAAATGTTTGCTGGAACGTTTTCTGGTTGTTCTGGGTTGACTGGTGCGATACCAGAGAATTTATTTGGGGGATTGGATGGCGCCCCTGCATACAATATGTTCAACGGGACATTTTCTGGTTGTTCAGGGTTAACGGGTACGATTCCTGCTGGATTATTTGCGGGAATTGCTGGCGCGCCCGCTTCGCAAATGTTTTATGCGACGTTCTCGGGTTGTTCTGGGTTGACTGGTACGATACCATCTGGGCTGTTTGGCACCTTTGACGGCGCCCCAGCAACATCCATGTTTGCTAACACTTTTAATGGTTGCACCAACCTGACCGGCACAATACCATCTGGGTTATTTAGTGGAATTTCTGGCGCCCCTGCTGCGTATATGTTTTATAATACTTTTCGGGATTGTAGTAATTTGACGTCTATCCCAGAAAATTTATTTGGTAATATTTATGGTGATGCACAGGGGTATATGTTTACAGCTACTTTTTATAATTGTACCGGTTTAACTGGTGAATCTGCAAAAATTAATGGACAGTTTTTATATGAAATTTGGCCAAATGCAACAACAGCCCAAGTGCAATGGATGTACCGTGGTGCAACAAACCTGACCGATTATGCTGATATACCCGCAACATGGAAATAAAAAAATCCCCAATCGGGGATTTTTACATCACAAAATCTTCGCCCAGATAGACCTTTTTTACCATTTCGTCTTGGACGATTTCGTCGGTTGTTCCGTGTTTTAATATTTTCCCGTCGTGTAAAACATAGCTGCGATCGGTAATCCCCAATGTTTCGCGTACATTGTGGTCGGTAATAATTACACCCAGACCACGATTTTTTAACTGGGATACCAGACCGCGAATTTCATTTACTGCAATTGGATCAATGCCGGCAAATGGTTCGTCCAGCAATATAAATTTTGGGTTGTTCGCCAATGCACGCGCAATTTCAACGCGTCTGCGTTCACCACCAGACAGGGCGGTCGCAGGACTGCGACGCAGGCTGGATATAGAAAATTCTTCCAACAAAGAATCCAGTTTTTCCATGCGCTTCTTTTTGTCGGGTTCGACAACTTCCAATATTGCCATGATATTTTGTTCAACCGTTAAACCACGAAAAACACTGTTTTCCTGGGGCAGATAGCCAATGTGCAGGCGTGCGCGCTGATAAAACGGCAGGTGTGTAATGTCCTGGGAGTTTAAAAATATCTGGCCACCAGTTGCCGATAATTGGCCCGTAATGCAATAAAAGGCCGTTGTTTTGCCCGCGCCGTTTGGACCCAACAGGCCAACCGATTCGCCCTGGCGGGCAATTAATGATATGTCCTTGATAACCATACGTTTGCCGTATGATTTGGATAAATGTTCAATGCGTAATACTGACTGTTTCATAATTTTATTACCAATTCTTTTGTGCGTATCTTGTCGCCGTTGCTGGAATCAATGCGGACATTACCATCAAGGGTGATGGTCTTGGCCACACGATTGTATTGCCCAGCGTCTGCAACGATGTTGTCTGTGACCGTGGTGTTGTTGGTCGTGCGATTTACCGTGCCAGAAACCTGGGTCATATATATGATATCAGGTTTTTCGTATTCTTGGTATCCGATTTTTGCGCGTATCTTAAATGGGTTGCCGTTTTTGTCTGTGCCAACAAATGATGCGCCGGACATTTTAAATTGATTTGTTACAATGTCGGACATGTTTATCGCAGATATGGGGGTCCATAAAATTTGCTTGGTAAACAATGAGCCCGCAACCAATGCCGCAACCATAACCAATCCCCAACCTGTAAAAAAGAACTGCCACAGACGTTTTAATCTGCGGTGCTTGGTAAAGATTATAAAATTGCGTTTGTCTTTGTGCATATCCGCAGTTTAGCGCGACATTATCAAAAAAGCAATTTTTATCTTTCATGTATTTTATTTTTATGTTATACTTGCATGCAAGAGAGATGAAAAAAATTTTACTGTCTTTTGTTGTTTTGTCTGTTTTCGCGCCGTTGGTGGCGTCAGGTGTTACTATTAAAAAAGCGGCGCCAGTTGCAACAAAAAAGGTTGAGGCCAAAGATGCAGGTGCCAGCTTGGTGCCAAGTGTTATCGGGTTGGTAACCGGTGTTATGCAGATAAGTCAACAACAAAAAACATTGACCGAAGAGTGTCTGCCATCCAGTCAGGAAATACAATGGGTTAATACGATTGTTAAAGAGTGGGCCAAAACAGGCGCCGCCAGCGCGGAAGATATGGAAACAAAGCTGGGGCAAAAGGCCTGTAAGAACGGTGAAACTTATGAAAGTTCTGCGCGCATGGCCGCGGGAACAGAAGATACAGAAAGTATATGTTTTGATGCATTTACCGGCAGCGCAAATGAAGGGATGGTGTGGAACGGTTTTCCAGAGGCAAAACTGATAACGTTTTGTAACGATGGATCTTTGACCTGTGCGGAAAAGGAAAAGGTCAAGGTGTCAAATGTATATGATATATTTAATATTGTTGATTTCTCGCAAAATGATTATACAAAGTCTGAATTGACAATGGCCAGTAAACTGATGGCGAAAATTGAAAATTGCTCGACCGCTAAATTAGATGCACGTAAAAAAGCGTTGTGGGGTGATTTCTTGACGACAACAATTGGTAATATGGGACAAAAAACAAATACCGCGTCAATTATGGATGTTGTTGGCAGTGTCGCAAATGTGAATAAGTCTAATATGGGCGGTGCGTTGCAGTCATTGGGCGGTGTCGCAACACAATTCTTGGCAAAGTAAGTTTGCGTTATTCGTTGTTGTGTGTTTTTTCTGCTTTACTAAGTTTATGAATTTTCGTATAATTATGAAAACAAACAAGGAAGGATTTTTGTATGAAATATAAATCTGCTGTTATGTCGCGCGCGTTGATGTTGGCCGCTGTTGCGGTGTTGGGGGCGTGTGTGCAACAAAAGCGTGCATATGATATGGAATATACGGGGCCAGTTGAAACACCAACTGTTGATTATGTCGAATCGTTGGATGTTTATTCGGCGCCACATCAGGATTCTTTTTTGAATCAGTTGGCGATGAATTATCGTTCTTATGCAATATATAATGCGCGTACCAGTGGGTATGCCGATATGGGGGAATTGTTCGCAAGCAAGGCTGTGTCCGCGTTTTCGGGTGATGTTCCGTTCCCAGAAAGTTTGGATAATTGGCCCGTCGATGATGAACAGGAATCGTTCGAATTATATACGGCGTATAATGAACTGATGAATCAATTAAAAAATGATGCGTCTTATACAAATCCAGAACTTGCAGCCGAAGCCCAGGCTAAATTTGATTGCTGGTTGTCTGCGTCGGCCAGTGGACAAATTGCAACAGCCCAGGAATGTCGTGACAGATTTAACAAGACATTGACCGCACTGCGTGATTGTACAGGTGGCAAGGTCGTTAAAAAAACAGAAACAAAAGAACAGCAGGTTGTGCAGTCTGTAAAACAGGAAAAACAATTTTATCCCGATACGCGTAATGTTATGCCTGTTGTATCGCAACCACGTGATGGGATAATTATCGTTAATAATGTTAATGTCCCAGAACATTTGATTAATCCTGTGCCTGTTCAGCCGATGGTGTTTAACCAAAATATTTATGGCGGTGATAAACAGGTTCAAAATACAACAGAAGGTATGAAAACACTTGGTGAAGAATATGTTTCGCGTCAAGAATTTATCAATATGATGATGGCAATGCGTTCTGATTTGGCAGCAATAAATGCCCGCCTGGATAATATGCCCAAGGCAGAGGGGGACAAGACTTTTATCAAGGTTCAACAGATTCCACTGGAACCAAAACAACATGTCATGGAAGAAGTTTTTGAAATCAGATTCGATTTTGATAAATCGAATATAAAGCCACAATATCAAGAACTGATACGCAAATTGGCATCTGCAACCCAAGAAAATAAAAATATCAGGGTGTCTGTTGTCGGACATACCGATACCGCAGGCAGCAGTGATTATAATTATGCGTTGGGTGGTCGTCGTGCCGAAGCTGTTCAGAAAATGTTGATTGAATATGGTATCCCGGCCAGTCAAATTGTGGCGGTTTCTGCCGGGGAAGAAGACTTGGCCGTGCCAACGCCAAACAATACGCCAAACGCAGAAAATCGTCGTGTTCGTGTTGTAAAGGAAGTTCATTATACAGAAGAACCAGTAAACAGCCCCATGGCAATAGAGGTGCAAGAGGTTGAAATTGGTGCCTGTGGGGAGTATGGTTGTGAACAATAATAAAAAAAGCTTGACAAAAAGGTTAAATTAGTATAAATTGTAAGCGTTATTAGAAAATCTTTTTTAATAAAGAGGCATTGATATGACAGGTAAAATAGAAACTTTTAATAGCGGTATCGAAAGTATGGAACAGACCATGGCTTTCCGTAAGGCTATTGATGAGATGAATGCCAAGGCAGCGTTACCGTTGAAAGAAATTTTCGGACAATTCTTTGGTGTAAAAACAGGAAACGAAAATTAAAAGTTTTGTCAAAAATTTGACCCAGGTGAAAACACTTGGGTCTTTTTGTGATTGAAATCAGAATTTACTTGATTTTTCTGAATAAACAATATAAACTTAGCGTCGCTGGGTAATCAGAACTGATTAAGTTGTGGTGCATTTTGGTCCCATATATGATAAGGATTCTGTTGATATCCGGCACCGAAAAAACCAAAAAAAGGATATAAAAATGGCAAGAGCTGGTGCAAAACGTAGCACACGTAAATTGAAAATTGCCCGCAGTTTGGGCGTAAATTTGTGGGGACAGGCAAAATCTCCGTTTAATAAACGTAAATATAAACCTGGTCAGCATGGTCCAACATCCCGTGGTGGCAGTTCGTCTGATTATGCAAAGCAGATGCGTGCAAAACAGACTTTAAAGGGATATTATGGAAATGTTGGTGAAAAGAAATTCCGTAAATATTATTTAGAAGCTGCAAATATGAAGGGCGACACACCAGAAAACTTAATCGGTTTGTTGGAACGTCGTTTGGATGCGGTTGTTTATCGTGCAAAATTGGCGCCAACTGTATTCTCTTCTCGTCAGTTAATCAGCCACGGTCATATCAATGTAAATGGTAAACGTGTTAAGGTTGCGTCCTATCGCGTTAACCCAGGTGATGTTATCACAGTCAGTGAAAAAGCAAAACAAATGCCATTGGTTGTGTTGGCGTTGGAATCAGCAGAACGCAATTTCGCAGATTATGTTGCAGTAGATAGTGCAAACTTTACAGCAACATTTGTACGTGTTCCTGCGTTCGAGGATGTTCCATATCCAGTTCAGATGTCACCAGAATTGGTCGTCGAATTCTATTCTCGTTAATAGACGAAAAAATCCCCGATTATGGGGATTTTTTTTAAAGAAAAAGTATTTATGACGACTGTACAAAAAACAATAAAAGTCAATTTTTTTCCTTGTGTTTATATTTTTTTATTTTACAATGTGTCAAGAATATGAAATAAAAAAAGGTTTTTTTATATGTTGATAGATTTATCTTTGGGTGCAATAGATGATGTGTATTTTGCCGATAAGTATCGTGCAATGGGACCTAAGTTTAAAGAATTGTTAACTGACAGTTGGCGCAAGATGGTCAGGGCTGGTGATATTGCTGAATTTTCTGAACAATATTTTGCGGATAGGGATATTGCATACCTTGTTAAGTTTATAATGAATAAACTTGATGCAAATATGTCATATTTGGAATCTTATTATTTTAAGGTTTGTGATGACGCAAAAGTAGAGGAGTTAGGTGAATCTGTATGTGCTGTGATGGGGTATCGTATAATGGAACAATTTGTTGAACAAAATCCAAAATTAAAAGCCGCAATTGCAGAACGTAAAAGCTTTAATAATCTGTTGTCTATGCTGGATTTGCCGGCGAATGTTGATTTTGCAAGAGAAGATATTTTGCGTGCCAGACTGCGTCGAAAAGAATCCCAGCTAAAACAAAAACCAGATGATGCAAAGATACAAGCCGCATATGCAGAATCCTGCAAAAAATTAGAAGCCTGTATGCGTTACAAAGGATTGGTTGCAGCAAATGTAATAAAACCGATAAAAATACGATAAAAAAAATCCCCAAATGGGGATTTTTTTATCGTTTAAATTTAATCCAGGGGGAATTGTGGATTATAAACCGAATTTATAGGCGGCGCCAAAATATATTTCAGTGGCATCAACCTTGGTTTCGGCAAAGCGGACACCGTGTAATTTATGTTCCAGTTCGCCATAGTACTGGTATTTTATTCCCAAATTCAAATCGATTCGGTCATTCAGGGCGAAATTAACACCCAACATGGCCTGGTAAGACAGGTCAAATGTTGTATCTGATATGTGGTATGCGTTTGTTTTTATGTCGCCCCATATTGTGGCAAAACCAATCCCCAGTCCCGCGTATGGTTCAATTGCGCCAGAGAAATTCTGGAAAAGATATACATTGAACATGTTTGCCCATATGTCAAAATCATATTCTGAATCAATATCATCCTGGGCGCCGCCGGTATATGATGTTTCAAATTCCAGTTTTACATAATCACTTAATTTGTTGCCAATATATGCACCGATTCCAAAATTATCGCGTCGGACAGAGGTCTTGCCAGTGCCGACCAGGTCGTATTTAAATGCAATATTTTCATTTTTATGAATTCTTAATCCAATGTAATTATCGCGTGTTTGGTTTGTTTCATAATTGTCCCAATAATCATTTGCCAGTGCAGATGTCATAACAGATGTAAATAATGCGACGGTAAAAAATATTGTTTTCATAGCAGAATCCTTTCCTTGGTATACGGATATCATTATAAATTATGCTTAAAAACGCAAGGGGTTTATGATAAAATGCCAACAAACAGGGGCTGTATTTATGCAAACAAAAAAAACACAGAAAAATTCAAAAAATAAATCCGCGGAAAAGAAACGCAGCTTTTTTGGGCGATGCTGTGTCTGGGGTATTAATATTGTGTTGTTGGTTGGTGTTGTCGTTGCGGGCTATGTTACATTTATATATCTGCAAATGCCGTCCTTGGATTATATATTGCATGAAAAACGTGATGCGGCAATTGTTTTTCTGGATAAAGACGGCAGGGAAATTCGTAGTTCTAATCGTATTATGGGAACGCCGGTTTCTGTGGATTCTTTGCCCGCCCATGTGTGGCAGGCAATTGTTGCAATTGAAGATAAACGTTTCTTTGAACATGGACCAATAGATGTACGCGGTTTGACGCGGGCTGTGTTTTCTAATCTGGCGTCTGGACGTGTTGCCGCGGGTGGTTCCACGATAACGCAACAAACCGCAAAAAATGTGTTCTTGTCGCGTGAAAAAAAACTATCGCGCAAGGTCAAAGAATTAATATTGTCATATTGGTTGGAAAATCGTTTTACAAAAAATCAAATACTGGATTTGTATATGAACCGTGTGTCGTTGGTTGGTGGAATGCGCGGAATTGATGCAGCAGCACGCATGATGTTTCAGGTTCCCGCCAGTGAATTAAATCTGGGGCAGGCCGCACAAATTGCAGCCATGTTAAAGGCGCCAACAACATACAGCCCATTGCGTAATCCTGAAAAAAATATCGCGCGTGCGCGGGTGGTGCTGACAGAAATGGTGCGCCAGGGGTATGTTACAATAAACCAGGCGCGGTATGCGGCACAAAATTTAAAACCTGCATCTGGTATCAGGGATACCAACATGTACAGGTACTGGACTGATTTTGTGTTGGATGAATTAAAGTCACGTATTGGTGATTTTGAATCTGATATGTATGTGTATACCACATTAGACAGGGGGTTACAGGATCATGTTGCCGCTGTTTTGGAATCTGGTGTCGGGGAATATCAAGGGGCCGTAGTGGCGATGAATACTGATGGGGCATTGCGGGCGATGTCTGGGGGACGTGATTATCAGACCAGTCAATTTAATCGCGCAATTGCAGCACGACAACCCGGCAGCAGTTTTAAACCAGTCGTATATTTGGTCGCGTTGGAAAATGGTTTGCGTCCTGATTCTTATGTAAACGATTCGCCGTTTGCAATCGGGGATTATAATCCCAAGAATTATAATGAAAAATATTATGGCGATATTACTTTGGCGACCGCATTTGCAAAAAGTGTGAATTCTGTACCGTTAAAGTTGACATATGAATATGGAATTGATTCTGTGTTAAGTATGGCTGGGCGATTGGGGGTCGGTACTAAGTTAAGGCGCGAATATTCAACTGTGTTGGGCGCATCAGAAATGAGTTTGTTGGATTTGACCAATATATATACCGTTATATGGAATAATGGTTATTCGGTGCGCCCATATTCTGTTACAAAAATTACAGATATGTCTGGGAATTTGATTTATGAACGAAATCCATCTGATGCAATTCAGGTTTTGCAACCACAAACGGTAAGTTATATGTCTGATTTGTTGGCTGATGTGATTGCTGTTGGTGGTACGGGTGGGCGCGCACGTGCGTCTGGGGTTTTGGGCGGAAAAACAGGTACCAGTAATGGTAATCGTGATGCGTGGTTTGTTGGTGCGGTGGATGATTTAGTGTTGGGGGTATGGATGGGTAACGATGATTTTACGCCGATGGATTCCAAAATTACAGGTGGTACAATCCCCGCTGAAATATTCAAGAAAATTGTTACAGATTAAAAAAATCCCCAAAATGGGGATTTTTTTTAAAATGGAATATCGTCGCCGATTTCAGACACGGATATTTCTTCGCGTGGTTGCGCCGCAGGGGCAGATGGTCCAAAATCACCACTGTCAATTGCCTTGGAGCCGCTTAATATAACCATCTGGCCAGAAAAAGGATTCAAAACAACTTCGGTTGTAAACACATCAACGCCCTGTTGGTTTTGCCATTTGCGTGTGCGTAAAGAACCTTCTAGATATAATTTTGTGCCTTTTTGCAGCATGCGTTCTGCAACCTCTACCAAATTTGGGTTAAAGATTACAACGCGGTGCCATTCTGTTTGTTCTTTCTGTTCGCCTGTTGTGCGATCGCGCCAACGATCGGATGTCGCCAATGAAAAACTGACAACTTTTTGACCGCTGCCCATTGTGCGTACCTGGGGTTCTTGACCGATGTTGCCGACCAAGATGACTTTATTAATGCTGCCTGCCATACTTTGCTTCCTTTGTTTGGTTTTTATTTCCTATGGTTTATTTGAGCAACTATGGGGCAAAAAAGCAAGAGTTTTTTATAAATATTAAAATTCTATTTTTGTTTTTGCTAAAATATAGAACTCGTCCGTGCCATATGCGTTATCAACAAAGCCCATGACGATGTCGCGATAACGAATTGTGTATTCTATGGACGGTCTTTGGCGCAGTTCAATGGTGTAATCTTGGTACAGGTATTCGCCATTTGCGCGACGGCCCATTGGTGTGCGCAGATTCATAGAACCATTTATTATTGTGTCTGGCAAACCAATGGATAAACCAAAATCTTGGTGTTGAACGCCAATCATGACAGATGCTGTATATATATTTGATATTTGATTTATTAATGAATCGACGGCAGCGCGTGGTTTTAAAATCCCAAATTTAGATTGCTGAATAATTTCTGTGTCGCCAAATTTTATGCCACCAGTATATTTTACAAAAGACATTGTGTTTTTGTCGTTGGTGCGCAGAAAACTGTCTGCAACCAAGATGTTTGTGTCTTGGAATCCGATTTCAAAATTGCCGATGTTCATGCTGAGTGTTGCATTTTCTTGTAAATGTTCCAGTCCCAGGCCGCGGTTGCGAACGGATATGTTGTCGTTCAGGTTTGTGGTAAATGCACGACCAAAGCTGTCGATAAATGCCAGTTGAATGCCCTGGGATTGTATCTGGTGTGCGATAGATCCACTGACAGTGGCGTCTTGCAATGGGACGTTCATGTCGGCGGATATTGGAACCAGGGCAACCCCAACTGGTCTGGTCGCGCGTTCCATATCCAACAGACCGTGACCGTATATTGGGTCTGTGCCCGGGGCCCCGACATCACGTGCAGTTGTAAACAGTAACTGGGTTATTTGTGTTGCCGTCATATATGGAAACGCTTCGCGCAGAACCGCAATTGCGGCGGATACAACAGGGGCCGCAAAGCTGGTGCCGTTCAAAGGGGTGCTGGATGTGTCTGTTATTATGTTTGTCCCGGGGGCGCTGATACAATAATCTTGTGTTATGCCACATGCGTTACTGAATTCGGCCAGTTGGCCCGTTGCACTGTCCCAGGCAACAACATTTACAAAATGACCGTCTAATTCAGGAACAACACGGGGCAGGGCAGATAGTGCGCTGGATTGTGAATAGTAATCGTTTCCAGCAGCCCAGACATGTATTGTGTCATATTCTGTGGTTGCGTTTGACAGACTGGATATAAATTCGGGGCTGGTCATGGATTCCAGTTGTTTGCGTGATTTTATTTCTGTGGCAAAACTGTTGGTCGCAGACCAACTGAAATTAAAAATATGCGCGTTTGGTGCAGCCTGGTCTATAACGGTTGCGATTTTTTCAAAACTGTAAAAATTACTGGTATTTTTTGCAACCTGATATGATTTAATGGTTGCGTCTGGGGCAATATGACCAGATGATAAATTTGCAACATTTGAACCGTGCCAACTGTTAGGGGCGGCGTCAAATACCGCAATTACAGAATTCTTGCCGGTATATCCACGTGCCAATGAATATGCCAGGCGTATGTCATTGTATTGGTTTACATTGCGGGTATATTCGTGTGTGTGCATTAATGCCGATAACTGTACGGTGTCGATATCTGCACCAACATGGCCCGCAGATGATGGTATATATTGTGTGTTGTTATTGTTTGTGGTTGGTGATTCTGAACCGCCACCAGATTTTGCAAACAGGGCGACTGTGCCACCGATTAGTGCCAGTGCGCCACCTGTAACGGCGGTCGCAGTCCCCCAAGAAACATTAGATTTGGAACATTTTTCGGGGTTCTGATATCGGTATATGTCGTTATTGCAATCAGATGCATGGGCGTAATTAAATATGAGTACGCAAGATAATATTGCTGAAAAAACTTTTTTGTACATCTTCATACTGTTTATATAGTACAAATTATAATGTTTGTCAAATATAAATAAAGAATTTTTCCTAGATATTTTATTATTTTTATGTGATATAATGTTATGCAGGTAAAACAAAGGAGAAAACATGAAAAGATTTTCTGTATCCGTATTGGCGTTATTTTTATCAATTGGTGGCGCAATGGCAAATTTTGACGGCCCAGATGCCCAATTGAAACCAGTACCAGACAAGGCAACCGTTGCCACCAATAATGGCAAGGGTGGATTTGTAGATGGTAATGAAACAATTGTTACAATTAAACAAGTCAAAGAAATGCGTGATGATATTCCTGTGATTGTTCAGGGTAAGATTATTCAGCGTATGGGTGATGAGAAATTCTTGTTCGAAGATAATACGGGTTCTATAACAATTGAAATAGACGATGATGCGTGGCGTGGTCAGACAATAACGCCGGCAGATACTGTTAAAATATATGGCGATGTTGATCGTGGTATATTTACAACAGAAATTGAAATAGATTATATTGAAAAAATCTAAAAATAAAATCCCCATTTGTGGGGATTTTATTGTTTAACTGACCAACTTTTTCCAAAAAGATTTCTTTGGTTGTTTTTTGCGTTTGCGTCGGTTGGCAGATATTGTTGTACGCTTGGCATCTGTGTGTTGCGCGTTCTTTTTCTTGATATCTGTTGATGGCGCATGCGCGGTCAGTATTTCTTCGGTTTTATTTTGTTCTGGTGCAACGCGTTGAATTGAATATTGGTCAATGTTTAACAGGCTGTCATCGCCGACGATAACAATTTCTGTTTCAAACTTTGATTCCATTTCTGCCAATTCTGCACGTTTATGGTTTAACAGGTATATCGCAACATCTGTTGGTACCGTCATAATAATTTTTTGGGCAGATTTTGCCAACAGTTTTTCTTGTAAATGACGGAACAGTATTATAGCCGCGGTTTGTATTGATGGTACAACACCCGCACCCATACAATGCGGACATGCGACATACGATGATTCCATAAAGCTGCTGCGCAGACGTTGACGTGATAACATTAATACGCCAAAGTTATTTATTTTTGCAACCTGGGTACGTGCACGATCGCGTTTCATCACTTCGCGCATTTTTAATTCCAGCTTGCGATTATTTTTTTCTTCTTCCATGTCGATAAAGTCAACAGCAATAATTCCAGCCAAATCGCGCAAGCGCAGCTGTAATGCGATTTCTTCGGCCGCTTCCAGATTTGTGTTTAATGCCGTTTGTTCAATATCTTTTTCCTTGATTGCACGTGAAGAGTTTACATCAATTGTAACCATGGCTTCGGTTTGATTTATAACCAATGAACCGCCTGATGGTAATTGAACATATGGGCCATGTAAACCTTCCAGTTGTTTTTCAACGCCAGCTTTGACCATTAATGGAACGGCTGTGTCCTTGTAATGAACCAGTTGTTTGCGGGGGGCACGACCGTACATTTGTTGAAAATATTGTTTTGCGGCATCAAATGCTTCTTCGCCCTGGATTATCAATGTGTCTTCTTTGTCGCCAAGGAAATCGCGAACAACGCGACGCAACAATGAATCTTCGGTGTGAATTGTTACAGGCGCAACAGATTCCAGGGTCGTTTTGCGGATTTCGTTCCACAGATTTACCAGATAGTCATAATCCGCAGATATTTCATTTGGATTGGCGCCCATTGCCGCAGTGCGTAAAACAACGGTCATTCCCTTGGGGATTTTTAACGCGTGCAATACATCGCGCAATCTGGCGCGTTCTGATTTGTCAGATATCTTTTTTGATATCCCGTAACTGTTGCGTTTGCGTGAATTTGGCATTAATACCGCAAAGCGTCCCGCCAATGACAGATATGTTGTCATTGATGCGCCTTTTTGGCCACGTTCTTCTTTGACGCCCTGGATTAACAAGATTTGTTTTGGTTTTATTACATCTTGAATCTTGAATTCACGTGCGCGTTTTGCGAATTCTTTGTTGTCTTCACCGGCGCTGTGGTCGTCGTATTCGGCGACTTCGTCTTCTTCGTCATTTGGGTCGTCGTCGTCGTCAACAATGTTGGCATGTGCCAATTCTAATAATTTCTTTTTTTGTTCTGCTGATACTTGATAGTAATCTGGGTGTATTTCAGAAAATGGTAAAAAGCCATTTTTCCCAGAACCATAATCAACAAATGCGGCCTGTAAAGATGGTTCAACACGTATTACCTTGGCCAGATAGATGTTGCCCTTGATTTGGGGTTTTGTTGTTGTTTCAACATCAAAATCAGAAACACGGTTTGTTGCCGTATCCACAACAACAACACGGGTTTCTTCCGGGTGGACTGCATCCACATATATCTTTTTTGACATTTAATAATCCTTTTGTTTTTGGGGTGTATATCGCAGCAATAACCTGTCCCCATGGGGCGTCCCAGCCCATGCCAAGGGATAACGCCACGATAACCATCAGCGCCATGCAAATTATTGAAAATAGTGATACTAATATAAACACTTATTATAATCCTGGGTTATACACAAGGACCATTTTAACATGACATATATGTGTTCGCAAGGTATTTATTTTCGGATTTTTATTTCAGATTTTATTGTCTTGATTTTGGCGGGAATTTTTGTTTTTGCCTCGGCCAGCCAACGTTTCATGCGTGAACGTAACCATTGTTCGTATATGAAAAACAAACTGCCCACGCCAATCAGTGGTAATACATAGTATATGATGCGATATGCCAACAGGGCGCCAAATATACTGGCCTTGTCAACGGTGTCGGGTAATGCCAACATAAATACGCTTTCAAATACGCCAATCCCACCAGGAACCTGGCTGAATACGCCGGTTGACTGGGCAATAACAAACAAGCCAATAAATACGCCAAATGGTATGTCAACAAACGGCGTTATACAGAAATATAGCACCATCCCAGCCAGAACACTGTCTGTTATGCCAAGTATTGTTTGCTGAAATGCCATTTTTGTTGATGGAACCTGGAATTTTAACTGACCAATTTTAATGTTCTTTTTATAGAATATCATTGTGACAGCAAAATATACTAATAATGATGTCAGGCAGAATATAAATAATGTATTCAATCCCAAACTGGCCCCGACGGATTCTTGGAATATTTCTTTTGGTATCAGAAAATACCCAATTACAACAATTGCTGCCGCACCCAAGAAGTATGTAATCCCAGATATAGTCAACATTTTTACGATGTCGCCGCCACGAATGCGCCAGCGTGTGTACAGACGATATCTGATTGCACCGCCACTGACCACGGCGTGTCCGGCATTGTTACTGATTGCAAAGCCCAACATGCCGGCCAACATCCATTTCCACCAAGAAACATTTCCGCCAACATATTTTAATGCCAATTTATCATACAATGACAATGCCAGGTATCCCAACAGGCACGCAACACATGCGGCGAGTAAATTAGTAAATGGTATATCAATAATCGCATGTGCAATATCTGATATACTGTAATTGCGCAATTGCCACCATAACATTCCAGCGGCCAGCGCAAAAAAGAAAAGACCCGAATAACTGATTACTTTTTTTATCAGGCGTTTTGTCTGTGCTGACATATAAATCCTTTTTCAAGGGAGTTAGGATAATAATATTATATCAAAAATCAATCACAAAAAAAATTGCAAAATCAAACCCGACATATATAATGCAGAAAAAAAGAGGTTATTATGTTGCGTCCATCGTTACGAAAATCAAATCAAATGCGACCTGTGTCGATTGAAACAGGGGTTAATAAATGGGCCGAAGGGTCTTGTTTAATCAAGATTGGCGGAACGCATGTTTTGTGCAATGCGTCTGTGGATTTAAATCAACCTGTGTGGAAACGTATGCAAAATAAGTCAGGGGGGTGGGTAACGGCTGAATATTCTATGTTACCACGTGCAAATGGCGTGCGCAAAGGGCGCGAAGCACTGATAAAGGATAATCGCAGCGCAGAAATTTCCAGACTGATTGGACGCAGTTTGCGCAGTGTTGTTGATATGGATAAATTGGGAAAGCATACAATAACCATTGATTGTGATGTTATCCAAGCAGATGGTGGAACCAGATGCGCCAGTATCACAGGGGCTTTTGTTGCATTAAGTATGGCCGTAAAGTGGTTGATGGCGCGTGGTCGTATCACAGAAAATCCAATATCTGATAATGTGGCCGCCGTTTCTGCCGGGTTGTGGCAGGGGAATTTAATTGTAGATTTAGATTACGAAGAAGATTGTGTCGCGGAAATGGATGCTAATTTTGTTGTGGCAGGTGATGGAAAGTTTGTAGAAATTCAAGCCACAGGTGAACAACATCCATTTGATGCAACACAGTTGTCGGAATTGATGGACTTGGCCCAGGGGGCATGTGCTAAATTAATAGATTTACAAAATCAGGTTTTGGAATAATTGATTGATAATACGTCCATTGCGTTGTGCAAAATTCGTGTTGAACGGATTAGTGATTTATTCTATGCTGTGGTTGTATTATTTTAAGTGAAAAAAAAGGATAGGATGTGTTAAAGGCGTTGTTAGTTTCTGTGATGTTGTTGGTGCCATTTCTTGCCAATGCCGCCAGTAATGATAAAAAGAAAGATGAACCTGTGGTGCATTTGACAGACGAACAGATTTATCAGGAATTAAAAAAATTGGCAATGGTTTTTGAAGTTGCACGTGAAAACTTTGTCGAAGAAGCCGATGAAAAGAAAATGTTAGAGGCCGCAATGAACGGCATGTTGGGTGCGCTGGATCCGCATTCTTCGTATTTGTCTGCGGATGATTTCAAGGAATTTAGCGATAAATCGCATGGTCAGTTTGGTGGTTTGGGAATTCAAATTACCAGCGATCGTGGTGCAGTACGTGTTATATCGCCAATTGATGATACGCCCGCGGACAAGGCCGGTATCAAGGCAGGGGATTATATCACGCATATTGATGGCGAACAGGTTTTTGATTTAACATTGAATCAGGCGGTGAAGAAAATGAAAGGACGCCCAGGGACCAAGGTTAAATTAACGATATTGGATGACAAAGGGGAATCAAAAACACTGACATTAAAACGCGATATTATCAAGGTAAAATCTGTTAAATTCGAAGAAAAAATGCTGGCGAACGCAGATGCAGATGATGAAGATGCAAAAAAAATTGGTTATATCAGAATATCTGATTTTGGTGCGACAACTGCGCGTGATTTAAACGATGCATTAAAGAAGCTGGAAAAGAAAGGCGTTGTTGGTTATGTCTTGGATGTGCGCAATAATCCCGGTGGGTATTTAACGGCCGCGATTGATGTGTCTGATGCGTTCTTGGATGATGGGGAAATTGTTTCTACGCGTGGCAAGGCGGAAACGGATATCGAACGCGTGTATGCTAAACCAGGTGATTTGGCAAATGGCAAGCCTGTTGTTGTTTTGATTAATCATGGTTCTGCGTCGGCGTCAGAAATTGTTGCCGGTGCAATCCAAGACAATAATCGTGGATTGGTTATGGGGTCGCAATCTTTTGGCAAGGGCAGTGTACAACAGCAAAAGCCATTGGGTGATGGAACGGCGATACATATTACAATTGCCCGTTATTATACACCATCTGGACGTTCAATCCAAAACGAAGGAATTACGCCTGATATTGAAGTGTTACAATCAAAGTTAGAAGTCTTGGAGAAAAAAGAAGGTACTTATTCCGAGGCGTCATTTAAAAACGCGTTGAAAAACGAACAGGCAAAAAAGAAAGATAAAAAGTCAGATAATGAAGAAGAAAAAGAAGAATTAACTGATGCGGAAAAAGATGCGCTGGATTATCAATTGCAACGCGCGATGGATATGGTTGTTGCGATGGCAAAATTACAGTCTAAACAATCTGACAATGTTTCTGAAACGTCAGCGGAAGATACAGAAAAATAAAAACTGGGCATTGCCCAGTTTTTTTATTTAAGTTCATTTAATATAGATATTGTGTTTTGTGGGGTTGTAAACAATATTCCGATACCGCCAGCACTGCACCATTGTGTAATATTTTGATGGCGGTCATCTATTAATATATCATTTGTGGTTGGTTTTATTAATTTTTCTTTGTCGATATTTGAAATGATTATATTTTGTTCTTTGAAATATTTTGCAAAGTTTTGTAGTATCCAGTTCTTTTTTTCACTGGCAATAAAATTTGTATATGTTTCAGCTGTTGAGAAATGTTTTGCAGCAGGCGTCTTGCTGAGGATGAATAATTCACCAATTTTATCTGCAATTTTTAATACTTCTATAATATTTGGTATTTGTGGAATATCGCGCCAAAAATTTGGGGTTCTTTCTATCATTTTCCAACGTTCTTGTTTTTGTAAATGTGATTGATTTGACATTTCTGATGTGGATAAATTAAGATTTGTTGTGCGTGGAAATATTGCGTCCGCAGATTTGTCAAAATCTGCTAATACGCCATCCATATCAAAATATATTTTTTTCATTGTTTTTTCCCTTTGTGTTTTGCTATCATATCACGAATTTGATACGCGATAAAGAAAAAAGGAGAGTTGATTGATAGATATTGTAGATTGGAAATTGTACACAAAAGCGGATCTGTTAAATGTTATGAGAAATACTTATTTGTTATCAGACAAATTAATTTTGCCATTTAAAAATTCCGATATATCTGTAGGAAAAGTATCAAGGGATTTGTTGCTTCCAACACAAAAGTTTGTGTTAAATGAACAGTTAAAGAAAATAGAAATTTTATATAATTTTTTTGACAAACAAGGTGTGTATATACCTGATTTGCAAGGTTTTTTATCTTATAAAGTTCGTAATGTTGCAACGGATTTTGTTTTGACACCACCCATTGTAGAAGTAATAGAAGGAAAACCTTTGCTGATTGATGGGATGCATAGAAGTTTTTTCTTTGGTAATAAAAATTTGAAATTTAATGCAATTTTTATTGAAGGTATTGAAAAGCAATATTTCCCATATCAATTGCAAAATCCAAAAGGTTGGGATGATGTGATTGTTTTTGATAAAACTTTACCTTTGGGATTTGTACGTAAAGATATGCGTTATGAAGACAAGGAAAAGAAAAAAGCGTTGTTTAGGCAATATCCGTTTCCAGGGGTTATTAAAATTTTGAGGGAACATTCTGGAAGATAAAAAACTGGGCGATGCCCAGTTTTTATTTAAAAATTCTTGCCTTGGGGCGATTTTATAGCTATTATTTATCCGATAATTTTTATAAGTGAAGGAAAGAAAAATATGACAAATTTAATTGTTGATGGAAACTGGGCTGCGGCCGATGTTGCATACAGATGTGTGGATTTTGCAGCGATTTATCCAATTACCCCCAGCAGTACAATGGGCGAATTGGCGGACGAGTGGTCGTTCCAACACAAGAAAAATATCTGGGGGGCAATACCACAGATAATTGAAATGCAATCCGAAGCAGGGGCGGCCGGTGCAATGCATGGCGCATTACAGATGGGCAGTTTGGCAACAACATTTACCGCATCCCAAGGTTTGTTGTTGATGATTCCAAATATGTATAAAATTGCTGGTGAACAAACACCGTTTGTTATGCATGTGGCGGCGCGTGCGCTGGCAACACATGCGCTGTCAATATTTGGTGACCACAGTGATGTTATGTCTGTGCGCAGTACAGGTTTTGCAATGCTGGCGTCGCATAACGTTCAACAGGCACATGATATGGCGACAATTGCGCATGCTGCGACGATTCGCAGTCGTGTTCCGTTCTTGCATTTCTTTGATGGTTTCCGTACCAGTCACGAAGAATCAAGATTAATTCGTATTGATGACGATGTTTTGCGTCAAATGATTCCAGAACGATTGGTGTTGGAAAATCGTCAGCGCGGCATGACGCCTGATAAACCAACAATTCGTGGCACCGCACAAAATCCAGATGTTTATTTTCAGGGGCGCGAAGCAGCAAATCCGCTGTATGATTCTGTGCCAGAAATTGTTCAGAACTGTATGGATGAATTTGCAGGGCTGACTGGGCGTCAGTATCATGTTGTTGATTATGTCGGTGATGAAAATGCAGAAAATGTTATTGTCGCAATGGGCAGTGCGGTGGATACTATCGAAGAAACATTGCCGTATTTGCCATCTGGGTTGGGTGTTTTGAAAATTCACTTGTATCGTCCGTTCCCAGTTGATGCATTCCGTAACATGTTGCCGCGTTCTGTGAAAAGAATTGCGGTCTTGGACAGAACCAAAGAGCCAGGCAGTATCGGTGAACCGTTGTATCAAGATATTAAATCTGTGGTTGGTTCTGATGTTCAGGTATTTGGTGGACGATATGGTTTGGGTTCCAAAGAATTTAAACCGCGTGATGTCAAAGCAGTGTTCGAAGGTTTGATGTGCGGAACAATTCATCATAATTTTACCGTTGGCATAGAAGATGATTTGACGGGGTTGTCATTGGGAACAGATATGGCGTTCGCAGTGGAAAATCCAGATGTTAAAACAGCCATTTTGTACGGTATCGGCAGTGATGGTACCGTTGGCGCAGTGAAAAATATTGTTAAAATTGTGGGTGAAAATTCAGATTTGTATCCACAATCATATGCTGTGTATGATTCCAAGAAGTCAGGTGGATTGACGGCGTCGCATGTGCGTTTCGCAACAACGCCAATTAAAAGTCAATATTTGGTGGAATCTGCTGATTTTATCAGTGTGTCTAATTTTATGATTGCCCAGCGTTTTGATGTATTTAAATCTTTGCGCGCCGGTGGTACCGTTATGATTAATACTGCGATGGCGCCAGATGTTGCGTTCGCAAATTTGCCAAAAGATACACAAGAACACTTAATTCGTATGCGTGCCAATGTGTATTTCTTGGACGCAAATCGTGCAGCAATGGAATTGGGGTTGGGAAATCGTATTAATACATTTATTATGCTGAATTTCTTTAATTTAACCCAGGTTATTGATCCTGTGATTGCGGCACAAAGTGCCAAGACCGCAATTGAAAAGACATATAAAAAGAAGGGGATGGATGTTGTAAAGGCAAACTGGGCCGCAGTTGACAAGGCAGGGGATTATTTGGTGAAATATCAGATGCCTTCGTCTGTTTCGGCGTTTGCACCAGATTTTGCACCCGCGATGACGGGCGATGCGCCCGCAGAAATCGCAGGAACCTTGGGAGAGATTGCCGCCCAACGTGGTGATGCAATTCCTGTGTCCAGATTTCGTGTCGATGGGCCGTTTGGTGGTGGACAATATCCTGTGGGAACCGCAAAATATGAAAAACGCGGTGTCTCAGACAAGGTTGCAACAGTTGATTTAAATAAATGTATCCAATGCGGTAAGTGCGCAATGCTGTGTCCGCATGCGGTTATCCGTATCAAGGCAATGACAGAACAACAGGCCGAACAGGCACGGCAAAATGGTGTAACTGTTGTGCCAATGAAAACGCCCGAATTGGGACCTGATATGTATTTTACAATAAATATATCGCCTGCGGATTGTACAGGGTGTAATTTATGCGTAAAGCATTGTCCTGTGGGGGCGTTGTCTATGGTTAATGTGGCAGATGTAACACCAAAACAACAAGATGCATTTGATGCCGCAGAAAAAATACCAACAATAGAACGTGAAAAATTAAATTTAAATATTCCAAAACATGTTGAATTGTTGCCGCATTATTTTGAATTCCCAGGGGCGTGTGCGGGATGCGGGGAAACACCATATGTCAGAATGTTGTCTCATTTGTTTGGCGATCGGATGGTGGTTGCAAATGCAACGGGGTGTTCGTCAATATATGGCGCGAATTTGCCAACAACACCATGGACATGCGATGAAAATGGTCGTGGGCCTGCGTGGTCTAATTCGTTGTTCGAAGATAATGCAGAATATGGGCTGGGGATGCGTTTGGCGTTGAACCAAAAACGCAATAATTTAAAGGCATTGTTGTTTGAGGTGGGAATAGATAATGTCGAAGAATTGTTTGATGAAACCAGTCCAGAAAAACAGCGACAAATCGAATCGGATTTGCGTGCAAAATTGGCGAATATAAATTCTGAACGCGCCAGATTGGCAGAAAGCTTGGTTGGTGAAATTGTGAATAAATCTGTCTGGATTATTGGCGGTGATGGATGGGCGTATGATATTGGATATGGTGGCGTTGACCATGTGTTACACAGTGGTGAAAATGTCAATATTTTGGTTCTGGATACCGAAGGTTACTCGAATACAGGTGGTCAACAGTCTAAATCAACACCGTTTGGTGCCAGTATGAAGTTCGCAATCGGTGGAAAAGAACATGCCAAGAAAGATTTGGGTATGATTGCGATGATGAGTGGCGCATATGTCGCACAAATTGCGCTGGGGGTTAATCAGGCCCAGGCGATTCGCGCATTTCGCGAGGCAGAATCTTTTGATGGGCCATCTATAATTCTGGCGTATGCACCATGTATTGCGCATGGGTTTGCACTGCAAAATGGACCAGAACATCAAATGCAGATGGTACAGACGGGGGCGTGGCCACTGTTCAGATTTGATCCGCGACTGATTGCAGATGGACATAATCCGTTGACGATGGATTCAAATATAGATAACCTGGCACCGTTGGAAGATTTCTTGAAAACAGAATCCAGATTTGGTGCCGCGCGTGCCGCAAATGCCCAGTTTGATAAGCTGGTTGATATGGCCAAGGCAAATAATGCATACAAAAGCGAATTGAAGAAGCATATCGCTCAATTTGCAATGCATAATACGCCAATTGTTAAAGAAAATGGGGAAGGATAATGAAAAAAATATTCTTGTTGTTCGTGGTGTTCTTGGGTGCGTGTACCTTTCAGACAAAGCATCGTGGATATGTTTTTCCAGATGATTTGGAAGCAAAGGTTGCAACAATAAAAACGACAAAGGATTTGTTGGATACAATTGGCGCGCCCCAGGTGAAAACAATGTATGGCGATAATGTCTGGATTTATTTTGGGGCAGATGAAAATTATCGTGGACCGTTGGCGCCAACATTTACGGATGAAACCGTGCTGTTGGTTTGGGTTCGGGGGAACAAAGTCTTGAAAACAAAGATTTTGCATGATGCTGATTTGCCTGATGTAAAAATTGCACAGGGCGAGACGGAAATACCCGCCGCGATTGAGTTGAACGCCATAGAAGAACTGTTTAACAATATCGGGCGTTTCAGTCCTGCGGGGCTGGGACAATAAAAAAATCCCCGAACGGGGATTTTTTATTTGTTAATTGTACCAAATTGTTGTATAATTACCGGTATGAGAAAAAGATTGTTTTTTTGTTTTTCTGTGTCGTTGGCTGTGATATTGTCTTGTGGCAATTTGTTGGCGTCCTGTGGGGCGGGATATGTATTGGTTGAGTCGCGTCAGAAAACAGATGGAATTGTTACGGCAGAATGCCAACGTTTGTGGTGTATGGATTTGGAAACTGGTAAAAATATGGGGCGTGACAATAAACCAAATACTGGTTATCAGATGACTGTGGGGCCCGTTACATTGGAAGATGCCAAGGGAAACTCTGTTGAATGTTGGGGACAGCGTAAGTGGTGTGCCGGTGAGGTCGTCGGACAATGGAATCCTGAATATGGTGCATATACCAAAAATGGCGAAGATAATGCAACATATATCTCTTATCAAAAGGGCGGATGTTTTGCGTGGCGGTTGGAAAAACCGGATTGTCCCGCAGATCAGACCGCAATCTTGCAGGATGGTAAGTGGGTTTGCGCGGTATCTTCGTCTGATGCGGGTGGTGTGTCCCGTGCGTCAAGTGTTCGCAGAACGGGTGGCGCCAGACGTATTATCAGATAATTTGACCAGATATTATTCTGGTCTTTATTTTTTTTGCCAATTATTTGTTTTTCTGGATTTTTTGTGTTATAATACACCGACAGAGAGGATGGCAACCGTAAAAAGGTGTGTGTTTATGCCAAGTAAAAAGTTAGATTTTAAAACAGGACAATATGTCGTATATCCAACACAGGGCGTTGGAAAACTGTTGCGTATCGAAGAACAAACAGTCGCCGGTCAAAAGGTAAAAATGCTGGTGATTGATTTTGAAAGAAATCATATGACACTGCGTGTGCCAATGGAACGTGCTGAAATTTCTGGATTGCGTCCGTTGACAACAATGAAAAAAATGGATGAAGCAATCGCTTCTGCCAAGGGGCGCGCCGGTGCAAAGCGTATGATTTGGGCGCGACGCGCGGCACAGTATGAAGAAAATATTAATTCTGGTGATCCAATGAAACTGGCCGAGGTTGTACGCGATTTGCAACGTCGCAGTGCGGCAGATACAATGACATTTTCTGCACGCCAGTTGTATTTGCGTGCGTTGGAACGTATGGCCCAGGAATTTGCCGTATTGCATAAAATTGATTTAGATGAAGCGTCAGATAAAATAGAAGATATTTTGGGAATCCCCAAGGAAATTGATTTAAACGCAGTTGAAATGGACGAAGAAGAAATCGAAGAAGTTGATTAAAAATCCCCGCTGGGGGATTTTTTTATGGCTTTTTATTGCGTCGTGTTCTTGCATGTTAAAAAAATAAGTGTTATCATTTGTCCAGAAACCAAGGACAAATTGTTATGCAAAACGAATTATTACAAGAATTAGAAGCGCGTGGCTTTATTAATCAAGTTTCAAATTTTGATGCGTTGAATGATATGTTAAATTCTGGCAAAATTGTTGCCTATTGGGGAACTGATCCGACGGGGGATTCTTTGCATGTGGGACACTTGGCGTCTTTGATGTTGATGCGTTGGTTCCAGAAATATGGGCATAAACCGATAACCTTGGTCGGTGGCGCAACGGTTCGTATTGGCGACCCATCCGGTCGTGACAAGGGGCGCCCAATGCTGACAGATGATCAGATTGCAAAAAATTGCGCAGGACTGCGTAAATCAATCTCAAAGTTTATTGATTTTGATAATGATAATGCGATTATGGTTGATAACTATGATTGGATGAAAAATTACAGTCATT
Organism: Candidatus Enterousia sp.; assembly: GCA_045539815.1. Taxonomy (GTDB): domain Bacteria; phylum Pseudomonadota; class Alphaproteobacteria; order Rs-D84; family Rs-D84; genus Enterousia. Next base: position 6,393 of record JAZQGC010000043.1, on the reverse strand, counting down.
TGGACTTTTTGGCCAAATATGGTGCTGATTTTACTGTGCCCAGAATGTTATCAATGGAATCTGTTAAGCGTCGTTTGGAAAATGGTATGACCTTTTTGGAATTTAATTATATGACATTTCAGGCGGTGGATTATCTGGAATTGTATAAAAAATATAATTGTGTATTACAGTTCTGTGGTGCAGACCAATGGGGTAATTCAATTATGGGAATTGAATTAATTCGTAAAAAAATGGGCAAAGAAGTGTTTGTATTGTCCACAGCATTAATTACAGATTCTAATGGTGAAAAAATCGGTAAATCTGCGGGAAATGCGGTCTGGGTTAATGAAGAAAAAACCAGCCCGTATGAATATTATCAATATTTCCGCAATACCCCAGATGATTTGGTGGAAAAATTCTTGAAGATATTTACAGAAATTCCATTGGACGAGATTGCAAAATTGTCTGCGTTACAAGGGGCGGAATTAAATCAGGCAAAAAAAATTCTGGCGTTTGCTGCAACGGAAATCGCGCACGGTCGTGACGCTGCGGTGGCGGCGGAACAGGCGTCGTCGGCATTGTTTGGCGGTGGAACAGATATGTCAAATGTGCCATGTGTTGAAATTTCAATGGATGCCGATATGCTGATTTTAGACTTCTTGGTTGCAACAGGATTGTTCCCATCAAAGTCCGAGGCCAGACGCATGGTCGAACAGGGGGGAATTCAAATAGACGGCAATAAAATTACAGATATTAAGTTTACAGTTGTCGTTGCGGATGAATTCATGGTGCAAAAAGGTAAAAAAACGTTCTTGAAAGTTGTAAAAAAATAATGAAGGTATTTTTTGCGCTTTTTTCTGCGTTGTTTATTTTATCAGGACCTGTGTTTGGCAGTACTGAATTGTCCAAGATTAATGCACAAATCAAACAGACAGAACAACAAAATAAAAAGTTGGAACAACAGGTCAAGGTGTCTGAACGTGATGTTGCCAAAACAAAAAAACAATTGGTCAAGGCCGCGGACAAGGTCAGTTCACTGGAAGATAAACGTGCAGAAATTCAAAAAAAGATTTCAGAACTGGATGCACAACATGATGTAATTTCGCGTGAAGTTCAGAAAAATAAAAAACATGTCGCCGATGCGGCCGCGGGAATCTTGTTTGTTGCATCTTACCCCAGTTTTGATACACAGGATATGCGGGAATATGTGTTAATGTCTGCAACATTGTCAGGTATGGCAGATAATTTGGATGATGAAATAGCCAAGGCAGATAAGCAAATAAAACAGTTGGAATCTGTGTTGCAGGAACGAAATGCAGAAATGGCCAAGCTGGAACAGACTGCAAAAAAGTATAACCGTGAAAAAACAGCGTTGGACAAATTGCTGAAAACGCGCAGCGCACAAAATAAAAAACTGAAAGATGAACAGGTCGCAATGCAAAAGAAATTGCGTGATTTGTCGGCACGTGCGAAAAGTATATCAGAATTGTCTGCCGGTGTGGGCAGTTCTGAAATGTCCCAGGACGAGCGTTTTTCGCGCAGAAAATTGAATCTGCCGGTGCGTGGACGAATTGTTGTGAAATTTGGTGAAAAAACAGCATTGGGGTTAAAGTCGGACGGTTGGCGTATTCGGACACGTGGCGATGCGTTGGTTATGGCGCCCGCAGATGGGGTGATAAAGTTCGCTGACAGTTTTCGTGGATTTGGGCGTGTGGTAATTATGTCGCATAAAAATGGATATAATACCGTGATGACAAATCTGGGAAATATTGATGTGGCACTGGGCCAGGAAGTATTGGCGGGTGAACCAATTGGTCGTATGAACCCTGATAAGCCGGAAATGTATCTGGAAGTACGCCGCGGAAATAATGCGGTGAACCCAGGGCGGTTGTTCAAAGAAAATTAAGTGTTTATATATATTTTTGTTGAAATAAAACCAAGGTTTAACTTCAATTGTTTTGTTATTTGAAAACACTATGAAAATTGTGGTTTTTCTGTTCTGTATGTTATGTTTCCACCGTCATAAATTAAACCTTGACAAAAAATATACATTAAGTTACAATGCGTCGCGTTTGAATAAAATCCTGATTACAAAAGAACGAGGTACCAATGTTGAAGTGCTAGATTTTTCTTGTTTTATGGTGTCTGACAATTTTTTGTCGGGTTTGTATCGTATATAAAAAAAGGAAATTCTATGCTACGTAGAAATGTTGGTAGGGTAAAAGAAACCAAAAAAAATCAACAAAAACAGTCATTGGTTTTACCCAATAATTTATGGAAATTTTATGTTAAATATGCGGTTCCCAGTGTGGGCGGTATGTTGCTGTTGTGGGCGATTTTGTTCGTCGTTGCGACATCGGAAACGATATTGTTCCCATATTGTGAACGCTGGTTCGTGCAGTTGTTTGAAAGTCCTGTTCCTGCGGGGTTGAACTTTGTTCAATTCGCATTGCCGACAATTTTATTAATAACTGGTTTGTTGTTGGGAATTGCAATTATCAGATTGTGCAGTTCAACAGTATTGGGCAGATGGGCGCCAACGGTAAGGAATCATATATCTGAAATATTAACAGATTATGTGCATGTACAGTCTATGTCTTTTTGGACTGGGCGTATGGCAGGTTCTGTTCACAGTCAAATAAACTATATTTCTGATGGTTTTCGTGTGATTGAAGATTTTTGTCGTATTTTGTGCTTGATTGGATATATGTGCATCAGTGCTGGGTTGATATTTTCGATAAACATATATGTTGCGATTATATTTGCCGTGGTCTTTGTATTGCGTATCGCGTACAGTTGGGCAATGATAAAGCCGTTGTCAGGGGCGCATAAAAATGCCAGCAGCGCGGGCAGTGAAATGTCTGGAAAATTGGTGGACAGTATTTCAAACTTTTCTGTTGTAAAGCTGTTTGCAGGTGCCAAATTTGAAAAAAAGTATTTGGAAGAGCCACGTAAAAAACGTGTTCGCTCGCAGATTCATGCTTTCTTTATAGAACGTCTGTTCTGGGGATTGCCAATGCTGATATGGGAACTTTGTTATGGTTCAACGTTATTGTTGTGCGCATATTTATATATGCGTGGGGAAATAACTTTGTCGGAAATCATCTTTACCATATCTATATATTTCAGTGTTATGGGGATGATTGCACAAATCGTAAATCAAATTCCTGTTATTACTGAACGTTTGGGATCGGCATTAAAAGCATATTCTGAATTGGTTGTGCCGTTGGATGTCAAAGATGCATTGAATGCATCAGATTTGTCGGTAACAAATGGAAAAATCGAGATAAAAAATCTGTCGTTCAGGTATAAACGTAAATGGATTTTGCGTGATTTAAATCTGACGATTAAACCGGGTGAACGTGTTGGACTGGTTGGGCCAAGTGGTGCAGGAAAGTCGACATTGGTTCATTTGTTGATGCGGTTTTATGACCCAAATCATGGACAGATTTTGATAGATAATCAAGATATTCGAAATGTTAAACAGGATTCTTTGCGTACAAATATCGCATTTATTCCCCAAGAACCAACAATGTTTAATCGCAGTTTGCGTGAAAATATTGAATATGGAAAGCCCGGGGCAACAATGACCATGATAAGAAAAGCGTCGCGTCAAGCATCAGCTGACGAATTCATAATGGAAACAGAAAAAAAGTATGATTCAATGGTTGGTGATCGCGGAATTAAATTGTCCGGTGGTCAAAGACAACGTATTGCAATCGCGCGTGCGTTTCTGAAAAATGCGCCGATTTTGGTCCTGGACGAGGCGACATCGGCCCTGGATTCAGAAACCGAGGTTGCAATTCAAAAATCATTTGACGAATTGGCAAATGGACGTACAACGGTTGCAATTGCACACAGATTGTCAACATTGCGCAATATGGACAGGATTGTTGTCTTGAAAGAAGGGCGTATTATCGAACAGGGAACACACAACGCATTGTTACGCAAAAAGGGCGAGTATGCACGATTGTGGAAAATGCAATCAGGTGGTTTCTTGCAAGAAGAATAAAAAATCCGGTGAAAACCGGATTTTTATTTTGTTTCAATTATTACAATTGCGGCACAGTAATCGTCTTGGTCGGTTATGGACAGGTGTATTTTTGCGTCTGTGCCCGCCAATGATTTTAATGCGGCCTTGGCCCCGCCGGTAATCAATAATTCTGGACGCCCCGCGTCATTGTGTGTTACCGACACGTCAGAAAACGCGATGTCATCGCCGAACCCCGTACCAACTGCCTTTAAGAACGCTTCGCGGGCAGCCCAGAAATTCGCCAAATGTTTTTCAGAATTTGCGTTGTCGTTGTCGGCGTATTCCAGTTCTTTTTTTGTGAAAATGCGTTGTTTTTTAAATGCGGACCAATCCAGAAAACGGCCGCATTCAACCAAGTCAATCCCAATCCCGATTATCATGGAAGTTCTCCTTGTTTGGTGTGTTGCGATACGGTCATACTAGACATATTTAACCGATTCGTGCAAGTATAAAATGAAGCGGTTGTAATAAGTGTCGTTTTTTTATTTCCATGCCGCCGGTATATCTGCATAATCGGTCAGGTTTGTTGCACCACGGTACATCCATTGCACTTGGGCTGTTGTTGCATTTGGCCAAATTTCATATAAAAACTGTCCATTAATTTTTGCCGATTCACCAGTTAAACCAGAACAATTTGCGAAAGTAGAGAAAAAAGATTGATTAATCAAAGTGCCTGAAAGTGCACCGAATAAGTTATCTGGTATCGTGCCGGTCAGACCAGAACATTCAGAAAAAGTACCAAAAAACATTTGTGTAGCTGTTTCGCCGTATAAATCGCCGAATAATTTGTCGGGGATGTTGCCAGTTAATTTTGAACAGCCGTTAAATAAGTTTCTGTACATGTGGGTGGCAGGATTGCCATAAACGCCTGTAAAGAGATTTGCCGGTATAGTGCCTGATAATTCAGAACATCCGGAAAAAGTGGCGTCAAACATAAAAACTGCCGGTGTGCCGTCAAAAGTGCCAAATAGTCCAGTTGGAATATTGCCTGTTAGTCCGACGCATCCTGAAAATGTTGCGCGATACATTGACTGGGCGGGCGCACCGTGAACACCGGTGAATAAATTATTTGGAATAGAACCTGTCAGTCCAGAGCATTTTTGAAATGTTCCATAAAACATATTGTTTGCGGGGGCGCCATCAAAGGTGCCAAATAATCCAGATGGAATTGCGCCTGTTAATCCCGTACAGTTACAAAAAGTATTGTAATACATTGATGTTGCTGGGGCGCCATGGATGCCGGTAAATAAATTGCTGGGGATTGTACTGTTTAAGCCGGTGCAACCGCTGAACGTTTCAGAAAACATGCTTTGTGCCGGGGCGCCGTCAAAGGTGCCAAACAGCCCAGATGGTATCGCACCCGTCAAACCAGAACAACCAGAAAATGTCCCGGCAAACATGGATGTTGCTGGGGCGCCATTAATACCAGCGAACAGATTCGTGGGGATAGAACCAGTCAAACCAGAACAACCAGAAAATGTTCCAGAAAACATGCTTTGTGCTGGGGTGCCATCAAAGGTGCCAAACAGCCCAGATGGTATCGTACCCGTCAACCCAGAACAACCGGAAAATGTCCCGGCAAACATCGATGCTGCTGGGGCGCCATTGTATGTGCCAAAGAATCCAGACGGTATCGTGCCGGTTAGTTTTTTGCAACCAGAAAAAGTACTTTGAAACATTTCTGCGATTGGTTTTCCTGATAGCTTATTAAATAAATTTGTTGGCAGATTCCCAGATATATTTGCACAACCGGAAAATGTGCTGTAAAAAGCGCCTTGACCGGGTCGGCCGTATATATCCCCAAAGAAATTATCGGGGATTGTGCCAGTCAGGTTGGTGCAGCCCTGGAACAGTTGTCCGTATGACCAATATTTTGTTGTGCCCTGGATTTTTGCAAACAGGTTTGCGGGAATTGGACCGTTTAACCCCGAACAATATTGAAATGTTTCACGAAACATGCGTATAGCGGGTTCGCCATAAATGTCACTGAATAAATCTGATGGTATTGCCCCGGTCAGGCCAGTACAGTGTTGAAATGTGGCGTAAAACATGCTGTCTGCTGGGACACCGTTTAAATCCCCGAATAATTTTGATGGGATTGAACCTGTTAGTTTTTTACAGCTGCCAAAAGTGTAACCAAACATTCTGACGGCTGGGGCGCCCGATAATTTTCCGAATAACCCCATTGGGATTTCGCCTGTTAAATTTGAACAGCCTTGAAATGTATGTGCGTACATCCATGTTATTGGTTGACCGTATATCCCCTTGAATAATTCTGGTGGAATACTGCTGGACAGATTGGTGCAACCCTGAAACAGACTATTAAACCGTGGCTGAAAGTTTTTTTCTGTTTTTAATGTTGAAAACACGGCGCCGATACT
>JAZQGC010000042.1:0-18642 GCA_045539815.1 Candidatus Enterousia sp. | reverse complement strand
GCCCTGATTTCAGTTTGACGTGTAATAGTATCTTTGCGAATTTGCTGTACCTTGCGTACTGTTTTATCCGCTAAATTTCCAATTTCGCGCGCTGTTTTATTAACAATATCTTTGGCCCACCCAAAGAAACCGCGTTTCTGTGGCTTATTGTTATCTACAGCACCTGTTTGCCCTTGGTTTCCGCCGGTCTGGGGTTGTGTGCCACCGGTTTGTGATTGATTACCGCCGGACTGGGGTTGTGCGCCACCGGACTGGGGTTGTGCGCCACCGGCTTGTGGTTGTGTGCCACCGGTTTGTGGCTGATTACCGCCAGATTGGGGTTGTGTGCCACCGGTTTGCCCTTGGTTTCCGCCGGTCTGGGGTTGGTTACCGCCAGTTTGTCCCTGATTATCACCGTTCTGTGATTGGTTAGAATTACCAAAAAATCTCTTGACCCTGTCCATCAACGCACCGGCACGCTGGGTCAGACGTTCAATATATCCCTGGGGTGCAGGACGTGGTTCATAAAGTCCCATTGTGCCAATACCAACCGGGTACGCCAATTCATTTGGCGTAAATACAGAGCTATAATCAATAACATCGTATTCGTTTACCACTGTCGCAACATCGCTGTAAATCGGCGCATCATGATTAACATATGTTGAATACAAGTCTTTGCCAGAAACCAATACGCCATGTTCGTTATATGCTGCATTTGCCGGTAAATCATAACTTATTGCCGCACCATCTACATAACCAACCGTATTTGTCGCAGAAATATGTGGATTAAATTTATCAAATGCCGCCATACTTTCCGCTGTTAAATTGATATCAGTACCATTAATAGAATTACGCAATGCAGATAATTCAGCGTCACTCATACCAATTGATTCAAAATAACCGCCACCCAGATTATGATCTGTTGCATCATGGAAAGCCAACAGGTAACGAACCGCATCATCGTGCGACAACCCAGAATTCATCAAACCATTTATACGCGCATCCAGCATCGTGGGTTCTTCCCACATATTCAAGATACGTTCGTTACTGTCAATAACACCATCGGCATAGACACGTTCGAATTCAACCTCTTGGACATGGGTCGTATGACTGGTAACATGTTCTGTTTTAAACAATGTTGAATCAGTATGCTCGTTTACATAGGCAACACCCGCATTCATCGCAGCATTACCCGCCAAGGCACCCAAGGCACCAGAAACACTAACACCCAACGCGCCCCAAAAAGCCTGACCCCGGGTATAACCAGCATTGATTGCATCATCATAGACCATTTTACCACTGGACAATCCGCCGGATGCAATTGCCGCACTACCAAATCCCAGCGCCAACTCTGGATTACCCGTTGCTATTGAAATAGTTGCTGCAATCGCACACCCAGATGCAATCGCTGGCCCCCAATTTCGTTTATCCTTGAAAAAATCTTTAAAACTGTGGGGTCTGCCTGCTTTTTTCTGTTCGTTACGCCATTTCAAACCTTGGTATGTCATATTCGCAACACCGATTGTTGTACCAATCGCCGCACCAATATACGCAACACCTGTGGCCTTGCCCAAGAAAGTTAATCCAGCAGACACAGCGGCACCAATTCCAAAATTCTTTACCATACGTTTCAAGAAATTTATCTTGGTTTTACGTTCTGCAGCAGCAACCTTTTCCGTACGTGTTTTCGCCAATCTGTCGATATCTTCAACTGCCTTGAAAGGCAAAAAAACAACAGGTTTATCATTACCAATCTTGGTTGCCAAACGATGTGCAAACGCCCCTGCTCTGTTCACATGCGCGTTTATTCCACACTGGTAACCGTCATCAGAAATCTGACTGCCATTATCTGCGATTTTGTCCCAAACACGTTTAACGTGCGCATCATCACGAAACGCCGTTGGATTATTAAGTATTTCTTGGGTAACATGATCCGGCGCATCAACCGATGCAATAATATACGGCACAGTGTCATCAAATTCAGTTTGCAAATCAATATCCGCAACAGGCTTGTCCAATTCTGCGACATGCAACATTGTAACATCGTTACGCGTCAAATTAAACATCTGAGCCAAGCGACCTTTTTCATCTAACTTGTAGCCAGGTTTATAATCCAACGCAGGTTGCCCCTGTTGATCAAAAAATTGTGGTATCGGATTTCCTTGTTCGTCCAAAAACTTATATTTAGCTGCAATTGCAAGCACTTCTTCGGACGCATTTATATCTTTTAATTTTGTTTTCAAATCCAACCAGCGCTGTTTTAACTCGTCAGCTTTGTCTGGATTTAAATTCGTCAGATGATATAACGCATCATATTCCGCCAGTACCGCACGCAAACTTGCAGTCATATCATCAATATTTTTTAACACACCCCTGTTATAATCACTGGTTTGTTCATTCTGCCCCTGAACAGGCTGTAAATCAGTGCGACGCACAGACGCCATTTTTTCATAACCATCTGCAACATCCACAATATTGGTCACATCAAAGAACCAAGTGTCTTTCTTTTTGCCAAAATCTTCTATTAACATATCAATACGTGTAGCCAATGTATTGAAACGTGTTTGCATTGCTCTTTTGTCTGCATCTGTTTTTGCGTTATGCAATTCCTGTCTGGTCACCACATACGCATCGGCCAACATTGATGGCGGCAAACTTTCGAACAAATCACGATCCGCCAAGGTTGCATCAACAAACTTGAACGAATATTCCAAACGTTGTTTATCAGATAACTTTACCGCATCAATACGTTGCGCAACCTGTTCCGGAGTTAAATTAGCAACATCCAACTTATCATCTATCAATCCCATTTTCTGATATATTGAAAATGTAAGACGATCATACTTTACCTGATTATCATCACTGGTCGCAGAACGAACACGTTTTAACCCTGGTGTCTGGGTTGCTGTATTCAGATTATCTATTGTCATCTGATATTTTGCCAGTGCCTGCGCAGCCTCTTGCGTCAAATTACCATTTTCATCAACACCAAACGTCTGAACAAATTCACCAAACACATCCAAAGCATCAGTATTAACATCCTTGGCCCCGGACACAATTTCTTCCAGGATTATTTTTGCATCTTCGCGCAGTTGACGCCGTTGTTCTTCATCAGTTATATTATTATAGTTAGATAATATAGACCGTAAAAAATCATCATCTAAAATCTGTACTGCATCTGCCATACCAGTCCCCCCCATATTTGGGATACATTATATCACAACAACACCCCCGGACAAAGTAAAAAAAGACCGTCAACAGACGGCCCTTTTATTTTGAAAACCTGCCACTGCGCGGAAAACCAACCGGAACAGTACGCCCCTGGGACGCACGTTTTGCACGCCACGGCGCCCAATCGTCCATCTTGGTCGTGCCACGCCCCGTTGTCCAACCAAAACCATCAGCCCCATCAAAGAACATCACATCCAAAACAGACGTTCTGTCGGCATTATATTTCTGCAATATTACCCCCTTGCCACGGGACATTTCTGGAATTTCCGCAGTTGCAAAAATCAACAACTTGTCATTAGAACCAGACATTGCAACCATATCACCAGTAACAGCGACACACATATGCGCAGGATTTTTTACATCCACATTCATAACCTGTTTACCGTTTTTGGTTTGCGCCAAACAATTTTCACCAGATATTATAAATCCGTTACCATGACGCGATACCAACAAGTACTTTGCCCCCGTATCCAGCACAAACGCACGAACAATATCTTCATCCGCGGCAATATCCGCCATCATACGAACAGATTCACCAAAACCACGGGCAGACGGCAAATCATTTGCAAACAATGTAAACATTTTACCCGACGAACCAAACAAGTTTATTTTATCCGTCGACATCGCATGAAACGCACTGTGCAGTTCGTCACCTTCTTTAAATTTCATATCCAGTGCATTTAAATCCAGATGCCCCTTGGCCGCACGTATCCAACCCATCGCAGATAAAATTATTGTAAGTGGTTCCTTTTCAATAAATTCTTCGGCATTAACGACGATTTCTTCTGTCTGTTCCGCCCATGTGGTGCGACGACGACCCAAAGCCGATTTTTTATCATAAGTCTTTTTAATATCTGTAAACCACGCCTTTAACTGTTCGTTTTGCGCATCTTCACTGGCCAATAAAGTTTGCAATCGTTCCTGTTCTGCACGCAGGGCCGCATCTTCGCGTTTGATTTCCATTTCTTCCAGTTTGCGCAACGAACGCAAACGAGTGTTCAATATGGCTTCTACCTGGATTTCTGTTAAATTAAATTCCGACATCAAAACAGATTTTGCATCATCTTCATTTCTGATGATTTCAATTACCCTGTCCAGATTCAAATACACAACCAATAAACCGCCCAAAATTTCCAGTCTGCGTGCAATATTCGTCAAACGCCAATTCGTGCGACGACACAAAACAGATTTTTGATGCGCAATGAATTCACGCAGAACATCACCGATTGGCATTACACGCGGAACGCCCTTGGAATCAATGACATTAAAATTCATATTAAAACGATATTCTAAATCAGACATCGCAAATAAGTGCGCCATCATCTTGTCCGCAGGAATATTCCGCGATTTTGGTGTAATAACAATACGAACATCCGTCGTTGATTCATCAACAATATCGTCAACCAATGGCAATTTCTTGGCATCAATCAGTGTTGCAATTTGTTCCACCAACTTTGACTTTACGATACCATATGGAATTTCGGTCACAACGGCCTGCCAACCGCCACGTTCCAGATTTTCAATCTGCCAACGGGCACGAACACGAAACGCACCCTTGCCTGTTTCATAATTTTTTACAATTGTTTCAAAACTGTCTATTAAAATGCCACCAGTTGGAAAATCGGGTCCAACCATTTTCTTGATAATCTGGCTTGTTGTCGCATCAGGATGATCCACAACCAGATTCAAGGCATCGCAAACCTCGGCCACGTTGTGGGTTGGGATATTTGTCGCCATACCAACAGCAATCCCCATACCGCCATTTGCCAACAAATTAGGAAACGCCCCCGGCATAACAACAGGTTCAACAGTAGTACCGTCAAAATTCGGCATCATGTCAACACTGTCTTCGTCCAAACCCTCCATAATCAGCATTGCTGCCTGGGTCATTTTAGATTCCGTGTAACGGTATGCCGCCTGGGGATCGCCGTCAATATTACCAAAATTCCCCTGGCCGTCAATCAATGGATAACGCACTGAAAAATCCTGGGCCAGACGAACCATCGCATCATATACAGAACTGTCCCCATGTGGATGATAGTGACCCAACACATCACCAACAACGGTTGCGCATTTGCGAAATGCGGCGTTTGGCGATAAACGCTGGCGCAACATAGAATACAAAATACGACGATGAACCGGCTTTAAACCATCGCGAACATCAGGCAACGCGCGCGAAACAATCGTGCTGACCGCATAAGATAAATAACGTTCAGACAATGCGTCTGATAACTGCTGACTGTCAATATTTTCAATAATTTCCTTGCTCATGATTATAAAAATTAAAACATTTCAAAAAAAATAACAACCGAAAAAATCCCAGCAATAATTTATTGTTGGGATATTTTATGTTTAATGTTACGAATTCGTGCCAAAATTTCTTTTAAATCGCCATCAGTCGCAGCGATTGCAGGACGATTTCTGACCTCGTCCGCCAGGACAATACACAATGTCGCCAATAATGAACTTTCCGGCAACGGACCGATTTTATCCAAAATTTCACGCGCACGTGCGTCCACCATCTGGCCCAGTTCAATCAGGCGCATTTCTTGGCCGTCTTCACAGCCCATCTGATAAGACTTATTTACAATCGGAATTGATACAACACTCATTTCTTCAACTTCTTTAATATAGATATGGATTCATCAATCATTTTGGTTGCGCGCGCATTTTTATCACGCAGGCTTTTTACCTGTTCTGTTAAAATAGCAACTTCCAGGTCTGTCTGTTTGCCCGCATGTATCGCAGTGCCGCGTAACCGGGCAGCAGCCTCTTCCAGTTGTGCCAATTCATTATATATTTGTTGTTTTAAATCTGACATATTTTCACTTTAAGACATTTTTTTTATGCGTTCAACCCTAAAATGTGATATAATGGTCATATGTACTGTGGGGGGATATGGCAGATGAAGACAAAAATTATTTATATTTCTGGCAGCGAAGTTTTTGAAATGGCGGATGTGCGCGCTGCTTTTGAAGAAGTACGCAACGCATTGGGACTGGGGAAAGACACTGTTTTATTCGGCGTCCCCGTCGACAGCGATAACGCATTGGCTGATACAGAAAAACAAGAAATAAACAATAATGTCCAAACTGATACATGTATCACAATCGATTCGAACGAAACCTTGTCCGCAGAAACACCGTCTGGACAAAATACATACGAACAATCCCCACAAACAGAAGTATTAACAGAATCAGTAAAAACAGCAGAACAACCGGTTATTGAAAATTTTGAACCAGAAATAACAGAACCGGCACAAGAATCCCCAGAAAACACACCAGAAAACTTTGAAGACAACGAAGAAGAAGAAAAAATTATCCCTATTCTGTCTGTTTTGGGGGCCAATGAAGAAAAAAAACAAGATGCGCCAATGATTGATGATGACGAAACGCATCTGGAAACAGAAATTCTGGAAACAAAAATTGATGTAGATATCGTTTCTGTGGTTCCAAATCACGAAACAAATCAAATTGATATACAAAAAATTAACATCAGCGAAACAATTAACGAAGAAATCCCAACCGCGCCAGAAAAACAAACCCTGGAACAACTGTTGGAAAGCATGACACCACTGCGCGAAGATATCGAAGACGCAAATGAATCGTATTCGCAAGACAATATCACAGACGAAACAGATAATACAGAATCTGAAATCCCAGAAAATAATTTTACCGATGACGATGATACCGATGCAACATTGGCACAGCTGGCATCAGAATTCGCAGAAACAGAAGATAAAATCATAACCGAAAAAAAACCAGAACCCCAGGGAAAAATTGGTAAATTGAAAAACATATTACCATTTAAAAAAATCAAGCGCGAAGACAACAGTTTGATGGGCGATTTGTTCGGATGGGCCGGAATCGCGGCAAATGACGAAGATTTTTCCATCCCTGGATTCTTTACACCAACGGCTTCTAAAAAACAAGGGGCGTAAAGGCCCAAAATGAACACCAGTACTATTCTTAGACTGCTTGAAAATTCCGGATTCCACGGCCTGCGTGCGGATGCGGAATTTATTTATATGGAAGATCCGTCGTGTATCCTGCGCAGCTTTGAAGTATTTATTGATTATGCATGGATTATAATCATCGCAATTACTGGCTTTTTGATGGCGGGATGGGCAATATCAAAAATATGGGGCAGTAATACAGACCTGTTTGAAAATCTGAAAGTATTAATTTTAATTTTCGGCATATTGTCTGCGGCACACCCAATTATGGAAACTATTTATGGGGATAATTTGTTCGCAAACGGATGTAAAACAATATCTGTATCAATCAGTGAAACTAATAAATTACTGGATGCCAGAAAAGAAAAACTATCAAAATGGGACCAATTTGACTTATATGAAAATATAAACATTTATGATTCAGGAAGCAATTATACAGACAACACCCCTGTTCACGAAAAAACATTTGCAGACGCACCAATATATGGCGCAGGAACACCAATCGATATGTCAAGCGCAACCAACGACAATAAACAAAAAATAATAGATGCAAACACGCAATCAAAACAGGCATATGCGCAAAACAATGATGTTATATATACAATGCCAGATGGAACACGCGTAAAAAGAACAGGCGGAACACGCGCGTGGCGTAATAACAACCCCGGAAATATCCGTATGTCTGATTTCGCAAAACGTGTTGGCGCCATTGGCGAGGCCGGCGGATTCGCGGTTTTCCCAGATAAAGAAACAGGCATGTATGCGATTGAGGCACTGTTACGCACAAACACATATCAAAACTTGACTGTGGCGGGCGCAATATCACGCTATGCACCGCCATCTGAAAATAACACCAGTGCATATCACAGAACAATTGAAAAACATACCGGACTGTCCATTAACAAGCCAATGAATCAACTGACGCAATCGGAACTGGCCAGTGTCGCAAATGCTATCATGATTATGGAAGGCTGGCGCGAAGGCAATATACAAAGGATATAAAAAATGCAAAATGACAACAGAACTGCATTACTGGGCATTATCGCGGTCTTGGCACTGGTGGTTTGTATTGCCCTGTGGTACATATATGCACCAAAACAATCAAATGATAACAAAAACACACTGGGCGCGCCGACAACACAAGTTACACAAAAAACAAAAAGCAACCATGTGTTTTGGGACGGCCTGGACAGAAAAGTATCTGCCGTAAAATATAATACAGACGAAACCGGCACAGGCATCACAAATGTTGATGTTTTTAATGCAGATATAAATTCTGATGGTTTGATGGATAAAATAACAAAAACACATCATGAAAACGCCACCGCACATTTCTGGGATGAATATAAAATAGAATTAAATAACAATGGAATATGGCAAAACATAACACCAAAAGGACTGCGAACAACCCAGGGTGCCGAGTGCGCATTACAAAAAATAAAATTCGTATTTTCGCCTGTCTTTCAGGTAATTAAAATATCGCGACCATGGACAGATTCTTGGGCAACACCCAGCATGGCAACAAAAACTGTTTACGAATTAAAAAACGGAAAATTACAGGCTGTAAGTACACAAAAATTAAAATCTGTTTGCGATGTAACAGAACTATTTACCGAATGAAGATACATTTAACCACGGTTGTTCGCGCATAGAAAATACAGTTCCACGTGCGGTTACCAACAAATGATCGCACAAAGAAATATCAAAATGATTTAACATCTGTTCAATATTGGTTGTTAAACTGATATCATCAGAAGAAAAATCATTGTCTGACATTGGATGATTATGAACCAGAACAACACTGCGCGCATTTAAACGAACGGCGTTCTTGGCCACTTCACGCGGGTATGCATGGGCGAAATCAATTGTGCCACGACTGTGTGTTTCATCAGATATCAGGCGACCATCTGTTCCCAGGTATAAAACATGAAATTCTTCGATACTTTTTCCTGTTAATAATTGGCGACAATATTCTTTTAAGACATCTGTGTTCGATAACACCTTGGAATCTGCTAAAACCTCACGATGTGAAACCAGCATCAATTGATGAACCAGATGTATCAATAATGCAGTATTATGACCAACACCAGGTACAGATTCTAAATCGTCGATTGATGCGGTAAAAACACGATAGACACTGCGAAATTTTTGAATCAAACTGCGTGCCAGTGGTCGAACATCACGACGCGGTATCGCGTATGTCAATAATAATTCAAGTTTTTCATAACTTGTTAATTTATCATCTTGTAATTTTTCTTTTAAACGCGCCCGATGTCCCGCATGAAACATCGTGTCTGTATCCGACATTATCACGCCACCATTTTTTCTGTAAATATTATCGCACCATCTTCGGTAATTCCAATTGTATGTTCCCACTGGGCAGATAAACCACCATCCACAGTACGCGCAGTCCAACCATCTGCATCTATTTTGCATTCTGGGGAACCGGTGTTAATCATTGGCTCAATCGTAAACACCAGACCAGGAACCATTTTTACCTTGTCCCAATGTTTGTCGTAAAAATGAAATATCTGGGGATCATCGTGCATAACCTTGCCGATACCATGCCCAACAAAATCACGCGATATTGAAAAACCGTGTGGCAACACAACCGCTTCGATGGTTTTACCGATTTCTGACAACGGAACCCCAGGTGCACAGACTGATATCGCCGCATTTAACGCATCTTGACAGACCTGGACCAATTTACGCGCCTGGGGCGATACATTACCAATCATAAACATACGCGACGCGTCGCCATGAAAACCCTTGTACTCGGCAGTCAAATCAACATTAACAATATCACCGTCTTTTAATATCACATCATCACTGGGAATACCATGAACAATAACATCGTTAACCGATGTGCAGATATGTTTTGGATAGCCATGATAACCCAAATCAGATGATCGGGCGCCGTTTTCCCGCAAGAACTGCGCAACCATTGTGTCAATTTCACCCGTTGAAATTCCCGCCTTGATATATGGCGATATAAAATCAAAACAACGCGCAACAATGTCGCCCGCCGCACGCAAACGTTTAAAATCTTTTGGCGCATAAACAGATGATAACATGAATTAATTCCTTCGTTTTATTGCAAGTTTCGCAGCACGCACAGACAATTTTAATGCAAAATCACGCAATAAAATCTCGTCCGGCATTCCCTTGGTACGTAATTGTCTTTCCAAATCGTTCAGACGAATTAATACCGCTGTAATCTCAGATTCTGGCCAAATCTTCATGGCCATTTTAAATTTATCTTCGACCTTCCAAAACAGGCGCGGTAACTGACCGTTAACAACCGCATTCTGTAAACGTTTGAAATGCATATCCAATACACGCAATAACATATTAGAATCTTTGTTATCGTACAACAATCTGTCCAACGCAGTCATCGTCTGTTGAATATGGCCCGCAGTCAAAGAAAATAAAAAATCATCCATGTCCGCCGCACCTGTATCCGGCAAACACTTTTCAACATCACTAAGTTCAACAATACGCTTATCATCAACATATAACGCAATCTTGGTCAGAAAACCACGCGTAATTCCACGGTCGCCCCCAAGATGTGATGTCATGTACGCCATCGCATCGGGTGTAATTTGCTGAATCCCAGCCGATGCCGACAATTCATTTCTGATTAATGTCGCCAATGTGCGCGCATCATCCGTGTAACATGGCAATGCCGCCATATCAGATGCATCTTCAAACATTGTGCGCAATCCACCACCCGCACGCAAATCGCCACCTGCAACAATAACCGTGGCACACAGACCAGAATGCGCAACCAATTCCGCAATTTGTTTTGCGCACGCATCGCCGGCGTTTGATATTAATACCATCTTGCGACCACCAAACATAGATGGGCTGCACGCTTCGGCAAACAAGGCATCCTGTTTATCACGCAAATCATCCGAATCCAGCGCAAATAAATTATCCCTGTCAATTTCCAGTTTTTTGATGGCTAAATCACAATACTCGTCAACCTGACCTGCGTCAGGACCATATATTAACACCGCACGTATTGTACCAATACCGGACTTAAAATCTGCGTCTTTCCACTTCATTATTTTTTTGTCTGGGTTGTTGAATATTTATATGTTTCTGCAATTGCACGCGCGCTGATTTTATCCGCCAACACGCGAATCGTATTTTGAACCGCGTTATTATAAGATGCGTTGGATGCAACCAAATAACGAACAAATGTGTATGATTCGGCCGCACTTTCAGAACCAGACGCAATATTTACACCATCACACAACAAAACATAATGGGCGGTCAGTGATATTTCCTGCCATGTGGCGTCACCTGCCTGGCCCAGAGCCTTGTACTGGGTGACAGGGTTATTTAATGTAATATTCAACTGGTATTTTGCATCTGGGTCACGCTGGCCACCAAATTTTGCCCATAATGCATTTCGTAAATCAATCCCGTTAATTCCACTGATCGGGGATACATAAATATCCGTGTCCTGGGCGGAATACATCGGCGTGAAACCACATGCAGACAAAGATAAAAATACAACAGGCAATAAAAATTTTTTCATATCATATCCAGATTTTATGTTGCTTTTTATTTGTATATTACCTAGACTTTTTATAAATCGCAAGAGGGAATGATGAATATTTTTATCATGATTTTAATGGCAATGTTTATGATGGGCTATTTTTTAATGGACAGCCCCAATCAAAAAGTACAACAACAAGAAACACAATACGCCATAACACAGTCTGATTTGCGAACAATCGCACAATGCGCAACCGCAATGCATAACGCACAAATAAACGGAACAGAATTCCAAGACGGATGCGTAACACAAAACGGTATCGAAAGTCATTTTATTTGCCTGAACGATGATTTTAAAATCACAAATTGTGATGCAAATAAAAAAAACAAAGAGATTTTCAGATACATTGTTACAATAACTGCCCCGATTGATGTGCAAAAATATAATAATATGATGGAAATTTTAGAAGAATACTATGCCGATTCCAGCGCATTTGGATTACTGCAAGATAATGCGATTATGGCTGGTGGAACAACCAATAAAAAAATCGTTCCAGACGCAATCGCAGAAAAATTAAATCTGCAAAATGGCCAATTGGTATATCTGACACACTATGAAACACCAGATACCATATTACCCCAAGCAAGACAAATATCGGAAAATATAGTATGTCCAACAGGAACGATTAAAACATTTCGTTTTGGGCGCTGGCAATGTGTGGCACATAATACAAAAACTGATTGTGGTGGGGATATGATATGGGATTCAGGACAACAACAATGCGTTCCCGATGAATCCAGAAAACCATTGTGCGCCAGCAATCAAAACGCAGTTATTGTTGATGACATATGGGAATGCGTCAGCCCATTTGATGAAAAAACATGTCCCAATAATATGGTGGCACGCCTGAATTATAATACATTAGAGTGGGAATGTGTCGAAGAACCAGATTCTATAAAAGATACAACAAAATGTTCAAACCTGGTATCGGGCGGGGTGTATGGAAAATTCGGCACAACCCTGCGATTACCACAAACATCTTGTACAGAATGTGAAAAAGCAATTACTGATCCAGAAACATGCGTTACAAAGTGCGTACCAGATGTTACTAAATTAGAAAACGCAAATTGCTATCCTGATGCATCAACACAATGCAGCGGTCCAACACGCGCAATTTACTTTGGTTTCCCCAGTCGTGAATACATCGCAAATACAGATGCTGTTACAAATATTGCGGTACCATTGGACAACAACCATTCCCAGAACAGAAAATTTAATTGTATGGATTGTGGTACAGGCGTCATAGATACAGAAAAATCTGTATACCCGTTTGTCGCAATATGTAAGTAATTTTAATATTGTTTTGATTTATATAAATTCATCTGTTTGCAAATCAATGCATCCAATTCTTGTTCATAGATGCCCGCAACAGTTGTCGCGCCACCAAATGCGCCACGAATATATTTCAGACGTTCCACAATACAATCAATTCTGTCTTGTGTCATTGATAAAGATCTACTTGTTTCTGTTTGTTTTATCATATAATGTACCCAATACTAACTTTTACAAGCCAAAATATTATACATATAAAATTTATTGTCAAGATAAAAACATAAAAAATTTAACAGGACAGATAAAACCTGCCCCGTTTTTTACCACTATTCAGAACGCGTAAACGCGCCACGGTCCAACATATCGCGCACTGCAAAATGTTTAACCTTTTTGGCGGATGTTGACGGCAGTTCTTCTTCGGTTATTGCAAAATAACGAACCCATTTATATTGCGCAATTGCCAAGTTTGATTTCTTTAACAACAACGCAACACGGGCAACCGTTGTGCCAGGCTTGACCTGAAATACAGCAAATGGAACCGTTTTATCCTTGATAACATATTCAAAAACGGCGGCATTTAAGATTTCTTCGTTTTGCATATATAAATCTTCCAGTTCGTCAGGGTATACGTTTTTACCGCTGTCCAAAACAATCACTTGTTTTTGACGCCCCTTGACCTGTAAACGGCCGTATTTATCCAGACAACCAATATCGCCCGTTTTAAACCAGCCGTCTTCAAACGCTTCGGCATTGGCAACATCGTTTCCAACATATCCTGGCATCACCATGTTACCACGAACCCAAATTTCACCGACCCCATGCTTGTCCGGGTTATGAATCTGGATTTCGTTTCCTGGCAATGGACCCGCGTAATACATGGATCCGTCCATCTTGCGAAATGCAAAGTTAAAATTCGCAGGACCACAAGTTTCTGTCAGACCATAACAATCGCCAACAACAAATCCCATTTTTTCATAAAATTTACGGATAGATGGCTTTAATGTCGCACCAGCAGATACCAAAACCTTGGTGTTACCACCAAACGCATCATGAACAGGTTTGGTAACCTTGTCAACCAATACGCCCAACCCAATCGCACGCAATACTTTGCGCATAGATACGATTACGCGCATCAATGTCCAAACATGTTTTTCTTTGGCTGAATCTACGATTTTTTTGTAAAAAACCTCCCACAGGCGCGGAACCGCCGGTATAACTTCTGGTTTATATTGTTTAAAGTCTTTGACGAATTCTTGCGGTTTTAATACCGGCTGTAACAATAATTTGCCCTGTAATGCAACAGGTACAATTATATTAATAACAACACCATATATATGGTATAACGGCAAAAATCCATAAAATGTATATCCTGGGAAAATAACATCTTTATAAAACTGTGCGCCATCAGACAAAGCCAACAGATTATCATGCGTCAGGCCAACAACCTTGGGGTTGCCGGTGGAACCAGATGTAAAAGATAATTGCGCAATATCACCACCCACGGTTTCTGCCATTACAAATTCGTCAGGGTCCGTATCATCAATGTTTTCAATATCAAACATTTCTGATGGCGAATTTTCCAAGAATAACGAACGTTGTGCCAATAACAGTTTGCAGTCTGTGCGCTGCATCATATTAATGTGTTCAACCGATTGCAGGCCGGTATCCAACATCAATGCGCGTGCCCCCTGGGATACAATGGCAAAATAAGAACGCAAAAAATCTGGGGTATTACCAGACAAAATCGCGACCGTATCGCCCTTTTTAATACCGAAACGCTTTGCCAATAAAACAGCACGTTGTTTCACCTTTCTTAACAAGTCTGCATAAGTTTCATTTTGTCTGACAAAGAAAATACTGTCTTTGTTCCGCAAACATACATCTTGCAGCATTTCATATATATTTTTCATAATAATTATGCCCTTGGTTACTTGTGTTTTATCCGTACCACCATGATACAGATATACTTAAATATAGCCTAAAATCATAAGAAAAACAACCTAAATAAAACAATCGCACCGAATCGATTTTATACAAAATATAGTAAAACCTGCACCGAATCGATACCATATATTGTGTTTTTTAACAAAAAACGAATCATATTTTTTATGATTATTTTTATTTTTTTGACACAAAACAACGATTGGTATAAAAACACCGATTCTGTTTATTGCCTGTACTAGGCAGAAAATCCCCTTTTTTAAAAGTAAAGCGAAAAATAACATTTTTTGTATTTTTTACATATTGATAGTTTTTTATATTAACTATATATTGATATCAAATAGATAAAACGACCACTATATGTTGTGTTTTAGCAAAAAATTCGGAGATTAAAATGTCAGACACACAAAATAAGATTACTATTCAGATTGCACCAACATTAACAACACGCCTGGTTGCAGTACAAAAACGCAGTGGTGAAACCGTGCCTTTTGATTCAAAAAAGATTTTTGAAGCAATAAAAAAAGCCGTAAATGTAACGACTGAAATTTCCGATGTAGAAATTGTAAAAATCACACAAGATGTCTTGAAAAAACTGGACGAAAAATTCGCAGAGAAAGTTCCAAATGTTGAATCAGTTCAAGACGCTGTTATCCAGGCATTGATGGATGGACGCGCGTACAAAACAGCAGAAGCATATATTATTTATCGCCAAAAACGTACCGAAATCCGCGAATCAATGGTTGATGCAGTCGAAGTTATCGAAGGATATGTTGGTGGTTCAAACTGGCGTATCAAAGAAAATGCAAATGTCGGCTATTCCATCGGTGGCCTGATATTGCGTACCAGCGAACGCGTTACCGCGGAATATTGGTTAAACCTGTATCCGCGCGCGGTTGCTGATGCACACAGAACAGCCGCTGTGCATATTCATGATCTGGGATGGTTGACAGGATACTGCGCAGGATGGTCTTTGCGTGAATTGTTATACGAAGGATTTAATGGGGTTCCTGGATTTTTACAGTGCGCACCTGCAAAACATATGGCAACCGCAATTTCACATATGGTAAATTTCTTGGGCACGTTACAAAATGAATTTGCGGGCGCCCAGGCATTTTCGTCCGTTGATACATATCTGGCACCATATGTCAGAATTGATAACCTGTCATATGGCGATGTGAAAAACGCAATGCAGACACTGATATTCAATTGCGCTGTGCCATGCCGTTGGGGAACACAGACACCATTTATCAACTTTACATTTGACTGGACATGCCCAGAAGATTTAAAGAATCAACATCCTTTTGTTGGCAAAGAACACATGCCGTTCACATATGGCGAATTGCAACAAGAAATGGATATGATTAACAGGGCATTTATAGAGGTTATGACCGAAGGTGATGCACATGGCCGTCCGTTTACATTTCCAATTCCAACATACAATATCACAAGCGATTTCCCATGGGATCATCCAAATGTAAAACCATTGTTTGAATTGGCGGCGAAATATGGAATTCCAAATTTCCAGAATTTCTTGAATTCTGACTTGAACCCAACTGATGTTCGTTCAATGTGCTGTCGTTTGCGTCTGGATGTGCGCGAATTACTGAAACGCGGTGGTGGATTGTTTGGTTCTGCGGAAAAGACTGGCTCAATTGGTGTGTACACGTTGAACCTGGCCAGATTGGGATATGTTCACCGTGGTAACCGCGAAGGTTTATTTACAGAATTAAAACGTTTGTTGGATTTGGGACGCGACTGTTTGGAAATCAAACGCGATATCATATCCAAGAACATGGAACGCGGGTTGTATCCATTTACAAAACGCTATTTGGGTAATTGGGATCATCACTTTTCAACAATTGGTGTAAATGGTGCCAATGAGATGGTTCGCAACTTTACAGGCGACAAAGAAAATATCGCAACACCAATGGGTAAAAAGTTGGTTTTGGATGTGATGGATTTTATACGCGAAAACCTGGCAACTTACCAAGAACAGACAGGAAATCTGTATAATTTAGAGGCAACACCAGCCGAAGGTTGTTCTTATCGATTTGCAAAAACCGACAAAAAGAACTTCCCAGACATTATCACAGCCGGTACACCAGATGCACCATATTATACAAATTCAACACAGTTGCCTGTGAACTTTACAGATGACCCATTTGTTGCACTGGAACACCAAGAAGAATTGCAACGCAAATATACCGGCGGAACAATGTTGCACCTGTATATGGGCGAACCAGTGTCCAGTGGTGATGCAGCACAGAAAATTATTCGTACCATATTTGAAAATTACAAAGTGCCATATCTGACACTGACACCAACATTTTCAATATGTCCAAAACACGGATATTTGGCAGGTTCTTATGACTTCTGTCCAAAGTGCGACGCAGAAAACGCCGCAAACCAGAATTCATGTACCTGCGAATGTGAACACGAACATAAATCAGATAACCAACAATAAAATAAATCAAGGGGAGGAAAACAAAATGACAACAAGAACACCATGCGAAAAATTCTCACGTTCAATGGGTTTTATCAGAGCGGTATCTAATTTTAATATTGGAAAATACTCTGAATTCTGTGAACGCAAAAATTTTACAGAAGCAAATTGTTTGTCCGCAGGTCAAAGACACAGTGATTTATTAAAGAAAGCTGCATAATAAAAATGCCAGAAATTCAAATCGGTGGGTTGGTTTCGTTTACCACAATAGACTATCCCGGGAAATTGGCTGCTGTCGTTTTCTTGGTCGGTTGTCCGTTACGGTGTACATATTGTTCCAACCCACATTTATTATCCCCACGAAACGGCGAATATGACCAAGAAAAAATCCTGGACTGGTTGGCGCAACGCGTCGGCAAACTGGAAGCAGTGGTATTTTCTGGTGGCGAGGCATTAATGCAAGGCGATGCATTAATCGATTATGTCAAACGCGTCCGTGAAATGGGATTTAAAATTGGACTGCATACAAATGGATTCTATCCGCAGGTTTTACAACGAATATCAGAATTTGTGGATTGGATTGGATTGGATTTTAAAACAACAAAACAAAAATACTGTGATTTAACAAAACAAAATATTGCATATGAAAATATGATGCAATCGCTGGATATATGGCTGGCAACAAATAAAGATATTGAAGTTCGTATTACATGTGATCCACGGTATGTAAATAAAGACGACCTGGTTGAAATTACAAACATATTGTCCGGAAAAGGTGTAAAAAATATCGCAATACAGAAATACATTCCGCACTTTGAAGACGAAGATAATAAAACGACCGACGCAATGCGAAATCAAATATTTATCGATGAACAATTGCGCCACGGTATTGACAGACAGTTTGAAAGCGTGGTATGGCGTGAATAAAAAAACAGGACACAAATTTTTTTATTTACAATAAGAAAAAAATAATATAGAATCAGCACGCCGAACGATAAAAAACCGCAGGTTGAAAGACCGGCGGATAACAGTTTCGGATGGTTGGCAGAGCGTGGCGAGGCGTGCGCGTCTTGACTACGAGCGTCAGCGAAGTGGAATGCAAGCATGTGCTAACATGCGCAGCATCAAAACCGCAGGTTGAAAGACCGGCGGATAACAGTTTCGGATGGTTGGCAGAGCGTGGCGAGGCGTGCGCGTCTTGACTACGAGCGTCAGCGAAGTGGAATGCAAGCATGTGCTAACATGCGCAGC
>JAZQGC010000041.1:0-7977 GCA_045539815.1 Candidatus Enterousia sp. | reverse complement strand
CTTGTGTCCTGTGTTGTTTTATAGTGTTGTGTTTTGCATTTTTTGCCTCAGCGCAATCATATTTATCACATTTTTTTGTGCTTGGATATGATTCAGTGTTTTTTGTGGTTGCGCCTGTGACAGGGCTTTGTTTTGTTGTGTTATATAATATTCGTTCCTTGTTATATGGTTTGTCATATTCAGGTTGATATTTGCTTTCAGGTAATAAGTTACATATATTGTGGTGTATGAATTTCTTGTAACTTTTTTTGCCTGTGGTTGGGCTTGCTTTTGAACCGCCACTTGCTGTTTGGCCTGTGGTTGCGCCTGCTTTTGAACCGCTACTTGCTGTTTGGTCTGTGGTTGTGCTTGTTTTTGAACCGCCACTTGCTTTTCGGCCTGTGGTTGTGCTTGTTTTTGAACCGCCACTTGCTGTTTTGCCTGTGGTTGCGCCTGCTTTTGAACCGCCACTTGCTGTTTGGCCTGTGGTTGTGCCTGCTTTTGGGTCGCCACTTGCTGTTTTGCCTGTGGTTGCGCCTGCTTTTGAACCGCCACTTGCTTTTCGGCCTGTGTTTGTGCTTGCTTTTGGGTCGCCACTTGTTTTTCGGCCTGTGGTTGCGCCTGCTTTTGGGGTGCCACTTGCTGTTTTGCCTGTGGTTGCGACTGCTTTTGAACCGCTGCTTGCTGTTCGACCTGTGGTTTGGCGGTCGGCTGATGCGCGGTATTTGTTTGTTCTTGTTCTTGGTCTTGTTCTTGTTCTTCGATGTATGTATTATATCTTGCGATAATTGCGTTTATTGCGTCCATCGCATCACGTACTTGTTTTATACCATATTGTCTGATGTGATTTGTCTCGGCGGTTGTTTTGTTTAATGTATTGGCGCTGTTTTCGTTTGTCATGATTACTTGCGACCAGTACTTTTTGTGTGCCTGTGCAACATTTTTCAGATATTTTATTGCAGGATTTACCTTGTTTTTTGTGTCCAATATTTTTTGACATTGTCCCAGTGCGTATTGCCACGCGCGCCCCAGCGGGTACTTTTTTGTCCAGTTAATCCATGACAGTCCGGTAAATAATTTTAAGTATGCCCCAGCCAACTTTTGTCGTGTTTGTTTATCCATAATTTTTTCTAATTTTTTATCCAGCTTTACGACAAAAGTTTTTTGTTTTTCTGCTATATTTTGTACTTGTGTCATATCGAACTCCTTAATTTTTAATATTTTGAAGTCCTGTGCCATCCCATCACAGTAAATTTATATAGGTAAAAATTCCCGCGTTTCAAGTCTTTTTCTTGTCAAGTAAAAAGTTTTTTTGACATCTGTCCTAGAACCGTGCAAAAATATAATTGTTCATATCGGAACAACATGCTGTTGCCAATAATGGGCGGTATGGGTATGGACCTGCATCTTGCCAATAATGGGGGTGCGGAAATTCATCGAAACCAAGGAGTTAAAAGATGAAAAAAACTTTAAAAGCAGCCGTTGCATTGTCGGTATTGACTGCGCCTGCATATGCTGCGAATTTGGAAAACCCACTGTATATGCCATCGCAGGGCAGTGTGTATTCCAAAACATCGGCCGGTGTTATGTACAAAATCGCAGATGATACCGAAGCGATGGTGAAAAAAGAACATGATGGCGCAACAGAATTTCCAATCTGGCGTCTGCATGAAGAATTGGGTTATGGTATTTTGGATAACCTGGAATTGTATTTAAAAGTGGGCTATACACATGACGATGACATTGCCCGCAAAGGTATGCATCAGGGGCGCGCTGGTTTAAAATATCGCGCAATTGATACAGATGGTTGGGTTTGGGACTTGTACGCAGACGCACACCTGGGTGGTGTCAGCGAAATGACGGGTGCCTATACCGCCAATGGTTTTAATTATGACAACTATTCAAATGGTCGTTGGGGATTCCACGTTGGTACCCAGGTTGGCAAGCAGGTTGATAATTTCAGCTTCGCTGGATTCATAGAAGCCTTGCGTACATTTGGTAATGATAACAACAGTATTGATGTTGCATCTATGGCGGCGCTGGCTAATACCCAGGCAACAGCTACTGCAAATGCGTTGGGGTATCCTGGTAAAATCACAATGTTGCCGGATGAAATCTCGGTTGATTTGAAATCTACAACTGAAATCAATGCTGGGTTAAAGGCGTTTTATCAACTGGATGACAGATGGTCATTTGGTGCGGGCTTTACATACAAGCATCACTCTGACAATGGTGTAGAAGGTCTGGCGACAGATTTGCCTGTTATCAACACTGGTGTTGCGCCATTGGATGCGGCGTTAAGCGCGTCACAACAAAGTACGGTAAACGATTTGTTGGCGATTGTTAAAGATATGGAAGACGGTTTTGATGAATATATCATCGGCCTGTCTGCTGCATATCAGATGACAGACGCAACCCAGGTTGCTGTATATGGCGAATATACGTTTGACAATTCTCATTCTCAATCACAGAATGGCACAGATGTCAAGGCTGAATTGGGTGTTCGTTTGAACGTTCAGTTCTAATAAAAACAAAATAATATATATTGGACAAAGTCCCGCCATCTGGCGGGATTTTTTTATGTTAAAACATATCTGTTTGCTTGCGCGGGTGCCAACAAAATGATATAATAAACCCAAAGGAAAATGGACAAGGAATGAAAAAAATCGGATTTTCTGCCGTGTTGGTCGGCATTTTGCTGGGGGCGCCTGTGGCGTCTGATGCTGCGTATCCTGTGTATCGTGCTGGTGGTAATGCGTTACCTGCGGGGTATACTGCGTATAATACTGGGGCGAACAATGTTGTTCGTACGGTTAATATGCCGGCGGGCTATGGTGCGTATAACCAAAGTGTTGTTGCGGCCCAGCCGACGCGTATTACGGGTGCGTTACCGCGTGTCGGGTCCAGTCAGACGGTCGCCGGTCGTCAGTATTATCAGCCTGCGGATTATGACCGATTGGCGGACAGTGGTTTGTATGTTGGTTTATCTGTTGGTTATGCTGCGTCTGTTATGGGCGGCATGTCCGCGGATTACAGTGGCGAGGTTGATGCCTTTACCGTTCCTGGCGCTTTTCAAGAGGCTGACTTTGATTCCGACAGTGTTTTACCATTACAGATTTCTGTTGGTGCGGCGATAAACAACGATATTCGCGTTGATTTTTCTTATTTGCGTTATTCGGGTTTGGCGTATCCCAAGACTGTTCAGACATCTGATGGCGAATCCGGATATATCGAGGCGAACGTTGACGGTGGTGCGATTACTGCGAATACCACGATGTTAAACATTTATTATAATATTGATTCTTTTACTGGGTATTTGGCGGGGGGGTCATTACGTCCATATGTTGGTGCGGGTATTGGTATATCGTTGAACACGATTGCGGACTATGCGGTATATGACAACACGTTTTATTCAGTGATTGATCCGATATACGCTGGTGCGGGCCAGTTGACTGGTTTTTCAGATATCGTTGCATATCACAATGGTGGCACGACCGAAGAATTGGCATTTATGCTAGAAGGTGGCTTGACCACGGAAATGCAGGGTGGCATAAAACTGGATTTCTTTGTTCGTTATGCGAACCTGGGTCGCGTCAAGACATCGGGCAGTATTGTTTTATCCCAGATTGAATGGTTGGGCGACGGCGCGGGCGGCGAATATCAGGCCCCATATGACAGCGTTTTGCATTACACAAATTGGTATGAAAGTGGCCGTTTGGGTTTGGTTGACGTTGGCGTCAGATTAAGATTACAGTTCTAGTTTGCGCATCCGTCATAATACGAAGAGAGAGAGTATGAAATACGCAAATCGTGGTTTGTTTTATGGTTTTTTATCTGCTATGACAATTATTTTGGGTGATGCAGATGCGGCAATTCGTATTGGTAACGCCGCGCGCAGTAATCCACAGAACCATCGGCATGCCAGCAGTGAATTTTATCAACAACCCATAAACACTGCGCCGACTTATGCGGAACCAGAACCTGTTGAATTACCGATTAAGGTTGCAAATTCTGATGTCGCTGATCAGGTAAGACAAACTGGGCAATCTGGGAATGTTACGGTTGACTCGTTGGGCAATTGCGCGATGATTTATCCGAACGGCGAATTTGAATGGGCGCGTCCAACGGTTGGCAATGGTGCGGGTGGTGCGTCGACATGCACGGCTGTTGTGGAAATGGTTGCCTTAAACGGTGGCCGCGACGGCAGCGACGTTATTGTTGCGCGCGCGAATTTGGCGGCGGGCGACAGTGTTATTTGCAACATATCCGCTTTCCCCGAGGCCGCATGGTTACCAGACGCCGAAGCGGTTGAATTCCCTGCGGACGCCGAACCGACGGTTGACGATGTTGTCGCCGTAATGAATGAAGAGCAAAAGCAAAACGCCGCGATAAAGATTATCAGCGGTGCCGTATTGGGCGGTCTGGGCGGAAACATCACCGGCAAGAACGCGGTCGGCAAAGACGGCTTGTTGGGCGGTGGCAAGGACAAGATTCAAAACACAATCATTGGCGCGGTTGGTGGTGCCGGCCTGATGGCGGCCAGTTCATACAGTGGCAAGGTTGCCGGCGACATGATTATGTCTGGTGGTATTAATGCGGCGGCGGGCGCGACCATTGGAAATATGGCGGCCAGTGGCGACAGTGTTTTACGCATTGAAAATTGTCAGGTTAACGGTGTTTCCACGACCTGTTTATGGGGCATTTTGGTCGAGGCTAAAACCTGGCCCGAAGCAGAAAAAAATGTTGCTGCATTTTATAATGTTACCGACGAAACGGTTGTGCAATGTGAAATTGACGGCAGTGGTAATTTTACCAAATGTGCACCAATTGATTTGATTGATATTAAATTGGAAGCGTACGCGAACGAAACGAATTCTGCGGGCAACCCGTTATCACTGGAAGAAATCGGCAAACAAAACTTTGCGAAAATCACGGACACCCATGTATTTCACAAGGATGACAAGGGTAACATGGTGCCGGGAACTGCGACCGGCGAAAATAACAAGTACGCCAGAATTTCAAGTGCATCTATCCCGGGCAAGCGTCAGGCCGCATTGATTGCCGACGTCCAGGATTCATCATTTGGCCTGCGCAAGGATGATTGGACCAAGTTAAAATCCACCATAGATGACGGTCGTGTCTATGGTCGCGACAATGACGGCAACGCGTTCAAGTTGGAAACTTCGGATTTGGTCAAGGTTACAAATTTCAGGGAAATGTATCGTGATTCTGGCGATGGTGGCATTATTGACTTTGGCAACAAGGCGCGTTTAAAGGCAACTGCGATTGGTGCGGGTGTTGGTGCGGGCTTGGGTGCGTTTACTGCGTATCAGGGCGCGCAAAGTGATATTGAACAGCGCTGGGTGACCGAGGTTCGCGCCTACAAGGATTCTTTGATGAAATTTGTGTGCAGAACGGGTACGCGTTTCTTGTCATCGTACAACGACACGGTGATAATACCATCTGGTGTGAATTAATTGTGTGGCCATGTTTGGCGGGATTGGAATTTGGCACTCCCAACGGGAATCGAACCCGTGTTACCAGAATGAGAATCTGATGTCCTGACCGCTAGACGATGGGAGCATTTACCCCACAATAATACACCCATAATGACATTATTTCAAATAAAAGTTTTGCACGCGCATAATTTTTTGTTACCATATACACACAGCCCAAGGGATTTTGTTATGGCAGACATCAGAAAAATTTTAGCAAACATTATTTGTGGTTTTGTTCCCAACAAGTCGCGACGCGATTTATTGCGTGTTCGTTTGCGTTACAACACGCGTCCATTTGTTAAATTTGTTCGTGACTATATTGGCGATCCGAACGCCCGCATAACGACATGTGTTGGTTATGGTTGTACGAACTTTATTGTATTGGTTGATTCGCGTTACGCGTTCAAGTTTCCATTATTGGACGATGGCAGTGCGCGTGCGATGCGTGAATTGCGGATAACTGACGCATTGCGTCGGCACACATCCTTCAAGATTCCCCACATGGATATTATTCCATGGAACGGGATATCTGTTCGTCGTTATGAATTTTTTCCTGGCGTAGTATTGGGCGAGTTATCACGTTCTGTTGTTTTGCGCAATCGTTATCATTTGGCACGCCAGATTGCCCAGTTTATGTATGAAATTGGTCGTGCGGACCCTGTATCCATCCGCGAATTCAAGCCTGTCAAGACTGCGCGTCCGCATTATTTATACGGTTGGTTTCACAATGACATTGGCCAGAATTTTATTTTAAATCCTGACACATTGGACATTATTGGTTTTATTGATTGGGAAACGGTTATATTTGGTCCATTTGACGTTGGATTATACATGGCGGACCATCACTGGGACAAATTGGGTTATCGTGGTTTAATGGTTGATGTTTTGCACGCGTACACAGATTTATATTATTCGTCGCAAAACACTTGACCGCATTGTGAATTTTTTCTAGACTGTGATTAACAATAAATAATCCGGGTGGGGGTCAGGGTTTTGCGTTATCTGTACCGATTTTTATGTATTTACATATGCGTGGTATTTTCTGCATACGCGGATGATTTTTACAGTTTTGGTGCGCCCTTATGTGGCTATGGCCAGTATCGTTATAATTCCCAGTGTTATGATATTGCGGTTGATAATCCGGATGCCCAGTGTATGGGTCGCACGATAACCGGCACATCGTGTTTAAATGCGGTTGAAATTGTGATGGCGCGTGAAAATCCTGAAATTTACCCGTTCGAAGCGGGCTTCAGCGCGGTTGGCTATGCGACCGACACGGAATCTACGGTTGGCGCTGCATGTGGTGGCAATGGCGTCACGGGGACGACATGTCTGAACATTGTGACCCAGGTTGCGGCCAACGAATTACCGGCGCTGTATCCATTTGACGCGGGTTTCAGTGCGGTTGGATATGCGATAACGAACTATGCCACGGCCCAGACGAACGATTGTTTGGGAACGATGACGGATTATTATGCGTTTGAAACATCTGCGTTTTCCAAGATGACAAATGCGTCATGTGCATCGACGGCGACGCGTTACGATATACCAAATGATTGCCAGTACATTGATACCACATCAACGGATGCGTCGGACATTCGTTCTGGGGCGAATCCAGATAATTGGATGTGTGGTGTATTATGCGATACGGGTTATGTATACACTGGCACGGGCGCCTGTTCCCAGTATTGCAACACGGACGGCCAGAATCGTCGTCTGCACATAATGCGTGATGGGGAACATTTTTCATATCCATTATACACAGACGCCTTGACGACGCCTGCGATACATTTATCGATACCCAGCGCGGATGGTTCGCAATCCACGACATGTCATGTAAATTTATTACCTGACCGGGCACCGAATTCTGTTGTTGTAAAATACCAGAACAAGGAATATCATGGTTCACATTAACACGGGGGAAATGGGCATGCACAGATTAATTGTAACACTGTTTTTAATACTTGCATCAATTGGTTCATACGCGAACGATGCGAACACGATATGTCGCAATGCGGGTTCAGTTGTTTTAATTTTACACAAGGATGTAAACGGCACTGTATCTGAAAATGCGGACGGCAATTGGGCGGTCAGTGTACCATACGATATTTTAAGTGGTGGCGAACCGAATGACGCGGGGAAAAGTGTTGTTACCGGCATGACATCATGCAATACGATATCTGTAAAATCTGCGGCCGACGGGTCCAGTTATAATGGCGGTTCGGCGGAACCTGGGGATGCGAACACATTTGCGAAAATGTCAACGGCGAACACGGGGACCAAGTGCTGGTGTCGTATGACGGGTCCTGTAACATCGTGGTGGACATTTATTCGTGAATATTCTGACAACGCCACCTGTGCCAGTGAATGCAACACATACTGTGCAAATGGTTTTGCGAACAATACGGCGATGTCAAATGGTCGTGTAATACGTGACGCATTAATTGATGCGGTATGGTAAAATATTTAAACAATGGGGGATAAAATGAAACGTATATTG
>JAZQGC010000040.1:0-9664 GCA_045539815.1 Candidatus Enterousia sp. | reverse complement strand
AATTTTTTTAAACATGGTGGCGGGTCCTTAATCGGTTGGTTCTGGTAACGCAGGGGTGGGAACAGCCATTGTTCCAGAAACCGTATAAGTTCCCGCCATGGTTTGGTTTGCGGATGCGTCGGTATCCACCTTGGGTGCGACGGCACCATCGACATATGACACAGACGCGATTGATGCGTGCGCGCCAGATATGGCGCAACATAACAACATCGCACAAAATATTATTGCAATCTGCCGCACTTAATTCTCCCCCCATTGCAAATAAAAACCACCAGAAAAAACGGGTGGTCAGGAGGTTCAAGACAATCACGAAGTATTGTGTGCTTATTCGGTTTATTCGCAACCCTCCTGACCGGTATGGACAGGAGTTTTTTCATCAGATATAAAAAAATTACGCCATATGGCGCGTCGTTTTATATCAGACGCTTCGTGCAACGGGTCTTGACACCCCATCCCAGGAATACCCTGTGGACATGCGTATTATATCATATTTTTTTATAAAAACAAATAAAAATCCCCACATGATGTGGGGGGGTTATCTGTTCGTTAATTGTAATTCTATACGACGGTTTTGTCGCAGGCTGTTTGCGTCATTGCCCAATTCAACCGGGTGCATGTCGCCAAAACCGCTGGGGACCAGACGGCGTTTTGATACACCGTTGCGGACCAATTCGTCTGTGACAGCCGTTGCACGCAATAATGACAGTTCTGTGTTGTTTTTATATCCATGGGTACCAGATATAACCTGTTTTTTATCTGTGTGTCCGTCCACGCGAATAATCCAATTAATGTCTGTTGGGATTTTTGTTTCCATGTCTTTTATGACATTTGCAATCAGACCTAGTTGTTGTTTTCCCTGTTTTGACAGTTTGTATGAACCGCTGGGGAATAAAATATCACTGCTGACGATAAATCTGTCGCCGTCAGTTTTTATGGTATTGTCATCGCCCAAAGCGATTTTTACAGATTTATAAAAGTCTGATTGATATTTTGACACATCTTTTAATTCTGCGACTTTATCTGCCAATGCTTTGTTCAGACGACTGGACATTTCAATATATTTTATTTCCTGTTGGGTTGATTTTTCTTCGGCGGCGTCCAATGCGGCCTGTAATGCCGCCAATTGTTCTGCCAGGATTGCACGTTCTGTATCCATTTCAGATTGTAAATCGCGACGCTGTTGTTCCAGTTCAGATGTTTTTTCTTTGTCCAATGTTGTTTGGTTTAATTGATTGGTCAACCGGTTTACAGAATTTTGCAGATCTGTAATCTTGTGTTCGTATGCGGTGATTAAATCTTCGATGCTGACATCCATTTGATTTAATTCTGATGATAATGCTGCGTTATCCTGGGACAGGTTTTCCAATTTATCGCGCGCCAAAATCAACAGGCGGTTTGCCTCTTGCTTATATGCGGTCATTTCTTGGATTTGTTCAGCCTGGATTGCGTTTGTTTCTTTTAATTCTGCCACGGCCTTGGCGCCAGTTGTTTTGTTAAACACGCTGGTTGTGGTCCATAAAAACACAAACATAATTAATAAAAATATTAAAATAATTACCAGATTAGAAAACAAATCAACAAAGCCTGGCCATGAATTTGTTTGGTTGCGATAACGAAATTTCATCATGTTTTTTTCTCTCTCTTTCTTTATTTATTTGTTTGGTTTATGTTGACTTATCTGATGTGTGGTCAGATTAATTTGTGGAATAATTTGCGCCAATTCCGCGCTGTTGATGATTTTTGCGCGGACAGATAAGTAATCTGATAGTTCACGGAATATAGAATTTTGCACGGATTGTACCTGGTATGACAGAAAACCGACAACCAGACTGCCCGCCAGACCCAACAAAGAACTGGTAAATGCGGTTGACATTCCAGATAGTGGCTTGGATATGCCGGATTGCATCGTTTGTAATACAGATTCGCTGGAAAAATCAAGGCTTGCAATCATTTCTGCAAAACCGCCAACCGTCAATAACAGTCCCCAAAAAGTGCCCAATAACCCCAAAAATATCAAAGTATTGGTTATGTATTGTGTGGATTCACGCGATTCGTCAAAACGTATTTGAATCATGGCCAGTATGCTGTCCAATGTGTTCGCAGACAGTCGGCGCGGACGTGAAGATAATATTGATGCAACAGGGCGCAGTAAACGTGGTGGTAACGCCAATGTTCGGCGCCCAGTTATATATCCGTGTAACCATTTGTATTCTGGTAATAAGGCAAATATTTGTGCAAAACACAGTCCGATACCAAATAAGGATGTGCCGATAATAACGCCGTTTAACCATATGTTTGCGGTCGCAATTTGCATGAATTCAGGAAAAAAGTATATGACGCCCGCAATAACTAATGCGGTAAACAGCGTCATTGTGTTAAGAGTATAGTGAAAATACTTGGTCATCAAGAAATTCCCTGCCTGTTAATAAAATCATAATAAATTTTACGGAACTGTGTCAATAGGGATTATTTTATTTTTATTGTCATATGTTTTTTATTTTTTTTGTTGACAAAATACGTCTTGTGTGTTATGTTTTTGTGTGAGAATAAAAAAAGGAGGCGATATGACGCCGAATAGTATTTTAAATAAAAACTTGATTGATGCAAAAAAAGCAGAAATTGCGGTTGTTGAAAAAGCTATCCAAGAGAAAAATGAATCTATTAAGGCATGTGAGAGATATTTACAAATAAATACGGGTTGTATTGATGCGGAAGAAGTTCGTGAAACAGAAGACGATATTTGGACGTACGAAAAAGAAATAAATGATTTGACTGTGCGCAAGAACCGATTAGATCAGGAAATCGCAAACTTGCAAGCAGCTGGTATCGGTGGCACAGGTATTATCCGATAATAAAAAAATATCCCAATTGGGATATTTTTTATACCGTGTTAATAGTGGCAGGGTAAAAAATATCAGTTATTTTTTTACTGTTATGTTTTTTGTCTGTCAAACACATGTTATAAACATCTTGGGGAATTTTGTGCGCGTTATCCGCGTATAACCTGGGTCCTGAATCAAGTTCAGGATGACAAATTTTTTGCAAAAATTTGTTTAAATTTTCATTTTGTTGAAGATTTTTTTCGTCCGACACAGAATATTACAATATAAATAAAAAATATCCCACATGGGGATATTTTTCATTTATCTGGTGGCCCTGGTCGGACTCGAACCGACACTCCTTGCAGAACTTGATTTTGAGTCAAGCGCGTCTACCAATTCCGCCACGGGGCCATGACGCATCGAAATACCAATTATGCGGCTTTCTTTGCTTCAACTTTTTTTACCAAACGGGCGCTGCGGTTTGCCTTGTGCACAGGTTTTTTTGCAGGTGCAGCAGGTTTGCCAGCTTTCTTTTCAATTGCTTTTTTTATAGCAGCCATGTCTGGTGTTAAACGTGATACAGGTTTTGCCATTACATATGCGTCCAAACCGCCGTGTTTGGTCAATGTGCGCAGACCAGCAGTTGAAATACGTAATGAAAAATCGCGTCCCAAAATATCACTGTGGAACTTTAATGTTTGCAGATTTGGCAAGAACGTACGTTTTGTACGACGATGAGAGTGGGAAACGTTCATCCCAACTTCTGTTTTCTTACCTGTAACTTTACATACACGTGGCATAATACTTTACCTTTAATTTATAGCGGTGCTAAATTTATAACAAAAATATATAAAAGTCAAGCATTGTTTTCATATTTTTTTATTATTTTGTTTTATGACCGGTTTTTAGCAGGTCTGTAATGATTTTTGCAGGGTTAAATGTTGTTAATGGTGTTTCAACAAATACTGTGTTCCAGTTCGCCATTGCACCGTTCCACAGCCCTGGGCGTTCCATTGCGCGTAATGGGCGACCGTCTTTGGATTTTTCTGCGATGAATCCTGTGCGTGGGTCAACATATTTCGTTAAATCAAATTTTTCACCACGCCAATTGCGGACTGCACATGCAATAAATACG
The DNA here is from genome assembly GCA_045539815.1 of Candidatus Enterousia sp. Taxonomy (GTDB): domain Bacteria; phylum Pseudomonadota; class Alphaproteobacteria; order Rs-D84; family Rs-D84; genus Enterousia. The sequence continues at coordinate 5,707 of JAZQGC010000040.1, read as the reverse complement.
GAATTAAAATATTCTCCTGTTGATAATACTTGTTGATTGTCTGGGGCGATTTGAGCCTGTTCAACAATTTGCAGTGTTTCTGTGCCAGCATCGTGAACCCAGAAGGGACCACCACCAGGGGCACCAATATTCTTTACCATGCCACAGACACGCAGTGGACGATTTAGAATACATGATATTTCGTTCTTTGTTGCAGTATCGGATATTTTTATTCCTAAATTATTGTTGATGAAATTTATTATTTCTGATTGTTGGAATTTTTCAGGTGCCGCAATATAGTCAAATATCTGTTGCTGAATCTGCATTGCCATGCCGGTTAAAATTTTTTTGAATCTTAAAGTGTCTTGGCGATTAGAATCATTGCATATATTGTCGATGTTTTTGATGAATATAAAATCTGCGTTTATATCGTTCAGATTTTCAATCAGTGCGCCATGTCCCGCAGGACGGAATAATAATGTGTTGTCGGCGTTGCGAAACGGGGTATTGTCCGGGTTTACCGCAATTGTATCTGTTTCAGGCTTTTGACAAGATAAAGAAATGTCGTATTTTGTGTTAAACTTATCTTCATAGTTTGGTATCGCGTTTTTCAATACTGCGTTAAATCCAGATATATGTTCTGGTGATACGGTAAAGTGTATGTTGGGGCTGAAATGTACATTTTCAACCAAATGTTCTTCCAGGGCGGTACGAACCGAATCAGAATAGGTATGAAATTTTAATAATGCCTTGGGCAGGTTGCCATAATTCAGGCCGCCTTCTGTTATCAAAAGTTTGATTATGTCGTGTGGCGTCGCATTGTTTGGTAATATTTTGCATAAATCAGGATAAAAAGCAAACTTAGTTAAATTGTCCAGCACCGTTTGTGTTGTTTGATTCATTGTGCCACTGGATAAAAATTCAAATAAATCTTTGAACATGCGTGTTGCAGCGCCAGATGCAGGAACAAAATTTACAATTTTATATCTGGAACGATTGGCATCGAAATATTTTTCATATTTATCATCTTGTACTGATTTTATACCATTTTTAGATGTTGCCGCAGATGCGATGTTTGCATAAGGAAAACCTGTCTTGAAATCTTGGATTTGTTGTTTGATTGTGTTTATATTCAGTCCGTGTTTTTGTATTTGTTCTGTATCTGCGGGTGAAAAATCTGGCATACACTTAATCCTTTTATATCGTGTATTTTTTACTGTAATACAATTAAATTTGCTTTGCAAGTTTTCTTGAGGATTTGTTCCTGTGTCTTGAAAGTGTTTTTTATGGCACTATATATGTGGAAAAGAATTTACCAAAGAGGTACAAAATATGAATCCAGATGATTTACAAGAAACGCCACAACAGGCAATTGAAAAATATACCACCGATTTTACCAAATTGGCGGCAGATGGTAAACTGGACCCTGTGATTGGACGCGATGAAGAAATTCGTCGAACAATTCAGGTCTTAAGTCGTCGTACAAAAAATAATCCCGTGCTGATTGGAAATCCGGGGGTTGGTAAAACGGCAATCGTAGAAGGGTTGGCGAATCGTATTATTTCAGGCGATGTTCCAGAAAACTTGTTGAAAAAACAATTGTTATCATTAGATATGGGGGCGTTAATGGCGGGCGCGTCTTTTCGGGGACAGTTTGAAGGACGCTTAAAAGCAATATTAAAAGCCGTCAAAGATGCCAATGGACAAATTATTTTGTTCATTGATGAATTGCATACCTTGGTCGGCGCCGGCAAGGGCGAGGGCAGTATGGATGCTGCAAATTTATTAAAACCGATGTTGGCGCGTGGTGAACTGCATTGTTTGGGGGCAACAACATTGGATGAATATCGTCAATATGTTGAAAAAGATCCTGCATTGGCACGACGCTTTCAACCCGTGTATGTTGATGAACCAACCGTTGATGATACAATATCAATATTGCGTGGATTAAAAGAAAAATACGAAGGGCATCATGGTGTTCGTATTGCTGATGCTGCGCTGGTTTCTGCGGTAAAGCTGTCAAATCGATATATCACAGACAGATTCTTGCCAGACAAGGCTATTGACTTGATTGACGAAGCCGCAGCACGTGTGCGAATTGAAATATCGTCCAAGCCAGATAGATTGGATGAAGTAGATAGACATTTAATGCAGTTAAAGATAGAACAACAAGCATTGAAAAAAGAAAAAGATGAAGAATCTAAGAAACGTTTGGCGGATTTGGAAAATATTATTGCAGGTGTCGAAGCAGAATCAAAAGAATTGACCGCGCAGTGGCAGGCCGAACAACAAAAAATGCGCGGGTTGTCTGATGCGATGGCGGCACTGGACGCGGCCAAGGCCGAAGTGGCAACCGCAATGCGTAATGGTGATTATGAAAAAGCATCGGCGTTGCAATATGGAAAAATCCCAGAACTGGAAGAAAAAATAGCCCATATGAACGCGGACGCACGTGAGTATAAAACGGTTCTGCCGGAACATATTGCCGCGGTTGTCAGTAAGTGGACCGGGGTGCCAGCAGACAGATTAAATGCCGAAGAACAATCGAAATTGTTGAATATAGAAGACGCATTGCGTAATCGTGTTGTTGGTCAAGATCATGCGCTGGGGGTTATTGCACGTGCAATTCGACGCAGTCGTGCGGGATTGTCAGACTCACGCAGACCAATGGGCAGTTTTATGTTCTTGGGTCCAACGGGCGTTGGTAAAACCGAAGTTGCCAAGGCGTTGGCAGAATACTTGTTTAATGATGATGCGGCGATGACCCGAATTGATATGAGCGAATATATGGAATCGCATTCTGTATCCCGATTAATCGGCAGTCCCCCAGGGTATGTAGGATATGAACAGGGTGGGGTGCTGACCGAAAGCGTCAGACGCAGACCGTATCAGGTGTTGTTGTTCGATGAAATTGAAAAGGCTAATCCGGATGTGTTCAATGTGTTCTTGCAAATTCTGGATGATGGTCGCCTGACAGATGGCCAGGGGCATGTTGTGAATTTCACAAATACTATCATCATAATGACCAGTAATTTGCCAGATATGGATGCGGTAAAAAAACAGTTTCGTCCAGAATTTATAAATCGTATTGATGAAATTGTGTTCTTTAATCCGTTGGGCAAGGATGTTATGTCTGGGATTGTCAAGATTCAATTGCGTGGTCTGGAAAAGCGTTTGGCAGAACGCAGAATTGATATGAATGTTACAGACAAAGCCATAAAATGGTTGGGCGACAATGGTTATGATGCAGTATTTGGCGCACGTCCGTTAAAGCGACTGATAACATCGGCGGTCGAAGATAAAATTGCAGATTTAATTTTGGCCGGTTCCTTGAACGAGGGCAGTACTGTATTTATCGATGTCAAAGGTAAAGAATTAACCGTTGGTTAAAAAAATCCCCAAATTGGGGATTTTTTAATAAGATTATTTTTGTTTCTGTGTAGTTATTACAAATATATAATCTTTGTTTGATTGATTCAGTTTGTTGAGAGGTATATGTGTTACGTTCTTGTTGCTCATGTTTAAGCGGATGCCTTTGTCAGTCAGGCTGTAATCTGTGGCGTATGTGTATTTTTTTGTATACTTATCGATTTGTACGGGGACCAAAGATTTTTCTGTGTCGTTGTAGATTTCGACATGTTTTTTGCCGTCAACAAAATGTGTAATCGCCATAACTTTGTTGGATAACAGCAGTTCTATATCTGCGTCGATGCAATTTGATAATATCCGTTTGTCATTAATGTATATGTTGTAATATGTATCGTTCAGTGATTGGTGAACTTTGTCTTGAAAAACAAATAATTTTTCAGTTTTTTCTGTGATGTTTTCTGGTATTTGTTCTGGTTGTGGGTTCTGACTTTGTTTGTGCGCCGCCAGTATCAGTTCCTGAATAAGTTTGATTTGTTGGGCGGCTTTTTGCAGTGGCTTTATCACAAAATTGTTATGAGTTGTTGCGGTATCATTGATGATAATAATGGTCTGTTTGTTTTTATCCATTGCTTCGATGCTTTGCAGATTGCGTGGTACGAATCTTGTTGGAAATTGCGCGCCGTCTGCATCTATGATATAGTTGCTGTTTTTGTTGTTTATATACAATGCATGCATCGCAGGATCGTATTTTACAGATGATAAATATTGTGCTTTTTTATATTCAATGCCGCACGAGCAGTCAATTATATGTAATGTTTTTTCGTAATTTTCGCGGATAATGCCATTTTTGTTATAATAGTAAATCGTTTTTCTGATAACAGCAATTTGACTGAGACAATCAAACAAGCATAAATCATAATTGGCATATCCTTGTGAATTTGGTAACAAAATTCGCTGTTCTAATTCTGTGTTATATATCAGATGTGTTTGTTTTTTAAATGCATCATCTGATATGTACACTGGAAACCATGTTTTGTTTTCAGGAACTTGTATTTTTTTACTGATTTGTTCTTGTTGTGCCAGATTTTTCGTTTGTTTTGCAATTTTTTTATTTTGTGTGTCAACAGGTTTTGTTTGTGTCTGTTTTGATGCCGGTAACTTAAATTTATGTATATTTTGATTAAAATCCGGAAAACGTCGAGATAATTCTTCCACCAATTGTGGTTCAAGTTTTTCGTGGTTTTTTTGTTTTTCAGATGCCAGTTTTCGCAGCGCCGCATCGGTTGCTTTTTTATAATTTGCTTTTGGTAACAACGTTTGTGTTTCTGGGTCAAAGTTTGCAAAACGGTTGGCCAGTTCTGTTAATAATTCTGGTTCCAACGGTGTTTTTGCTGCTTTACGTTGTGAATATATGTTGATAATAGACTTGTCGGTTGATTTTGTAAAATCTATTTTGTATATAAATATTTTCTTTTCTGGGTCAAAATTTGGAAAGCGTTTAATCAATTCCGCCAACAATTCTGGTTCGATTGGTTGTTTGTCCTTTTTTCGTTGCGATAACGCCATGTGTAAAGCAGCATCTTTTGCTTTGGTCCAGTTTTTGCGGCCAGATGTGTATTCTTGGTTCTGTATATTTGTTGTTGTGGGTGTTTTTGTGGCGGGCGCGGGGCGCTTCTTTTGTTTGCCCGTAAAAATTTGTTTTTCTGAATTAAAATTTGGAAAGCGTTTGGTCAATTCCGCCAACATTTCGGGGTCGATTGGTGTATTGTTTTTTTTGCGGTTTGCAAATGTGTGACGCAAAGATGAGTCTGATGATTTTGACCAGTCTATATTTTTTTTGGGTTTCTTTGCGCCCGTAAAAATTTGTTTTTCTGAATCAAAATTTGGAAAGCGTTTAATCAGTTCCGCCAACAATTCGGGTTCGATTGGCGTGTTGGTTTTTTTGCGGTGTGCAAATGTGTGACGCAAAGATGAGTCTGATGATTTTGTCCAGTCTGTATTTTTTTTGGGTTTCTTTGCGCCTGTAAATGTTTGTGTTTCTGAATCGAATTTTGGAAAGCGTTTAATCAGTTCTGCCAACAATTCTGGTTCGATTGGTTTGCCGGCTTTCTTGCGGTGTGCAAATGCTTGGCGTAAAGACGTGTCGGTTGACTTTGACCAGTCGGTATTTTTTCTGGGTTTCTTTGCGCCTGTAAATATTTGTTTTTCTGAATCAAAGTTTGGAAAACGTTTAATCAATTCCGCCAACAATTCTGGTTCGATTGGTTTGCCGGCTTTCTTGCGGTTTGAAAATGTTTGACGCAAAGACGAATCAGGTGACTTTGACCAGTCGGTATTTTTTTTGGGTTTCTTTGTGCCT
>JAZQGC010000039.1:0-11521 GCA_045539815.1 Candidatus Enterousia sp. | reverse complement strand
ATTGAACAGGCCCAGGTTAATGGATTGGTTGATGCGTTGGGTGCAAAAGCTGATACTCAGACAGTTACAGATTTGGCGACAACAGTTTCTGGTAAGGCAGATAAAACTGAATTGGCCGACTATGTTCAGACAACTGTATTTACACAGTCTCAGACAGATCAAACAAATGCATTGGAAGCGAAGATCAATGCAAAAGCTGATACTCAGACAGTTACAGATTTGGCGACAACAGTTGCTGGTAAGGCATCACAAACAGCGTTGGACGATTTGTCGTCAGTTGTTGCGGGTAAACAGGAAAAATTGATGCCTGGTACGGGTATTATCATTAATGAAACGACAAATGAAATTGCTACGAGTTTTGAAGCGATTGAATATACATCTGGCGACGCGTATGTAACGGTTGATAACGCAACAGATAAAATCGCGGTTGTTGCAGACGACGCAATCGCAGCCGGTGCAACAGGTTTGGCAACATCCCAGGCCGTTATGAACTATACATTGCCGGTTCCAGCAGATTGTGCTGAAACAACATGTGTTTTGGGTGTTCAAAAAGATTCCAAGACCCCAACATGGTTGAAACTGGAAATGGGCGAATAAGAATTAAACTAAACAAAAACAAAACGAAAGAAAGGAAGGAAAAATGAAAAAATTAACAGCAGGTATATTTGCGTCAATCTTGGGCTTGACAGCAATGGGCGCAGCAGACGCAGCCGTTACATCAAAAGCATACGTTGATGGCAAGGTTGAAGCGGCGGTTGCAAGTAAAGCAGATCAGTCTGCATTAACACAAGAAATTGCAGCGCGTGAAGCAGCAGATGCAACATTGGAAGGAAAAATTGCACTTAAAGCTGATGAAAGTGCTTTGGCTGACAAACAAGATTTGTTAACGGGTGATAACTTTAAACGTGATGCGTCAGAAACAGGTGAGGCGGGTAACGTTATTGCTAGTATTATTGTTGATAATGGTACTGTTACATATAAAACAGCAACTGTTGAAACAAGTGAAGATACCGCTGAATTGAGACAGAGAGTTGCTGATGTTGAAGCGTCTCAGACAACACAAGATACTGAGATTGAAGCATTACAAACAAAAGACACTGAATTAGCTGGTCTGATCAATGCAAAAGCTGATACTCAGACAGTTACAGATTTGGCGACAACAGTTTCTGGTAAGGCAAATGCAGATGATGTTTATACAAAAGAAGCTGCCAATGCAATGTTTGTGGTTGATGCAGATCTTGAAACATATGTAACTAAGGATGCATTAACAGAAGATCAAAACAAACAGACCGGAGAAATTACAACAGCGTATCAAGCAGCAGATGCAAGTTTAAAGTCAGAATTGGAAGGTAAGATTGATACAAAAGCTGATTCGTCTGCATTGGCCGACTATGTTCAGACAGAAACATATAATGCTGGTCAGACAACACAAAATGAAGCGATTGCTGCATTACAGACAAAGACTGCTAATATGGCGACAACGACTGATGTCGATACCGCTAAGGCTGGTGCTATTTCTGAAGCAGCGGCAGATGCTGCAACAAAATATGCGAAAATTGCATATGAAGGAAAAGTAGATGCATTGGAAACAAAGACTGCTAATATGGCGACAACGACTGATGTTGATACCGCTAAGGCTGGTGCTATTTCTGAAGCAGCAGCAGATGCTGCAACAAAATATGCGAAAATCGCATACGAAGAAAAAGTAGATGCATTGGAAACTTCTCAGGCAACACAAAATACTGCGATTGAAGCTTTGCAAGGCTTTGAATCGGGTATTACAGATGCAGCAGTAACAGATAATGGTAGCTATGTCTTGACTAAAATTGTTTCCACAAATGCAGAAGGTCAGCAAGTTGCAACTTATGGTTGGGAACTGATTCAACGTGATGAAGAAACACAGAAGTAAATCTGTTTTCGGTATGTTGGGGATTTTTCCCCAACATACGGCAGAATTTTATAGGGTGAATTAAACAGGTTGTAACAATATAAAAAAATGGGGCTGTATTATAAAAATTGTAAAGACAACTTTTACAATACAGTGGGAATGTAGGAATATGAACAAGAATACTTTTGCGTTTATTGGTTTTGCATTGGTGGCGTTTGTGGTTGATGTCGCGGCGGCGGCCATCCCCAGCAAGGCTTATGTTGATACAATTGTTGCAAATGTGAAAAAGTTTGATGCGCCAAATATGGCGGTCGTTACCAGTGAAACTGGTGAAATGACAGCTGGTCAAATCCAAAGTGCAATGATTGCAGATGCTGCGGTTACAACAGATAAAATTGCAGACTTGAACGTAACCGAAGGCAAGATTGCAGATAGTGCGGTTACAACAAATAAGATTTTAAATGGAAATGTAACAACAGATAAAATTGCAGACCTGAATGTAACCGAAGGCAAGATTGCAGATAGTGCGGTTACAACAAATAAGATTGCAGATAGTGCGGTTACAACAAATAAAATTGCAGACCTGAATGTAACAGGAACCAAGATTGCAGATGGTGCGGTTACTGTTGCCAAGACGACTGGTTTGTTTGGCAAGGTGCCATCTGGTGGACAGGGGGCAACGGATGCGTCTGCCGATATATGGGTTGAATAAAAAAATTCCGCGTGTGCGGGATTTTTTTTATATATTTTCTTGTACTGTCTGTTATATGTCATCTGGGTGGATGCCCAGGGATGACAAAGGTTTTTATTTATTGACGCGAATATTGTTCAATTATATTTGCAATATCCATCGCAGCCGCTTGGCCGACCGAAATCCCATTTGGTGAGTTTGATGTTTCAGGGCTGATTGCGACCCCATGACCCAATATTTCACCAATTAAACCTTCGTTCGAACGGGCAAAAGGCGCCATAGCATTTGCGATTTCGCGTTCCAGTTCCGGATTGCGTGCCGACAGATATATTGTAATTGGGTCATGACGCGATACAACGTCATTTGCAAAACTAGACAGTTTTGGGAATTTATAATTAAAAATATATTTCCCATTATCGCGTATCATAATATCATCCAGACGCGCCAATGTTCGTTGTGTAACATGAACATTTAAACTGACATGATAGCCATTTGGACTTTTTATATCTGTTACCCGTTCTGGGTTGTTCCATCTTTTTAATTCACCATTTTCATCAAATCGGCACAGCTTGCGGGTCCATGTCCATCCCTGGACCCCTTGCATCAGGATATGGTTATTGCTGTGCCAAATTGTTGGTTCGCTGCGCCACAAGACATCAATTCTGTTATTAAAATCTGCAATTTCTTTTTCGTCCCAGCGTCTGTTCCACTGGTGTTTTTGTGGGTTGTTCATAATTCCATATTTGTTTATGGCTGTCTTCATCGCATATGCAAATGCGGCTTCGAAATCATCATAGTTCGATGTGTCTGCGTACGCATTTGTTCTGTGCCGCAATAATGTGTATATCAGTTGTTCGACGCCGTATGCTTCGGTAATCATTTTTTTTGCGGTTTCGTATGTGATATTAGGATAGCGTTCCCTGATTTTTGCGATGATTTTTTCATGAACATTATCTGTGCCCTGATGCAAAGCATCTGTTACATGTGTGTTTTTATATGTTGCAAATGAATAATAATCACTATTATTGCGTTTTGTTTTCAGTAATTGAACACCCTGGTCATGTAAACTGTTGCTAAGTTGTGTCCACTCGTCATCGTGTAAGCGTTCAGCAGGCAACAACATTACAGTATGTTTTGTCAAAAATTCTTGTAAATATAAATCAAAATTTGCACTGGCACGACGGCGTAAATCTTGCATGTTTTTTTCCTTGTTACAGTGTGCATTATATCACATTTTTATTGTAAATATAAGCCGTAAAAAATATCCGTGGAATAAAAAAACTGGGGCGTTTCACCCCAGTATTATAATGCCGTGTTAAAACAGACCGATAAGGCATATCCCCAATATTGCCGCAATAATTGCGCCGATTGTTAATGGCCAAAAGTACTTCTTGACGATTGCGTTGGCGCGTTCCTGGAAAAAATACAGCAGTGTCGCAATTATCGCAAAACGACCCGTGCGGAATATCGCAGATACCGCCAAAAATAAAAACATCGGATAACCAATAAAGCCCAACCATATTGCCAGTAACTTGTATGGAATTGGCGTAACCGCAGTTAATACAATTATTAGTATGCCATATTTTGTAAACATTGGTTTAATCGCAGTTTCAATTAATTCTGGGTTTGAAAAGGTCTCAATCAGCCATATGCCGACAGAATCATACAACCACAGACCAATCATATACGCAATCGCGCCACCAACCAAAGAACCCAAAGATGCCGCAACCGTTATCGGCAGGGCACGACGCTTGTTCGCAATGATGGGGGGCGTCATAAATACTTCGGGGGGGATGAATAGAAATATCGACTCGCACACAGTTAATAAAAATACAATCCATGAATATGCGCGTGATTCTGATTTCTGTAATATAAATTCAGAAAATTTCATCTTTTTCCCCTTGGTTATATGAAAATTTACTTGATTGTAATTTAATATTTTATATTTTACAATTAGAATAAATAAAAATAGAGCCAGAATATCATGAAAAAAAATATTAATTCAAATCGTGGTGAACGTATCGCCAGTAAAGTTCAAACATTGGTTGCAGAAATACTGCGCGATAATTGGGGCGATGATAAATTTGTTGGCGGTGTGTCCTTGGTGGGCAGTGTGGCGCACGGCGGATTGCAATTTGTGCGCTTGTTTTTCTATACCAGAAATCCTGATATTGCGTCTGTGCAGAAAAAATTGGATGATATTACGCGCAGTGTGCGTTTTGAACTGGCCGCGCGCATGAATCAAAAATATGTCCCTGATATCAAGTTCCAATATGATGATACAATGGAAAAAGCTGCCAGAATTGATGAATTGTTGAATAATCTGGATACAGGTAAATGATTAGACGGGTACTGTGTTTAGATGTTAAATTGGCACATGCTTGTTGTGATATTATCAAACCGTTCGGGTTTGCAAATACTGTGGTGGATTGGTTGAACATAAAATATCAGATAGAATCGGGCCGTGCGGTTATGTTTGTGGACGAATTGTCATGTGGTTCGCTGAACGGTTTTTTGGTCGGTGATGTTGGGTCAAGTCAGGCCCAGATAGACGCATTGTTCGTAGATAAAAATTTTCACAGATGTGGTGTTGGTACGGCATTGTTAAATGCCTATGAAGATTATGTGCATAGTTGTGGGGTGGTTGAAATTAAATTAATTCCACGTTGGGCCGATTCTGTCAGAAATTTTTATGCAAAGTGCGGATATAAAAGAATAGGAATGAATTGGTGTTTGCAGAAAAGTTTATAAAAAAATACCTTGCGAATGTGTGAATACTGGTTTATTATTGCCGCATAAATATTACAAGGTTTTTCAATGAAGCAGTCTAATATCCGTAATTTCTCTATTGTGGCGCATATTGATCATGGTAAGTCGACTTTGTCCGACAGGTTGATTGAATTTACCGGTGGTTTGCAATCGCGTGAAATGAAGGCCCAGGTTCTGGATTCAATGGATATTGAACGTGAACGTGGCATTACAATCAAGGCGCAGACTGTACGGTTGAATTACAAGGCGAAAAATGGTGAAGTATATCAGCTGAACCTGATGGATACACCGGGGCATGTGGACTTCTCGTACGAGGTGTCGCGGTCGTTGGCAGCATGCGAAGGCGCACTGGTGTTGGTCGACGCAACCCAAGGGGTCCAGGCACAAACACTGGCAAATGCGTATTTGGCGTTGGATAATGATTTGGAAATGTTGCCCGTGTTGAACAAGGTGGATTTGCCGTCCAGTGATGTTGTGGCAACACGTGAACAGATTGCAGATGTTATTGGTCTGGATGCAAATGATGCGTTGGCCGTATCTGGAAAAACAGGCGAGGGCGTGCCAGAACTGTTGGAAGAAATCGTTAATAAATTGCCACCACCACACGGTGATGAAAGTGCACCCAGTCGTGCGTTGTTGGTGGATTCTTGGTATGATTCTTATTTGGGGGTTGTGATTCTGGTGCGTGTCGTTGATGGACAGTTAAAGCGCGGACAGAAAATAAAATTTATGGCAACTGGGGCGGAATATGTGGTGGATAAAATTGGGTATTTTACCCCCAAGATGGTTAATGTGGATGAACTGAATACCGGTGAAATTGGTTTTATAATCACAGGTATGAAAACAATTCATGATTGCAAGGTTGGTGATACTATTATAGATGCCAGGGTTGATGATGCAAAAATGTTGCCTGGGTTTAAACCATCTGTGCCGGTGGTGTTTTCGTCGTTTTTTCCAGTAGAGGCTGATGATTACCCAACATTTCGTGAAAGTGCAGAAAAATTGGCCCTGAATGATGCGTCGTTTATGTTTACGGTGGAAAAATCTTCTGCGTTGGGGTTCGGATTGCGGTGTGGATTTCTGGGGTTGTTGCATATGGAAATTATCAGTGAACGATTGGCACGTGAATTTAATCTGAATCTGATTAATACTGTGCCAAGCGTGCTGTATAAAATACATATGCGTTCAGGCGAAGTTGTTGATTTGGAAAATCCAGCTGATATGCCAGAGGTAACAAAAATCGCGTCAATCGAAGAACCTTGGGTGCGGGCGACAATTATGATGCCTGATAAATATATGGGCGGAATTATGTCGCTGTGCGCAGAAAGACGTGGTGTTCAAGAAAATATTTCGTATGTTGGTAATCGGGCCGTATTGGTTTATCAGTTGCCGTTGGCAGAAATCGTGTTTGATTTCTATGACAGGGTGAAATCAATATCGTCTGGGTATGCGTCGTTCGATTATGTTGTATACGGATATCAGGCGTCTGATTTGGTCAAGGTTAACATCTTGGTTAACGAAGAAAATGTCGAACCGTTGTCGTTTATGTGTCATCGTTCGTTCGCAGAAAAACGCGGTCGTCAGATTGTCGAAAAATTAAAAGACCTTATCCCACGCCACCAATTTAAGATTCCATTGCAGGCGGCAATCGGTGGAAAAATTATTGCGCGTGAAACAATTGCAGCCTATCGTAAGGATGTGACTGCAAAATGTTATGGTGGGGATATTACGCGTAAAAGAAAATTGTTGGAAAAACAAAAAGAAGGTAAAAAACGTATGCGGTCGTTCGGTAATGTTGAAATACCACAATCTGCATTTATAAACGCGTTAAAGGTATCATAAAAAAAGGTAAAATATGTCGTTAGTAAAGTATTTGTTTAAAACAAATTATAAACAGAAAAAACAAGACTGGGCAGAATATCAGGACTTGAAAAAATTATTGGTTCAAACCAAAGAAGAAGTGAAAAGCAAACGTAGTGTACTGCATGCAACGGATTTTAAGGCCTCTTATGTCTTTGCTGATTTGATGCCGATTAATAAAAAATGCTGTTTTACAACGGTTATTGATACAATTGGTGACGATGTGTATACATTTGATACAGAGTGTGAACATTTTTATGGTATGAATTGTCATAATACAGGGTGTGAACTTTATAAAAAAAATCAAGATTACCGCAATGTGTGTGCAGATGCGGCCAGATTAGCGCAAGAGGTTAGCGATTTTTGGAATAAAAAATTTGCACATGTCAGATAGTTGTTTATTGTGGTGGTTACATTGTGGCAAATATGGTTTTTGTTTGTGGGGAACTTGAACAAAAAAATACAACATCTGTTGCAATATAATAGTGTGTGTAAACAGTTGAAAATTGCGCAAAGGGAACAGAAGGAAAAGTATGAAAATTTAGTGAAATATTTTGAGCGTGATTGTGATGCAACCTTGTGTGATGCGTGCATAAAAAAGCAGACCTTTTTGGGGTTGCCACCGCGTAAGCTGATTGGGAATCAAGATCGTTGGAAGGATTGTTATATCGTTGTATCCAGATGCAATCTTTTTCAACCAGTTGGAAATGAAAACATTTGTTCAATGACAGATTGCAAATGTTTTAACAGAAATAAAGAGTATGTCGTTGCGTTAAACAAGGTAAAAGAACTGGAAAAACAAAAAAAAGATTTTTGGGCAAACAAAACAAAATAAAGGGGGCCAATATGGCACACCAATTTTATTTTAATTCTTATATATTAGATAATTTGCCGGCGCCAGCCAAGGGCTTTGATGTTGTGCAAGATTTGTCCGAACCAAGATTGCGTATGTATATAACCAGTCGTGGTGTGAAAACTTTTTTTGTGCGTAAACGTGTGCGCGGTAAAGATAAAAGAATTATTATTGGTAATTATCCAAATGTTGATATAGAAGATGCGCGTTGTGCCGTTGGGGTGATGTTGGAAAACGCGATGAAAAAAACGCCTGTGCGTCGCAAGAAAATTATATTTAAAGATTTTTTGGATTTGTATCTGACAAACAAGGTACGGCGCAGTGAAGATTCTTGTGCCAAATTAAAACGTTCAATTAATCGGCATTTGTCTGATTTGTTTGATAAAAAAATAGCTGATATTTCATCGGATGATTTAAGTATTGTTATACAGAAAATATCTGGGGCGGCAATTGCAGAACGGATGCAAGAATTGCTGCAAAGTATTTTTAGTTTTGCATTGGATATGGGGTATGTAAAAAATAATCCCGCAGATAAATTGCAAAAAATCCCACAAAACCGCCGTATACGGCCGTTGACATTGTCAGGGTTAAGAAAATTGTATTCGGTGATTTTGCGCGAAGAAGATATAATTGTGCGCGCGGCGTTCTTGATGTTGATTTATGGTTTTGCACCGCGTTCCAAGATTTTTTCAATGGCATGGTCTGATTTGGATTTTAATCATGATATGTGGTCTTCGCGTCCGTTGACCAACAAGGCCGTAATTTTGTTGCAGGATTTGCCCCAGGATGGACACTGGGTCTTTCCAAGTCATGGCGGAATGCATTTGATTGACCCGCGAACTGCGTGGCGTCGTGTGGTTACCGCCGCCGGTATTCCAAACTTAACAATGGACGATGTTCATAAATTTTTAATGCATCGTGTTGTTTGGGCGTCAGATGTCGAAGATTTACGCGATAATTTAAATGATTTATTGGACCAGGTTTTGACAGATATTTAATATTTTTTAAGTTGGATTGAAAATGTCGCTGTTGTTATAATTTGTTATAATTGCTTGACAGTATGCCGATAAAATGGTAGTCTGTGGCGTAATGACGGTCATGGTAGCGACCAAAAAGTTTAACAAAAACAAAGGAAAAAAAATGACAACTTTTGAAAAAGTAAAAAAAATCGTAGCTGAAAAACTGGGTGTGCCAGAAGAAAAAGTTACAGAATCTGCAGCGTTTGTTAATGATTTGGGTGCAGACAGCTTGGACGTTGTTGAATTCGTTATGGAAGTTGAAAAAGAATTCGATATCACAATCCCAGATGATGCAGCTGCAAAATTAGAAAAAGTTGGCGATGCAGTTAAATACATCGATGAACATAAGAAAAACTAAAAAAAATTTTGTGTTTAGTTTTTTAATTTTCTGTCGGCAAATTTTGTCGACAGTTTTTTTTACTGTATTTTGTTGGAAAAAATGTTTATTATACGGGCGTATAACAAGTATAAAGGAATTTTAGTTATGAAAAAAGTTGTTATCACAGGTATGGGAATTGTTTCGCCTGTTGGAACCGGGGTTGAATATGCGTGGAAAAATGTTGTCGCAGGTAAATCTGGTGTTCGTAAAATAGACAGTTTTGAAGTGGATGATTTGGCATCACAAATTGCCGGGCTTCCACAGCCAGGAACAGAAGAAGGTATGTTTAATCCGGATAGTGTTGTGGATGCTCGTGAACAACGCAAAATGGATCGGTCAATTGTGTATGGAATTGTGGCCGCAGATGAAGCAATCAAAGATGCAGGATTGGACACGTTTGATGGAAACAAGGAACGTATCGGTGTTTCTGTCGGCAGTGGTATTGGTGGCTTGAATACAATATATGAAAATTGTATTGAATTGCATACTGGTGGTCCACGTCGCGTCAGTCCGTTCTTTATTCCCAAGGGAATTATTAATATGACTGCGGGGCATATTTCAATTAAGTATGGATTCAAGGGACCAAATATTTCCATTGTTACGGCGTGCGCAACAGGGGCACATTCGATTGGTGAAGCTGCACGTTTAATTCAGCATGGTGATGCAGATGTTATGATTTGTGGCGGTACCGAAGGGGCGGTTGGTCGTATCGGATTGGCGGGCTTTTCAGCAATGCGTGCGTTAAGTACACGTAATGATGAACCAGAAAAGGCTTCGCGTCCGTGGGATAAAAATCGTGATGGTTTTGTTATGGCCGAAGGTGCAGGTATTTTGGTGTTGGAAGAATATGAACATGCTGTTGCGCGTGGTGCCAAGATTTATGCCGAGGTTGCAGGATACGGCTTGTCGGGTGATGCGTATCATATTACTGCACCAGCCGAAGGTGGCGAAGGTGGTATGCGCGCAATGCAGGCTGCGTTAAATGATGCGAATTTAAAACCATCTGATGTTGACTATATTAACGCGCATGGTACATCAACGGGATTGGGTGATATTGGCGAATTGGCAGCTGTGCAGAAATTATTTGCAGGTGTTCCTGTGTCGATGTCTTCAACAAAATCTGTAACTGGACATTTGTTGGGTGCGGCAGGTGCTGTTGAAACAATATTCTGTGCGTGTGCGATTCGTGATGGTATTGTTCCACCAACAATTAATCTGGATGACCCAGAAGATGCGGTTGGTACAACAGACCTGGTGCCGCATGTTGCCAAGGAAAGAAATGTCGATGTTGCAATCAGCAATTCTTTTGGTTTTGGTGGTACAAATGCATCAGTGGTATTGAAAAAAGTAAAATAAAAAAATCCCCGTTTTGGGGATTTTTTTTATCGTGTTTTATAATGTTGGCATTGTTTACAGATTTTTAATCCGTGTAATAATGCGGTGTATTGTGATGTATGTGTCCCGGGGGTGCGTATTTCGCCAATCTTGACCCAATGTCCGTTTTTAGGTTCACATGTAATTTTACATTGTTTGTCACAGCCGTCACAATGAATGTCTGGTTTTAATGCAAATGAATTTTCTGTGTTTGATTGTGTGTTGTAATGTTTGCACAAGTGTTTACATATTTTTTGTGTGCGGTAAATAATATCGTCTAATGTTTTTGTGTTTTGGCTGTATCCAAAGTAAATTTCTGTGTCGTTGATTGTGACAATGCCAGAACCAAGTGCTTTGATTTCTATTTTGCAATTTGAATCGCAACCGTTGCAGTGTGGACCGTACTTAAACATGTAAAATCCTTTTGTTTATTAAAATGGTCGGAGTAGCGGGGTTCGAACCCACGACCTCTACGTCCCGAACGTAGCGCTCTAGCCAGGCTGAGCTACGCCCCGTTTTAGGTTCGACGCTTAAAACGCCGTCAAAAGCGTTTCGCGTCCTCGGGAAAAACGCCGCGTTCGGCAAAACGAACTTCGACGTTAATTTCGCTCTCGCTCCAAAAGAGGAAAACGAAAAATCGGGGCGACACGATTCGAACGTGCGACCCTCTGCTCCCAAAGCAGATGCG
>JAZQGC010000038.1:0-69182 GCA_045539815.1 Candidatus Enterousia sp. | reverse complement strand
CAATGCGAGCGTAGCTCAGTTGGCTAGAGCGCAACCTTGCCAAGGTTGAGGTCGAGGGTTCGAGCCCCTTTGCTCGCACCAAAATTTTAAAAACCGTCCGTCAGGGCGGTTTTTTGATTTTGTCGTGCAAATTAAACATTTCCTTGACTGTGCATGTTTCAGGGACTATGATTTCAGTTACTAACATAAAAAAGGTGTTGTAATGGAAAAATATTGTTCAGATGTCAGAAATTTCTTTCATGTGTTGTTTTTTGCTTTGGTGCAAAAGATAGATAGTGCGAATAACAAAAAAACACAGGACGACCTAAGAAAGGCTTTGGTGACATTTCATCGGATGGAAAATACAATCTTAAAACAGCCGTCTATGCATTTTTGGAAAGATATGGCATATGCTACAACGTTGCAAACAGATTTTGTAATAGATTCAAACTTATACAAGAATTTATTGATTGTATCATTTTTGAAATCGCCTGTTGTCGATACGGAGCCTCAAAAATTAGATGCGATGCAAAAGCTTTTTATTAGCAATTGTTTTGATTTTGTTGACACAAACACAATGAGAATCAAGGGATTTGATTTATACGACAGATCAAAACAAACAGAAAAAATCCGATAAAAAAATCCCCAAAACGGGGATTTTTTATTTTTGAATAAAGTGTACACTATATTGTGGTTTTTTATCCGCACCCAACGCTGCGCGAATAACGCGATTTGTTGATACTTGGACTGCGCGCACCAAATTATTTCTGTCTTTGCGTTCCGCTTTGCTTAATGCGTCAACGGCCTTGGATATTTCGATTTGTATTTGTCGTTTCATGAATCCGGTTTCGTCTGTTTCGAATATCCCGGCGCTGGATACTTCTGGTACGCCCTTTAAGAATCCGCGTTTATCAACAGGCAGTGTTACAAATACCGCGCCATTTGAAGCGATTTTTTTACGATTTTTGTAAACTTGGTCGTTTGCGCTGCGTTCTGTTTCGCCTTCCATAACGACATAGCTGGTTTCAATTGTTTCTGCGACATAAGGTGCCTCGCCATCGCGCAGGGCAATCATTTCGCCGTTGTGCACAACCATCATGTATTTTGCGCCACCGCGTTCCATTGCCATTTTTCCGTTCAGCATTTCATTGATATAATCGCCATGCATTGGAACTGATACTTGTGGATGAACAATATCATAGAATCTTTCCAGTTCTGGGCGGCCGGCGTGTCCACTGGCATGCAGATTATCTGTATCGAATATTGTATGTGTTTTGATACCCATACGCGCCAACTTGTTATACAGATAAGATACATCTTGTTCGCGTCCTGGAATGATAATTGCGCTGAATATGACAGTGTCTGTTGGTTGTAATTTTAATTCTTTTACATGACCGTTGCACAATCTGGTCAGCATTGCAAATTTTTCGCCCTGTGAACCTGTCAAGAAGATTGCTTGTTTTTCAGCAGGTAAATCTTTGATATCACTGTGCAGATATACATCGTCTTTTTTCAGGTATCCGAATTTTATGCCCATTTCGCGAAATTCTGGCAGACCAACATACGGCACAGGATTTGGATTACTGCGTTCTTTGATTGCTGCAACACGACCTGCGGCACGTGCAGCCTCGGCGAACATTTTTATGCGTGCCAAACTGCGTGAATAACCGGTTACGATAACGCGTCCTGGGGCGTTTTTCATAATTTCGGTTAATGTATCACGAACCTGTGTTTCTGTTGTTTGTACACTTTGACGCGAAGAATTCGTAGAATCACACATACATGCCAACAATTTTGGATCCGAACCAATTTCTGTCAGACGCGCGAAATCTGTCGGTGCCTCGATTGGAATATCTTGGTTAAATGTCCAGTCCCCAGTATGCAAAATTTTACCTGCATCTGTTTTGATAATCAGCATTTGTGCCTCTGGGATACTGTGTGTAACATGAAAAGTTTCAACTTCAAATGGTGCCAAATCTAATGTCGCGCCATTATGGTCAAATTCAACAATATCTGTTTTTGGATTAAAATCCATTTCAATCCCGGCAAATGTCTGACGCAGTATTTCTGCGGGAAAGCGTGTACAATAGATTGGTTTTCTGAATTTTGGCCATATGTATTTCAATGCACCAATATGGTCTTCGTGTCCGTGTGTAATCACAAATCCGACAACATCTTTCTTGCGTTTTTCCAACCATGTTGTGTCACAGTATTGTACATCACCGGCACCAATTTCTTCATCCAGAAATCCCATACCACAGTCCACAACCAGGTATTTGCCTTTGTACTTATACAGGTACATGTTTTGTCCGATATGTTCCAAACCACCCAACGCCATAAAATAAATATTGTTGTCATTTGCGTCGGTTTCGTGTTTATTTGATCCCTTGATTGCCTTAGGGATATTTGTTTCCTTCTTTTTTTCTTTTACTTTTACCATTTATTAACCTTTGTTATTGTTATTTATATGCACAACCAATCAATTCATTGCGAATAAAGTAAAATGTCTTTATTTGTAGTGAATCTGTTTGGTTGTGCGACCATATTTCCCATGGTTCATTATTTTTTTAATAAAGTGCACAGGAAAAAATATCTTTTTGGTGTTGTTGCAACCAAAAATCCCTCTCATACAAAATATATGATAGTGTATTTTTGGCTAAAATCAAGAAATATTACAACGGTTAATCTTACGCACTTCGTTCTTCTTTTCTGCGTATTGCTGTTAATGCTTGTCCTGTAACCGTATCACCTGTTTGCGAGAAAGCCTTCTTTACACTGATGGTTATTTGAATGCGTGTGATTGCCTCTTCGTAACTTTTTTTGTATCCATCATAAAATTTGTTTGACTGGTCATAATATTTATTCAGGTATTCCAAGGCTTTTTGATAATTTAATAATGCGCGTTCATAATTTTCTAATTTTTCATACGACATGCCTGCATTATAACATGCCTTGGGATATTCTTCGTATTCAGATGTTTTCAGTATTTGTTGTCCAACCTCAATTGATTTTTTATATTTTTCTTGTTTGTAATAGATAAGAGATATCTCGCTAAGCAGTGATGCCCCCAGTGCCCCATCGGTCTGTAACTGTTGCATTTCCTGTAACGCATCAGTCAACTGGCCTATGCGACATTTTTGTTTTGCGGCTTCAAAACGACGTTGGAAATCTTTCATTATTTCATCTTCCATGGTGGTGGTTGTCGTTTGTAGATTATTGTTTATAAAGTTTGGATTTATTTGATCTAATAAACTTTTTATTGTTGAATTTTTATTGTTGTACACAACCGACAGGTATGCTTTTTTTGTTTGTTTTGTTATTTCTTTTGCGTTGTTTTTTGTTATTTGTGTATCTGGTAATGGTGTGTATATTGCGGTGGCATTTGATGTCAATGATATGCGCATATCGGGCAAAGATGCGCAAAAATTATCTTCGTTTAAATATACCATCGCCTCGAACAAGGCGCGTTGTTTTTTCCATAGTGGCAGTTTTTTTTCATCGTTCACACCCCAGCTTTTAAAACGAATATATTCTGCGCACTTGTATTTATCATTGTGATTCTTTTTGACATATTCACATACACGCATTGCACGTGTGGGATTATTGATTGCAATTGTTCCGATGATGGCCAATTCATTTGGTGTCAGCGACACGCCTTTTAGCTGTTGGTTATACATGTTTGTCATATCTGGTGTGCTGGTGTACCATTTATTACCTTCCTTGCCACCACGTCCCTGATAAGATTGTTTATACAACAGGTGTCCTGTTAACAAGCAATACGCATCTGTTGGGGAAAGTTTTTTATTTTCTGCATGAAATGTTTTCGGGTTCATTGCAATGGAATACCATTTTGTATCGGGATTTTTGTATGTAGATTGTATTTCATCTATCACAGGCGATACAGTTGAACCGGCACCAATTGTATTTTTTGTTTTTTTCATAATTTTTGTGGCATTGTCTTGGTATGCGGCTTCACGATAATTTTCCGCCAACAATGTTGCAGAAAAAAACACGGCCCCGCCTTTGTCAAATAATTTATGTAAATCATCCAGTGTGTTGATTTTCTGGGCGGTATAATCAGTGCTAATTTTATTTACGGTCTTGTTTTTATTTTTGTTTTTGTTTTTATTTTTATTGCCTGTGTTTGCTGATATTGTATTTGTTGGTGTGGACAATCCCATCAGTGTCAAAATACCGCCGATAAACGCGACGCGTTTTAATTTATCAGATATTTTTTGTGCCATTGCAAAAGCCTTTTTATGTTTTTTTATTGTATGTAATCATATCAAAAAAACAGACTTTAATCAATAATTAAAGGGCGTGTTTTTTAAGCGCCCTTTAATATTCGTGCTTTGTTTTTGTTCCACTCGCGTTGTTTGATTGTTTCGCGTTTATCTATTTTGTTTTTTCCGTACCCGACGCCCAACAAAACCTTTAATTTGCCGCGATTGTTAAAGTACAATTTCAGTGGCACAATCGTTGCGCCTTTTTCTTGTAATTTACCAATCAGGCGATTAATCTGACTGCGATGTAACAGCAATTGTCTGCTGCGTCTTTCGTCGAAATTAACAATCCGTGCTGCTGTGGGCAGTTTTTGTACTTCTACCCCCGCCAAGAACAGGTTGTCACCGCGTCTTTGTACAAATCCGTCAACGATTGTAACCAACCCATATCTGATTGATTTAATTTCTGCGCCGGTCAATGAAATTCCAGCCTCTATCGTATCTTCAATAGAGTAACTAAATCGCGCCTTGCGATTTTCAGAAACCTGACCAGATTTAATAATTTGTCGTGCCATTTTTAAAATTCTATTTTTGGATACAGTTTTTTTACATTTTCCATCAGTATAAATTCTAAATCTTTTAAATGCAAATTTTTAATATCTGCCAATACGCGTGCTGTTTCGACAACCATATATGGCTGGCATGTTTTTCCGCGATATGGCACGGGCGCGCAATACGGTGCGTCTGTTTCGATAACAATTTTGTCTGTTGGTATTTTTGCAAAAGTTTCACGAACAGCGTCTGAATTTTTAAATGTTAATATTCCGCTGGCAGAAAAAAAGAATCCACGGTCCAACATTTTTTTTGCCAAATCCCATGAACTGGTATAGCAATGCATGACCCCACGCACATCGCCGTTTAAAATATTCGCAGTGTCTTCTTCGGCTTCACGCGTGTGGATTGCCACGGGCAGGGCGTGTTTTTTTGCGATATCAATTTGTTGCAAGAACAGATTGATTTGATCTTTTTTATTATCGGAATTGTAATGATAGTCCAGGCCAATTTCACCAACCCCAACCACGCGCGGATTTCTCAGCACATCGTCTGTCAGGTATTGTGTGGCATCGACCGTTGCGTATTCTGGGTGTATACCAATTGTGCAGAAAATATTGCTGTATTTGTTTGCGATACTAATCGCATCTGGTATATCTGTTGGGTCTGCGGTTGGGCAAATCATAACGCCGACGCCGTTATCGGTTGCTTGTTTTATAATTGCATCGGTATCTTCGGCATATTTATCTGTCAGATGACAATGTGTATCTATAAACATTTTTTTATTTCCATAATAATTTTAAAAACGGCAATTTCTGCTTCCAGATTCAGGTTTTTAATATCTGCGATTGCCATTGTTGCTTTTGGGTACAAATTTGCCAGACCAAATCGTGCAATTGCGTCCAACAAAATGCTGTATAATTCGGGTGCAGATGCGATTTTTTTTGCGATTGTCATAATATCTGCGCTGTTTGTGTTTTTTCTTTGCAGCATATCAATCAGTTCTGCATAGATTGCATCGCCCCCAGTTGTTTTTAAGTTCGCAATTTTACCAAAGCTGCCACTGGATAATCGCAGGGTTTCTGTGCTGATATCTTCTTCTGGGATAAATTTTGCGCACAAATCACGCAGTTGTGATATTGATAATGGACGCATTTTTTCAACGCGTGCGCGCGACCGTACGGTTGGTAAAACATTTGCTAATTGATGCACCACCAACAGGAACAATGTTTTTGCAGGTGGTTCTTCCAACAGTTTTAATATTGCGTTTGATGCGGCTGTATTTAATTGATCGACAGAATCTATTAATATCACACGCCAATCCCCGGACATAGAAGACATCTGCATTTTATCAATCATTGCACGTACAGTGTACACAGAAATAACCTTGCCATCGGGTTTTGGTTTTCCGTCCTTGTCAATATTTCTTTCTTGGTCAATGATAAAAAAGTCCCCGATATTACCATATACCATTTTTGCAATTTTGTATGCCAATGTTGCCTTGCCAATTCCCTTGGGGCCGGTCAGCATCCAAACAGGATGTAATGGGTGCGTATCGCGTTTTTCCCATGCGGAAATAAAGTTTTTCAATGTATCACCATGACCAACCAGATAATCGTTATCCATCGGGTTTGGAAAATTATATTGCGAAGTTGCTTTTTTTCGTGGTGCCATTTTATTAAAATCCAATCAGTACTTTTATGTTTTTTATTACGCGTCCCAAGAATTGAGTCTTTGACACGCGTTCTTTCGCAATCAGCGGTGCGCGCGCCAAAACAACCCCGTTTTGTTCGGCAATCAGTTCGCCGATTTTGTCGCCCGCATTGACAGGTGCGGCAACAGGTTCATTAAAGCGTGCCAATACGCGAACGCCCCGTATGCCTGTTTTTTTATCAACAGTTATGGCAAATGTTTTATCAACTGTTGCAGCGACGGTTGGTTTTCTGCCATACCACACGGGAATTTCTGTTACGACATCTTGTGGCTGAAAGAACACTTTATTTTCGGTTGTTGCAAAACCGTATTCCAGTAATTTTTTCATTTCAGCCGCCAATGCATCGTGTCCTTTGCCGTGAAATCCGTTTATTACGCCAATCAGTCTGCGTCCACCGACCTTGGCGCTGGCGACCATGCCGTATCCGCCGTCATCAGTATGTCCTGTTTTCATACCGTCTGCGCCACGCATATTAAACAACAGTTTATTATAATTCAGCGTATGTGTGCGTCCCCATTCACGACACCAATCTGTTTTATGTTCTTTGAATTCGAATCTTTTTGTTGCGAACATCGGATATATTTCGGGATAATCTGCGATTAAGTGTTGTCCCAATATCGCCAGTTCGCGACTGGTCATCAAATTGTTTGGGTTGGGCAGTCCGCTGGCATTGCCAAATGTTGATTTTTCCATGCCGATACTGCGTGCTTTTTTCTGCATCATATCAGTAAACGCAATCTCGGTCCCGGCCAGCTGTTCAGCCACAACCACAGACGCATCCCCACCAGATAATACAATTAACCCCAGTATCAAATCCCGCACAGTAATTGTTTGTCCTGCGACCAGACAAATTTTGCTGGCTGGATACCATTCTGGTTTATTATAGTCCGCGTTTTCACCGACTGTAATTCTTGAATCCATGGTCAGATTTCCGGCCTTGATTTCGTCGAACAATAACGCCAATGTCATCAATTTTATCATAGAAGATGGTGGCATCAGTGTGTCTGCGTTTTTTGCGACAATTTCAACGCCAGAATCATAGTCTATCAAGAACGCAGATTTTGCGCGTGTTTTAAATTCAGCATGTGCTGCGGTGGACATAAATATTAAAAACAAAGCGATGTATTTCTTTTTCATGTTGGTCATCCTAGCGTATTTTTTTGCACATTTCCAATATATTTTTTGTGCTATGAATTTGGTATGCCCCCCAGAAATCTTACATGGTATATTTAATACTGTTGTTTTATAATAAAACAACCGCAAATTGCGGTCGTTTTATTTTATGTTTTGTCCAATGGTGTTTGATACTTGCTCTATTTTATTCTGTTTTGCTTTATTGTATTGTTTTGTATCATGTGCCAATCCGATACCCAGCGCCAGTGTAACCAACACACCGATTGTGATAACGATTTTATCTGCGATTTGTAAATTTCTGTCAAATTGTATGTTTTTATCCATGTTTATTCCTTTGTTGGTGGATGTAAGTCTAATATAAAAATGATAATTGTCAACTTTTTTTATAAAATCTTTCCAACAAAAATATCGTCTGCAATATCGGTCAGTATTACATCGCATATTGTTCTTACTGGTATACAACTTCCACATATTTTAACCGGGATGTCATTTGGTGTTCTGGCGATATTGTTTTCTTCGACCAGTACCTGAACGGTATTTCCGATTTGTGTATTCATAAATTGAATTCGATTTTGATTTGTCATATCGCTAATAATTTTTACACGTTTTTTTGATATACTTTTATCTATTTGGTTTTGCATATATGCAGCGGGCGTATCGGGGCGGGGCGAATATGGAAATGCATGAATTTTTATTGGTTTGGTTTCTTGTACTAACATCAATGTTTCGTTAAACAATTCGTCTGTTTCGCCTGGAAATCCGCAAATAATATCCCAACTGAGAGTAATTTTATTTTTTGACATATCCACCAGATTGCGTACGCGTTGCGCATTATGTCTGCGTCCCATACTTTTTAATATTGTATCAGACCCAGATTGCATGGAAAAATGCATATGATTCATCATCCGTGGTTCAGACAAAATCAGGTTGATGATATTTTCTATATCTGGAACAGCCGGGTCAACTGATGACAGTCGCAGTCTTTGTATGTTTGGTTCGTCTGCCAACAATTGTTTACACAAATCAGACAGCAACATAATTTTATCATCTTGTTGATATATATATGATGCAATATCTACGCCGGTCAGTACGATTTCTCTAAACCCATTTTTTATTGCATCTTGCACATCATGTAAAATATCCTGGTATTTAAAAGATACAGATTTTCCGCGTAACGCCCGTGTTATACAATAAGTACAGTTATGATTGCATCCGTTTTGTATTTGTATAAATTTTTTCGACAGTTCTGTATCTGTATTTTGAAACTTGTCGATTTGTGGCGCGTCAATATTGTTAATATCTGTTGTATAGTAATCCATATTCATTTTGTTTTTGTTATGAATTACCGTTGTTCCAGGAATTTTTTCAAACAATTCTGGATTTCTGGTCGCCGCACATCCGGTTACAAAAATGTTCACATTTTTATTTTCTCGTGCGATGCGTCGAACTGCCTGGCCGGATTGCCTTTCAGCCTCGGCTGTAACGGCACAAGTGTTCACAACAATTGCAGTGTCCATGCGCTGTTTCAGCATATTTTTTATTTTTTCTGATTCCAGTGCATTCAGTCTGCAACCGAAAGATAGTGTTTTTATATTGTTTTTTTTATTTTCTTCTTGCATTTTGACCGTCCATAATGCATTATAGCCTGACGAAAAAGTATTTCAACAAAGGATTTAAGAAATGGCACGTACAACAAATTCTGATACATTACCATACGTAGAAAGCCGTTATGAGCTGGGAATGCTGGCATCACAGCGTGTTCGTGATTTGAACGGTGGTGCAGAACCTGTGGTTGATACCAGAAACGATAAATTAACAGTTGTTGCCCTGCGCGAGATTGCCAGTGGCAAATTGGATGTTGATTCTGTTCGTCATGAATTTGTACAGTCTTACAAGGATACGCCTGCGGTTTCCGGTGAAGAATCATTGGAAGTTGGCAGCGAAGATCCATTATTGCGTGAAATTGATGCAGAATTAGAAGCGTCGTTATCTTCGGATGAAGTTGCCACTGAAACGGCCGAAGAAGCTGTTGCAGAAGCAGAAACAGACGCCGAATAATCAAGGGATACGGAGACGTCGCATAGTTGGTCTAGTGCGCCACATTGGAAATGTGGTATACTCGCAAGGGTATCAAGGGTTCGAATCCCTTCGTCTCCGCCAGGAATAATAAAAAAGGTATCTGTTTTGGATACCTTTTATTTTTATCCCGCAGTTGCCCCGTAATTTGGGGATTTTTTATAGTTGAAATCCCAGTATTCACAATGGTATATTTAGTTCATTGACAGTAAGAGCGTTTCTGTCGACAAGGATATACATAGTCTAAAAAGTACGTGTGAAAACAGGGTTAAAATATGGATGTTATAACGGCTTTTATATCGCAGATAAAAAACCCATTTCAATACATATGTGTTGGAGTGGCCTGGATTATTATAGAATACTACAATCTAGAAAAGTATTTAGGTGCGGCGATTATGGTGGCCATTGGTTTGGCCGCTATTGTACAATGGATAATTAAAGTATTACTAAAATATATCAAATATAAAATAGCTGCAAAATATGTATTAGAATCCTTACATAATTTGTCTCCTCAAGAACAAGAATTACTATTTGAAGCATATGTAACAAATTATTCTGATACAACCCATATTGGGTATGAACGACTAGCAATTGCACGTGGAATGCAAAATAAAGGGATTCTAAAAATCCCTGCAGGCGAGTATTTTGTAAATACAACAGAAGGAATTCCTGTAATAATTACAAGAATCGCTATGAAACTGTTGGAAAAACATCATGATGATTTCTTTGGTTCAGAATGCTAGTTACACTACAAGCTGTTTTCCCAGATAGAATATTATTGACCTTATCAGGCATCATGTATGCTAAGTTGAAATATCTATATACCGTCATGGGCGAAACGTGATATTCTTTTGCCACTAAATCAACATCGCCACATCGTTCGTATAACTCTTTGTACCGCCATGCAGTGGCAAAAGCTTTGAGTATTAAATGATTATTATCAGAGACGTTTAATACACCATTTTTGCCATGATCGTATACTGTGTTAACGTGTTTTCGTAGAAATACTTTTTCGGTAATTGTTATGTTGTTATTACCAATTATGTATTCCATTTTATCTGAGTTTTGATTTACATAATTTTCCGTCATAAATGGTTGTAATTTGGTTGTGTCAGTGGTCAATGTATAAATCAATTGGTTTTGTGAATACACAATCTTTTCAACCAGTGATTGAATCAAATTGCGCTTTTCTGCGAAGTTCATATTTGTTATATCTATGCGTTTTAATGTGGTGGTTAAGTTGGGAGGTAGATTTGACATATCGCTGTTCAGAAAATCTGTTATAGTTTTTATGACGATATCGTCCACCTGGGGTGCGGGCAGATAAAAGCCACGGGTTGCATAATAATGGGTGTTGGTTTTGCCTTTGCCACAAGTCCGCTGATTGGTAAAGCGCACGCCGTTGTGATTAAACAGTTTGCCGGTCAACAAATTGGGTGAACCGTGTGTTTCAGACTTGTTATTCGCGTTGTTTTGCAAGGCCACTTGTACACGTTTAAACAGTTCTGTGGGTAATATCATCTGATGCTCGCCCGGGGCAATAGTATTATTCGTCTTGTTCACAATTTGGCCGATATAAATCCTGTCACGCAATAATCGATGCATGCTCATTTTGGCAATGGGTCGGCCGCCCTTTGTGACGCCTTTGGCGGTCGTCCATTGTTTTGCAAATATACTATGTGCCGCTGCATATTCGGTCAGCGCATTTACAGATTGTAGTTCTAGATACTTTTCAAAGAGTGTCCGAACAGTCGCGGCCTCAGCCTCATTCGGAATCAATTTTTTATTTATCACATCATAACCCAACGGCGGATTGCCGCCCATCCATATACCTTTGGCTTTACTGGCGCGTATTTTATCCCGTACTCGTTCGCTGGAAACTTCGCGTTCAAACTGGGCAAATGACAGCAGCATATTCAGCGTCAATTTACCCATAGATGTACTGGTGTCAAACGATTGGGTTATGGACACAAAGTTCGCATTATACTTGTTGAAATACTGCATCATCTTATGAAAATCCAATATGGAACGTGATAACCTGTCAACCTTATAAACCACCACAGTATTGACCAACCCATGTGCCATATCGTCCAACATTTGTTTTAATGCGGGTCGTTCCATAGTTCCACCAGATATTGCCGCATCGCTGTATGTTTTACAATATTGCCACCCGTTGAATGATTGGGATGCAATATATGCCTTGCATGCATCTTCTTGGTTCTGCAGGGAGTTAAATTCCATATCCAACCCATGCTCGGTTGACTTACGCGTATAAATCGCACATCTATTTGGCATTGTTGCCCCCTTTATTTAGTCCAAAGAACTTTGGGCCTGAAATCTTTATGCCGGAAATCTCTTTCGCAATTCCAGACAACGTTCTGTAGGTTTGTCCGTTGTAACAAAACGTTCCATCGTCATTTGTTGTGACACAATGTTCGATTCCGCGGAATGTTCGTGTTATAACCGTGCCGGGACGGATATAGTACCGATTATGATACGCATGGGTGACACATTCTGTGGGATTGTCTTTGTATTTCTTTATCTTGGTCAGGAACTTTGGTTCAATCCGCAGTTTGAAGCGGTCGCATTGAATATAGTACCACAATGCCCGCATTTGTCGTTTGAATGGGGGTGGGCTGTATTTAGCCCAAAGAGTCGCACGATCTGCAAACGGCATTGCTCGCAGAGCATCCAGTGTTGTTGGAAGTTCTATTTTCGCCATAAGTGCCTCCTTCTAGGGTTGTGCAATTACTGCTTACAAAGGCGCCTAAGTCAAGTTGAAATAAGTTGATAAATATATGTTCTTTTGATATATTTGCACTATGCAAACCCAAAGGACAATACCATGATTTTCGATAAAAAAATAATAAATATACGCGTGATCGCTCCAGCTGCAAGTCTGGCAAACCTGGCAGAATCTAATAGAGAATTAGCGGAAAAAAGACTGAACGCATTGGGGTTTAATGTTTCGTTTGGACAGCATGCTTTTGAACGAGATGAGTTTGGTTCATCAAGTGTACAAAGTAGAGTCGCAGATTTACATGATGCTTTTACCGACCCAAATGTCGATTTAGTTATGGCAGCGTTTGGCGGTGCAAATTCTAATGAGTTGCTGCCTTATATTGATTATGAACTGATAAAAAACAATCAGAAAATCTTTTGTGGTTTTTCCGATATCACAGCACTACAGGATGCTTTGTTTAAAAAATCGAATTTAATAAACTTGTATGGTCCTTGCTTCAGTCATTTCGCTATGAAACAGGGATTTGATTACATAGAAAAAGCGTTCATTAATATCGTAAAATATAAGCAATTTGAGTTTGATGTCGTAGATTCTGAGGATTGGAGTGATGATAAATGGCATAAGAATCAGGAGGATAGACATTTTATGAACAATCCCGGTCGTGAAGTTCTACGGTCTGGATATGCGGAAGGAGTTATTGTTGGCGGCAATATTGGGACATTGCCCTTATTGTTCGGGACACAGTATATGCCAGATTTAACAGATAAAATACTGTTTCTAGAAGATGACGGCATGAGTATCGATTTATTCAAACGGAATTTTGCTTCGTTGTCGCAACAATCAAATTTTGATAAAATTAAGGGCGTTGTTATAGGTAGGTTTAGAAATAATTCTGATTTTACTAGTGATAGATTACGAAATTTTTTCAACGACCATGTTAAATTAGGCCAAATACCAGTTATAACAGGATTAGATTTTGGACACACGATGCCATATTTTGTATTTCCTATTGGTGGCAGAGCAAGTATCGACACAGAAAAGAATACGATAAAAATATCGTTATAAGGTCTTGTTCATAAGTATTGTATTTTTATAGGGAACGAATATATTTGTTATACGTGGTGATGGATTAAAATCTTCCCTGATATCGTTCCCTATTAAATATGCAGACTTATAATTGTATCTATCTAGTACTTGGTTTATATAATCAGGATCGTTTTTGTTACCATTGTCTTTAGACAATATTTCCCGTATCTCCAAGTTTAAATTTGCTTTAACAAAATTTATGTCCTTGAGTAAGCGTTCCCTGCTAGAATTTGAAACGATTATAATTCCTGTATTATTGCTTAATAATTTAACAAGATTTACAATTTCATAACGAATTTCTAGAAAAGATGTGTATTTATTTTTTATTTCTTCATAATCTATACCATACCTGCGACATATTATCTTTCGATTTACTTTATGATATACATCCGTAATTACCTGATTTATATCAGGGATGTCATATGTTTCAAAAGCTTTTATCCATGCTTTGTTGGCATCTACTAAAGTGCCATGAAAATCACAAAGAACGCCCATTTCGTGCATTGAAAATACCTTCGGTATGAGATTTTAGTGTTTCTGGAACAATTATTCTTAATTTTATTGTTTGTATAAGAAATGCTTTTAGCTCTTGGGAAATTGGTTTGTTTATATATAAAACACCGTCTATAAAATTTGCACAATCCAATAAATTGAATTTTTTTAGTATTTCTCGTTCTTTGTCCGTGTATCGCGGTTGGTATGATTTGCATATCGATCCGTTTGGGCATTGAACAGAGCAAGAATAATTTCGTTTTACAAAATTTAAATTTGCGTCAAAATTATTCAACAAATGACTGATAGAACAACTGGTCTTTGTAAATAATTTATATTCAGGACATAATGCATTCTTTGATTGTATAATTTGATTATAAATATCCTCAGGTAAAAATTTATGATTAATATCACCATTCCAATCATAAAAATCTGCCCCACGACTTTCTAAATGTTGTTTTATAACAGGTGTTAAACGTATGCCAGATATAACAGAGCAATCAAATACACCATTCACATTGTCTAATATATTATTAATGATATCAGAATCGCTATTTATATTTCTAACAATAGGACGCCAATAATGTACATGTCTTGCGTCAGAATGCTGCCTTAACACCTTAATATTGTTTACAATATTAGATAGGTTTGTCGGGGTTGATGTTGGTTCTATCGTGGATGGCATTCCGGAATATGTTGTAAAAACAAAAACATTGTTGTCAGTCAAAGAGTCTGTATATCTGAGTGGTATTGGAAGTTTCGTTATCAATATTTTTGGATTTTTTATTCCGTAATTCTTCAGTTTGTCCAGAATGTCAAACGTATATTTTTCAACCTTTGGTTGAAATCCTTCTGTTTTGTTATTTACCATCAAAATAACATCGTCATAAAAAAACTCATGTGTTATTAGGTTGTTTATTAGGGTGTTCGTATCTACTAGTTGTTGGCTTTTTGCCATATCATCATAAAAGCCAGTGACCACACAATAAGAACATTTTATTGGGCAACCAATATGGGTTTGTAAAGACAAACCCGTTTTTAGAAATTCTATGGTTTTTATCTCATCGTTCATTTGATAATTTGCCTCTGATAACTAAGTCGTTTACAGTGACACCGAATAAACCCGCTATGGTTCTATCCAGGCCAATCGCAACACCAACAGTTGAAGGAAGTCCAGCTTTGGCTTTTAATAAAAAATCCTTATCCCATTTTTGTTGGGTTTTATCTTGAGTTTTGAAGATCGTTACTAACTTCTCATAATTGTTTTCGCAAACGTATATATGTGCAATTCCTTTGCCATTATACACTATTTCTGCATCAAGTCCTAGATTTGTTTTTGGATCTATTTTAGCTAGTGGGGCTGCAATTGCTGGTTGATACACAGAAATAAAGGTTCCAGATGGCTTGATTTTATCCTTATAAAACTCAACTCGTTCTTGATCAGACATAACGGCAAAATCTTTGCCAAATTCAGCAACGACAAATGTTATCTGGTCAAATGCGTGATGATATGATAAAGATTCCATTGCCGTCCAAGGCCTTTTACAGCAAAGAACTGATAAAAATTTCTTCGTTGTATTTCGCATACGCAGATAGGCAGATTTTTAGCAATTTTGATTTTTCTATGTATGGTGCAACACGTGTTCGGCTGACTGGAAAAAATGGAGCAGGAAAATCAACCCTATTAAAAATAATTTGTGGCAAATTATATCCGCAGTCGGGTGATATAAAAAC
Source organism: Candidatus Enterousia sp. (assembly GCA_045539815.1). Taxonomy (GTDB): domain Bacteria; phylum Pseudomonadota; class Alphaproteobacteria; order Rs-D84; family Rs-D84; genus Enterousia. The sequence goes on along the minus strand of JAZQGC010000038.1, from coordinate 53,449 downwards.
CCGTGGTCGCATAGTGTATTTGGATCAGGATTTATCGCTGCTGGATTGCGACAAGACGGTTGTTGAAAACATTATGTCAATATCCGGTGTGTTAAAACATGATGCTCACACAATCGCAGCAAACTTTGGTTTTCGTGGTGATGCATCCAAAAAGAAAGCGGGACAGTTATCGGGTGGCGAATTACTAAAGGCAACATTGGCAACGATATTAGGCAGCCCCCAGCAACCAGATTTACTGATTCTGGATGAACCAACAAACAATTTGGATATCAAAAGCATATCAATACTAGAAGAAGCGCTGAATCAATATCGTGGTGCGATTCTATTGGTGTCTCATGACGCGATGTTTGCTAAAAACATCAACATAGACAGAATTGTTTGCTTATAGTTTTTTTTGAATTTGTTTGTGTGAAATCGTGCTGTGTTCATAATCTGTGATTGCCAATTGTGGTTCGCGTTTAAATTCATTAATGCAAAAAGATTGATAATTAAAAAAATATAATATATTATTATCAAAAAATTACACGAGGGCAAAAAATGAATATTTATAACTTTATTTCAAACAATATAAAAACCAAGATTTGTGAAATTGATGAAATACGCAATGTCTTGGCGCAAGAACAATTAAATAATATTACCATAGAAACGCCAAAAATTCGTGATTTTGGGGATTTTTCAACAAATGTTGCCATGATGTTGGTCAAGGCATTAAAGAAATCTCCGCGCGATATAGCAAATATGATTTTGCCAAAACTGGAAGAATTAGACTTTGTTCAAAGTGTCAGTATCGCAGGACCTGGGTTTATAAATATTGTTTTGAAAAACGAATTTTTAATCAATCCAGAAAAGTATCGCGGCGATTACCAGGATATGATTGACAAGAAATTTGTTGATATGGACTATGGCAGTTATAATATTGGCAAGGCTTTGCATATCGGGCATTTGCGCACAACTGTTGTTGGCGACACATTTAATCGTATTGCGCGCTTTTTGGGGCATGATACCAAGTCTTATAATCATATGGGCGATTGGGGGCGTCCAATGGGGCTGATTATTGCATGGATTTTGGAATATGGCATGCCAAAAAATGCAGACGATATAAACGCGATGTATCCTGCGTCGTCTGCCCGTGCCAAGGACGATGAGCAATGGTTGTCGCGCGCCCAAACAGTAACGGTTGACCTGCAAAATGGAAATCCTGAATATTTAAAGATATATAATGAATTTGCCCCAATGTCTTTGCAGCAAATTTCAGATGTCTTGGTCAGATTAAATATTTTGCCATTTGATGAAAACAAGGGCGAACGCCTGGTCGCAGAATATGTGCCTGCGGTTCAAAAGATTTTAGAAGAAAAGAATTTGTTGGTTCATGATAATGGGGCTGATGTTATTCCTGTAAAAATGGATACAGATACCGCCCCAATGCCGCCTGTATTATGGCGTTCCAGTACCGGTGCCCAAACATATGCGGCGGCGGATTTGGCGGCGATTTATTATCGAACAAAAACAGACAATCCAACAGACATTGTTTATTTTACAGACAATCGTCAGAATTTACACTTTACCCAGGTGTTTCGTGCGGCCAAGATGGCAGGTATGGACACTGCGAACCTGCAACATGTTGGATTTGGTACTATAACGGGTTCGGATGGTCGTCCGTTCAAAACCCGTGACGGCAGCGTCCCCAGTTTACATGATATGGTTGACATGGTTGCAGCATCTGTGCGCACGCGCGCCCAAGAATCCGGCAAAGATTTGCCCGAAGAAACTATCGAGATGATAGCCATGGCTGCATTAAAGTTCAACGATTTAATGCATGATGTAAAATCTGATTATGTTTTTGATGTTGATTCTGTAACCCAATTTGAAGGGCGTACAGGTCCGTATATTTTATACACGGCGGTTCGTCTGAATTCTGTCATGAACAAGGCGCAAACATCGGGTGTGGAAATGACATCTGCGGGGACAGATTTATTACCCGAAGAACGTAATTTATTGTTGCGCATAATGGATTTTACCCGTGTCTTGGAAAATGCTTTTACGCGTCGTGCAACAGATTTATTGGCAAATTATACATACGATTTGGCGCAAGATATAAATACATTTTATCATCATTGCCCAATATTGCGTGATGATGTACCTGAATCTGTCAAGGGGTCCAGATTGTATATTGCGAACATGGCGCGTAACACATTATTACAGGCGATTGATTTAATGGGGTTGCGTGTTCCGCAATCTATGTAAAAAAAGCACCGCGAATGCGGTGTTTTTTTATGCGTCATTTTGATTTGTGTTTTTATATGCGTTCATACTGCATTGTATATAATTTGCGAATTCGTGTATTGTCATACCTGTTGCGCGAATTACTTTTGAAACAGTATAACACGACGGCCAGCGTGGTGCCCCATCAGATGTAAATTGTTTGCTTTTGTTAAATGTTGTTGGATCTAAACCGCTGATTTTTGCCAGCCCTGAACAGGTAAGTCCATTTGATTTTGCGATTAATTCAATTGCGTGCCACATTATTTTATGGTCCATTGGTTGCCCCCTCGGTTATTGTTAATTATTTAGTCTAGCCAAGGTTGAATTATTTCATAAAATAAAGTTTTTATCAAGACAAATTGTCAAATAATAAAAATACAACTTGGGGTTGAGTTTGTTTTTATGCGTTTTTGCCCGCTGCGTATCCGCTGGCCCACGCCCAATGCAGGTTAAATCCGCCCAAATCCCCGGCGATATCAAATACTTCACCGGCAAAGAACAGCTTTGTGCATAATTTTGATTCCATTGTCTTGGATGATATTTCGTCTGTTGATATACCACCGCGTACAACCTCTGCATGTGCCATATTGGCTGTTTTGATATTATGTGCAGGTATCCAAAAATTTTTTATATTTTCGGCTAATTTTTTTAATTCAGAATCTTTTATATCTGCGATATTTTTATTAATATTTGCTGCGAACCACCTTGCAACTTTGTTTGGCATATGCTCGCCCAGAACATTGGCAACGCTTTTTTTCCCGTTTGTTTTCTTGGTCTGTATAAATATGTTTAATATATCTGTGTTTGGCAAACAGTCCAAATATATTCCGTCGTGTAAATTGCGTACACTGGCCCGATATGCTGCGGGACCACCAATACCGTTATGTGTAAACAATAAGTCATCGCAGATTTTGTCGGCACCTATTTTTATCTGCACGGGCATTGATATCCCGGCAAGGTCGTGCGGGATAGCGTTGGTGATTAATGCGCACAGGGCGGGGCGTACAGGAATAATTTTATGACCAAATTTTTTTGCGATTTTATATCCAATATCAGACACGCCCAAACTATCAAAAGAAATCCCGCCAGTTGCGATAATTACACTGTGTGCGATGAATTTGTTATTGGTTGTATGTATATGAAATTTATCTGCTGTTTTTATGATATCTGTTACGGTTGTGTTAAAACAGAATTTTGCCTTGTCCGCATCAGCAATCAGGGCATCAACAACTTGTTTTGCACCATGTGTACAAAAATATCGCCCCCTTGTTTTTTCATACAGTTTGATATTGTGTTTCTGCGCCCAGTCCAAAACATCTGTTGGTTTCAATGCGCTGATTGCGCTGCGCACAAATTTTGTATTTTCGCCAAAGTATCTGTCATACGCCACCGCGTCATTTGTTATGTTGCAATTTCCGCCCCCAGACACCATAACTTTACGGGCAGGGGACTGTCCCATTTCCAACACTGCAACACTTTTACCACGGGCCGTGGCGACCGACGCCGCGACCAATCCCGCCGCACCTGCGCCAATAATAACAATATCGTATGTATTCATATCGCCTATTATATCATCATAATAGTGTTTGTCTATTGAACAATAAAAAACACCCCGTAATGGGGTGTTGTCTTTACCAGTTTGTGTAACCTTCGTTACATGTATGTACGCACTTGTTGCCGTTCCATTTGCGACTGCCGGTTTCGTCGCTGTATGTTTCGCATATGTCGCGACACTCGTTATTTTCCAATATAAAGTGTTCGCCCTGATACATACAAGATGCAATTTCGCATTCCCGGACATAGCTACTGACAACGCGTTCACCGTGTGCGCCATACATATTGTTACAGCGTCCACATTGTTCCCATGACTCGTTTGTCAGGTCTGGGTCGTTTGTGTATCCTGGTTCACACTGTGTTGCGATACACTTGCCCCAATCATTTTTCTTGTCATCCCATTCGCGCCATCCGATACCGTGTTCCAGTTCGCATGTTTGTTCATCTGGTTGGCATGCATTTGCAACGATATGGAAGCCTGGTTCACATTCTGTGATTGTGCATACGCCATATGCGCCGGTCTGTTCATCCCACTTTTGCGATGCAGACTTTGCATTTTGCATCTGACATTCGATTACATTGCTTTGACAAGACTGACCATTTGGATGATATCCATATCTACATTTTGCAACCTCGCAGTTTCCGGTTGTTTTATACTCGGTTGCATGTTCTCGATTACATGGCTGGCAGTTGCCGTTAATCATTTCGTTGTCTGGCTTACAGCTGACCTCTTTACATGTGTCACCATCAAATTTACATGGGTTGCCATTGTCTGTTATACCATTTTCGTATTCGCAGACAGTTGGATAATATGCCGTTGTGTTCTTTGGGAACAGGGTTGCATTTGTTATTTTTTTATTGGCACATGTTGTAAAACATTGTTCAGGGCTGGTTGATGCCACGTCATTTGTTGCGTTATATTGTTTGTCGCCCAAAACCTGACACGCACTACATTGTGCATCCAATGCTGCATCTGCTGTCTTGTATGTGCCTGCTGCACATGCGTTCCATATCGCGTACAGTGTTACATCTGTATTAAAGACGGGATTGACCGGGGTTGTTGCGTTTGCTTTATCGCCCCATCCAATGAATACATAACCTGCACGATACATATGATTGCCGATAACATCTGGTGTCAGCAGGGTGCATTGTGTACCCGCAGGACATGTGTGTCCACCCAGCGCGCCATTTCCGCCATTTACATCATATGTAACATTTATATCTGTTCTGATACAGTCTTGCGTTGTTGTAGTGGTTGGACCATCAAATTTGCCATTTGTGGTATATCCATCATTACATACGCATTGTGTTTGTCCTGTGGCACCATTTGTGGACGAATTTGCCGGACACGCATTACACTGTGCGCCACCAACTGTTGACCAAGTATTTGCACCGCATGTTGTAATATTGTTGTCAGAACATGCAGAACCGGCCGGACATGTGGTACATACACCGTTATTCATATAATATCCCGACTTACATGAATCAACGCTGCATTCGCCGCAATTATTATATCCACCAGTTGCTTCGTCATAAGAACAAGTCTTGATACCGTCGCCCAATTCGGTCGCGCATTCAACATCGTTCTTTAAACAATCTGTGATTGCCCCCGCGGTATCCGTCAGTGTTATACCCCCATCCGGACATGCGTTTTTCTCTAGAGACTTTTCATAAAGACAAAAAACCACTTCATCATCTGGCAAGCCAATACACTCTTGTCCACTTGGTGACCAATTATTACGTCCGACTGGCACACAAGTTTTTTCAATCGCATCTTGCGGACTGTTTGCATAATACAAATTTTTTGACAAATCTTCAAAATCTGTTGCCAAATCTACATTTGTACTAGAAACATATCCTGCACCACAGCTCAGTGGAAATCCCGTACAATTAGAATCATACTGTTTTGTATCTGAATTATAATCACAACTTACAAAATACACACCACGATTATTCGCCTGTGGATCATATTCTGTAGCCAATTCCGCGTTTGGGTCTTGTGTCTTTATTAGCCACTCTGGCACATACACAAAAGTTGCACGACATTCCTCAATTGACGTATGTGGCGCAGTTGCCAAAACATCAAGGAATCCAAGATTTTCGGCCGCCCCATATGTTTCTGTTGTTACTGGGCAATCTTTTCTGCCATGAATTCCGCCATCGTACGACCAACCATTTGACCAACCTTCGGCCTCGCTGCCCTCGCAATAGTATTTATCTTCGCAGTCGATACAATATAAACCATCCAGATATTGTCCTGCTGGGCAAGGTATCTGAATTGGCAACCAGTATGCTTTGGCAACAACTACTTCATCTTGCTGTGTGGGACGATAGGTAACATATTCCCCAGCCATATAATCCATAAACCACCAATGAACAAAACGATGTCCTGTCTTGGTATAGGTGTTTTCACGTAAATAGCAAAGTTGATCATATGTACAAGTTGTGTCTTCCATGTAACCATAACCGCCATCTGCATCATATCTTATCGTATATGTGATTGGTGTCCATTGTGCAACAAATTCCAGTACTGCACCGTTCGTGCTGGTCAGATTGGTATCAATGATCGAACCCGACTGATATGTTGTTGAACCATACTGCCATCCAGCAAATGTATAACCAGTTTTTGTTGGTTTTGTACTGGATACGGTACAATTTTGACCGTATGTGCATGTTGTGTCTGCTATACTGCCATCACCACCATTTGTATTATACTTAATTGTATATGTGTTTGCCTCGCATGTATTTGTTGTTGCGATTGTTCCACCGTTATGATTATATCCCGTGTTGCATGTACAACTCGCCTGACCCGTCTTCCCATTTGTGGACGAATTCGCTGGGCATTTTTCTAAACCTTGTTTGTCGCCATTGTATTCCCATGCGCCACCTGTACAGTAATGGTCGGCAGGGCAGGTTTCGCATGTGTCGCCATTCAGGTATTTTCCGGCTTCGCATGTGCGTGCATTTTTTGACCATTGTGCCACAAATTCCAGCACCGCACCGTTTTCTGTGGTCAGATTAGGCAGTGTTTCTTGGTCTTGATATTTTATCCCGCCGTATAACCAGCCTACAAAACTGTGTCCTGTATTTGTGAATGTGTTTGCGTCCAGTTTGCAGTCTGTGTCATAAACACATTGTTTGTCTGTCATACTGCCACTGCCACCATTTGCATCATATCTTACCGTATATGTAATCGGTTCCCATTGTGCATACAAGAACAGACCTGCGCCCTGTGTTGACGATGCATTTTTAAGGTTTGCACCATCTTCAAAATACTGGCTTTTATCAGAATTCGCCCAATTCTTGAATGTATATCCCGTTCTTGTATATGTGTTTGCGGTAATATAACAATCGGTATCATATGTACATATTGTGTTTTCCATACTGGTACCACTGCCACCATTAGATACATATATGACGGTAAATGTAATCGGTGTCCATTGTCCTGTCAGTGTCACAGACGAACCGCCATTGTTGGTCAGGTTAATAACTGTGTCGCCTGGTTGATATGTTTCGTCACCATATTTCCAACCCGCAAAGGTATATCCTGTTTTGGTCAGTTTTGTCTCATTGATTGTACAAGATGAATCATATGTACAATTTGTGCTTGGTAAACTTAGTCCGGATTGTGAGTTATATATAATTGAATAACTAACCGGTGTCCATTGTGCAACAAATTCCAGCACTGCGCCATTTGTACTGGTCAGATTGGTATCAATGGTCGCGCCCGACTGATATGTTGTTGAAACATACTGCCATCCGGTAAATGTATAACCAGTTTTTGTTGGTTTTGTACTGGATATGGTACAGTTTTGTCCATATGTGCATGTTGTGTCTGCTATACTGCCATCGCCACCGTTTGTATTATACTTAATTGTATATGTGTTTGCCATGCATGCATTTGTTGTTGCGGTTGTGCCACCATTATAGTTATATCCCGTGTTACATGTACAGCTTGCCTGACCCGTTTTTCCATTTGTGGATGAATTTGCCGGACATGTATAACGCCCCTGGATATTGCCGTTATAAGTGTATGTTTTCGAACCGTTTGGACAATAATACCCAGATGTACAATCCGCACATTCTGTTACATTAAAGTATTGGCCCGCTGAACAAGTCTTTGAAATCACCGTCCATTGTGCGGTCAATGTAACCGTCGTACCATTTGTGTTAACCAAATTTTTAACATCTTGTCCGCTGGTATAAGTTTTATCATTATATAACCAGCCATCAAACGTATAACCTGTCTTGGTTGGAACTGTGGCGGTAACCGTACACGCAGAATCGTATGTACACGTTTTTTCCCTTACAACAGTACCATCTGAAACATGTTTTAACGTAAATGTATTTGCCGTCCATTGTGCGGTAAATGTAACACTGCCACCATTTGTGCTGGTCAGGCTGGTGGTAATGGTCGCACCCGCCTGATATGTTGTTGAATCATACTTCCATCCAGCAAATGTATAACCAGTTTTTGTTGGTTTTGTACTGGATACGGTACAATTTTGCCCATATGTGCATGTTGTGTCGGATACAGACGAACCACCATCAGAATTATATTTGATTGTGTAAGTATTTGCCGTCCACTGTGCAGTAAATGTAACACTGCCACCATTTGTGCTGGTCAGATTAGATACAGTCGCGCCCGACTGATATGTTGTTGAACCATACTTCCATCCATTAAAGGTATAACCAGTTTTTGTTGGTTTTGTGCTGGATACGGTACAATTTTGACCATATGTGCATGTTGTGTCGGATACAGACGAACCACCATCAGAATTATATTTAATTGTGTAAGTATTTGCCGTCCATTGCGCATACCAAGTCGCAGTACCATAAGCATTGCTGGCTGAAACCACACCTGCAGAAGTTATTGTTTGCGTTCCGCCAGATTGCGCGTCATAAAAACCTTTAAAAGTATATCCTGTTTTGGTTGGTTTTGTTATTGTGGTTATTTGTGTGCCGATTGCAGATACGGTTGTTGCTTCGGTTGTTGTGTTTTTCAGCAAACTGCTGAACCAACCAACATTTTGAATGCGATATATGGCAGACGTGCCCCCAGAACCACCACTTGCATTTAATGTAACCTTATATGCCGGCGCATAGGTATGTCCGGGACAGAATTCCGCATCACTGGGGCAATCTGAACAATAGTTTCCTGTTTGTGCCGTTCCATTATAAACGCCGTTTAATGTCATATAATAACGGGGCAAACATCCCGTATAATATTTTGCACTGCAGTTAGTATAGTCGCCTGCAAACGAATTTGTTGCGATGAAAAACAGGCTCAAAGGTGCTAAAATCCGGGCAAAAACGCGTTTTGTGTTCATAGAATTCCTCTCTTTCAATGAATATGTTAGAAAATTTACCTGTGTCAGGGCAAGTACAAAATATATAAAAACATAAAAATAAAAAAACGCACCGTCTGGTGCGAATCTTTTTGGTGGGTTAGGTAGGACTTGAACCCACGACCAAAGCGTTATGAGCGCTCCGCTCTAACCAACTGAGCTACTAACCCACGGCGCCCATTATATATACTTTTATTAAAATGTGCAAGATAAAAATTATTTATTTTTATTTTTTGTTTCTTTGTGTCAAGATAATGAACATGAACGGTGTAAAACCCATCTTGAACAATGTGCAAATGTCTGCGTTTGATACAATAGAACGCACAAATTCCAATGCATTGATATTGGGACCTGCGGGTACTGGCAAGTCAACATTTATTAATTATTTAAAGTCCGCATCAAAAAAACGCATTGTTTGTGCGTGTCCGACCGCGGTTTCTGCGTTAAATGTCGGTGGTCAGACCATCCATTCGCTGTTTCAAATTCAACCGCGCGATTTTATAATGCCCGAATTATTAAAGTTAAAGGCAAAACCACGCAATATTTTGGTTGCCACTGATGTTTTGATTATTGATGAAATTTCAATGGTCCCGCCAGATTTGTTAGACGCAATTGATATTTTGGCGCGCTATGCCAGACGTAATAACGAACCGTTTGGTGGACTGCAAGTGGTTGCAATTGGTGATTTGTTTCAGTTGCCACCGGTGATAACGCACGGGGCAATGGGGTATTATGAATCGGAATACGATCATTCAAACGCGTATTTCTTTGACAGTCATGTATATAAACGCGCAAATTTTGTTAAATTTGATTTTGATTTTGTTTACCGTCAAAACGACATTGATTTATTGGATAATTTGGGTTTGTTGCGCCAGAACCAAGTATCAGCATTGTCTTTTTTTAATTCGTGTCAGATTTCAGACGCATCGCGTCGTGAAAACGCTGTTGTGATTACCCCGTTTCGTGCGGTTGCAGAACGAATAAACGCAACGCGCCTGAATCAGATTCCCCAAACGGCGGTTACATACAATGGGGTTTTGTCTGGCAATTTTTCAGAACGCGATACGCCCGCGCCATTAGAATTGACATTAAAGGTCGGCGCATTGGTTGTTTTTGTAAAAAATGGTGACAGATGGCACAACGGATCAATGGGGATTGTTCGCGCAATGTCTGCGCGTGATATAACGGTACAGTTGTTATCAGATTCACACGAAATTGTAACTGTTAAACCCGAAAAATGGCAAAAGATAGAATATTCCCGTGATGAGAATGACCGATTGATTGAAAAAGAAGTCGGTGCATACAAACAATTCCCATTAAGTCTGGGATATGCCATGACCATACACAAGGCCCAGGGAAAAACATTGGATGCGGTTGTTATTGATGTGTCACGCGGTTGTTTTGCACACGGTCAAACATATGTTGCGTTATCTCGAACCAGGCGCGCATCAGACATGCATATATTGTCGCCATTATCTGCGCGTGATGTTATTTTTGACAGTCGTGTTTTGGATTTTGTTAATGGTTTATAAATCTTTTTTCATCATGATTGCATCAATGCCGTCATAGTATTTTGGTCGCACAGCAATTTGAACATAGCCGTTCTGTTCATATAATTTGCGGGCGGGTGCGTTGTTTTTTGCAACTTCCAAGAAAATACTTTTGACACCTGATTTTTTCAGTTCTTGTTCAACAATTCCCAACATTGCTGCCGCGATACCAGATCTGCGTGCGTCTGGTGCAACCCCGATGGTAATTATTTCAGCTTCGTCCAATGTTTGACGATATACAATAAAACCATTTTGGCTGGCGATAATTTCGCAACCTGATTTTTTCAAGTCTGCAAAGTCAGATGCCGACCAAGGCTTGTTCGGAAAGCATTTTGCATGAAGATTCGCCAATTCGTTTAACATATTATTTATTTTTATTTTGTTCGGCATAGCTTGGGCGCAGATACATCGGCACCACGGGTTCCAAGTTTCCAGATTTGATTTTATTTTCTGCGATTTGTATTCCATGTTTCAAATCAAATGGTCTGTGTCCGACTGTGCGTGGCCATTCCATTTGTTTTGTTTCCAGTTCTTCTATTTTCATTGTCTGCGGGGTCAGGCCATTTGCCGCGACAAAGAAATCGCCACGCCCAGAATCGATTGCCACAAATGCGTCTGGTGTTGCCGCCAGATATAATTCAAACGCATTGATTCCAATGACCGGAATATTCAGCCCCAGTGCCAATCCCTTGGCATATGCAATCCCCAATCTGATTCCTGTAAAACTGCCAGGGCCCACAACGACGCCAATTGCGGTGATGTCGCGCCATGTTGCCCCAGATTCTGTAATAAATTGTTCGCATTCCTGGGGCAGGGCAACAGACTGTTTTTCCACTGTAACAAATTTATATTTATCATCTAATACGAATTCCAAGCCTTTACCAGCAGTATTTATTATTAAAATCATTTGTGGCCCCTTGTTTGGTTTGATGTGGTTACACGCGTGCACTGAATCCGATTTTTTTTGCGAATCCCACAGATTTGCGTAACGACAACAGGTTATCTATCTTTTCCGGTGTAAATTCCGTTTCTATGTCTTCACAGTTGTTTTCCAGTAATTCACGACGCAACACAGCGGTGATTTCGCGTTTCAGTTCGCGCACCCCTTGTTCTGATGTGTAATTTTGGATTATATGTTTGATTGCATCATCAGACATAATGATATTTTCTGTCTTCCAGCCGGTATCATCAGCGGCGCGTTTGATTAAATGTTCGCGTGCGATTTTTATTTTATCTTCCACAGAGTATCCAGGGATTTCTATGATTTCCATACGGTCTTTCAGTGCATTTGACATGTTTAAACTGTTTGCTGTTGCAATAAACAGAACGCCAGACAGGTCAAAATCCACTTCCAGGTAATGATCGCGAAAAGTTTTGTTTTGTTCCGGATCCAGTATTTCCAACAGTGCGGATTCTGGGTCCCCGCGCCAGTCGCGTCCCATTTTATCAATTTCGTCCAACACAATAACAGGGTTATTGGTTTTGCAACGTTTTAATGCATCCATAATACGACCGGTTTGTGCGCCGATATAGGTTTTACGGTGCCCACGGAAATGTGCCTCGTCAGATATTCCGCCCAATGATATGCGTTGATATTTGCGTCCCAGCGCACTTGCAATTGATTTGCACAAAGATGTTTTACCAACGCCCGGCGCGCCAACAAAGCACAGAATACTGCCTTGATTAGATTTTGTTTTTTTCATTACTGCAATATGTTCCAGTATTCTTTCTTTGACGCCTTGCATCCCAGAATGTTCAGAATCCAGTATATTTCGCGCATTGTCCAGATTTATTTCAGATTTATCAGATTTGCCCCACGGCATCGCCAACAACTCTTCCAGATATGTTTTCAGCAGTCCACCTTCGTTTGACATTGGTGACATAGAGCGCATGCGTTTCCATTCAGACAATGCTTTTTCTTTTGCGTCTGTATGCATTGCGGATTTTTGGATTTTTTTTCGCATATTGACGGTGTCTGTTTCTTCGTCATCATCGCCCATTTCTTTTTGGATTGCGCGCATTTTTTCTTGCAAGATTGCCTCGCGCCGTCCTTTTTCCATTTGTTGATGGATACGGCGATTGATTGCATCTTCTATCTTTGCGGATTCCAGCATGATTTTTACAGATTCTAACAATATGTTTAATTTTTCATACCAGCTGTTTGCGCACAAGATTTTCACTGCGGTATCTGTGTCTATGTCTAATGTTTGCACCACAGAATCAACAAAGGCTGGCAATGGATAACTGGCGATAATGTTTTTAAATTTATCCATTTTAAATTTGCGTGTGGCGGTTGCCAATGTTTGCAAATTTTCTGCCACAATATCACGCAGCATCAGTGTCTTGACATCGTTTTGATCGTCTTGAATATTTATATCTTCTGTTTCGCATGTGAACAGCCCGTCTTGGATTGCGACATTTTTCAGTGAAACAACCCCTGTTGTTTTTACAACGATATGTATTGCGCCATCTGGCATATTCAGTTCTTGGATAATATCGCCAATTGTGCCGACAGAATACAAATCGTCTGCGGAATTTGGATAGTTCCACGAATGTTGTGGTACCAATACGATCGTTGGATTTCCATTGGCAATCGCGGTTTTTATACAGTTAACAGATGCCTGGTTATCAATCAACGCAGGCACGGTCATATTGGGTGATATTACAACATCACGAAATGGTAAGATATATTTTCTCATAGCACGGTAAATATAAAACTTTTTTATAATATTTCAAGGGTAATAAAATCATTGTTTTCAAGATAATAAAAAAAATCCCCAGAACGGGGATTTTTATTTTTAACGACGGCGAAATCCATTGTGTTGTGCGCTGTTGCTGGAACGTTTTGATAAATAACGTGCTGCAATCAATATCAACCATTCCAATGACAATACGCCCAATGCCGCAAATTTATTTTCAATACCGGAAACCCAACCCAATACATAAACCAATTGTGCGATAAATGATATGTATAAAGCACCAAATACGCCTGTAAAGAATATTTTCTTAATTTTTCCAAACATTTTATCTTCCTTTCACTTTACTGTAATTAATTGTGTGTCGGGTTTCTGGTGCCAGGTACCCGACCGACCCCGCAATTGCTAAAACGAATACGGCCAACAATCGCCAACCATATTCAACGCCATCTTAGGCAGCCATTGCAAAGCGAACATTGTCGTTCGCAGCGATTCTATCGCCATTCAGTTTTTATTTGGCTTTTAACGACGCCATGTCGGATTCAACCAATTTGTCTTTCATCATCTGTCGAATCTATGTCAGCCCCATTTTCAGATATGACACCACATCATATCAGATAATGGTGGAGCTGTGGGGTACCGCCCCCCAGTCCAAAATGACTATTGCACAACGGATTCAGAATCATCACTGTATGCACAGCGACCTAATTATAGTCTTTTAGACTGGAAATTGCAAGTTTTTAAGTTATAATACAGCACAAGAGGCAAAAATATGAAATTTTTAGACAAGGCAAAAATTTATATCAAGGCGGGTGATGGTGGTAACGGCAGTGCCAGTTTTCGTCGCGAAAAATATATTGAATTTGGTGGGCCTAATGGTGGCGATGGTGGCCGTGGTGGCGATGTGGTTTTTGTTGCGGTGCCAAATGTAAACACCCTGATAGATTATCGTTACAAGACAAAATTTATTGCCCAACGCGGACAAAATGGCATGGGCAAAATGCGTACGGGTGCATCTGGTGATACATTGATTTTGCCGGTCCCGACGGGTACTGTTATATTGTCTGAAAACGAAGAAATTGAATACGCTGATTTAAACCAAGACGGTATGGAATATCGTGCGGCGCGTGGTGGTAATGGTGGTTGGGGAAATTTACATTTCAAAAGTCCAACAAATCGTGCGCCCAAACAGGCAAACGATGGTTTGCCCGGCGAAGAAAGAACGGTTGTTTTGCGCCTGAAATTGATTGCAGATATTGGTTTGGTTGGTTTTCCAAACGCGGGTAAATCCACATTGTTGTCCGCGGTAACGGCGGCGCGGCCCAAGATTGCAAATTATCCTTTTACAACATTAAATCCCCAGTTGGGTGTTATGTATGCACACGACCGCGAATTTGTTTTGGTTGATTTGCCCGGATTGATTGAGGGGGCACACATTGGTGTCGGATTGGGCGATCAGTTCTTGGGACACGCAGAACGCACCAAAATGATTTTGCATGTTATTGACGGGACTGAACCTGATTGGGCGGCGCGCTATGCGGCAATTCGTCATGAAATGGATTCATATGGTGGTGATTTGATTTCAAAACCAGAAATGGTTGTTATAAACAAAATTGATGCGATTGATGATGCGGAACTGTCCGAAAAAATGACTGCGTTTAAAAAATCTTTTGGACGCAAGAAAAAGCCAGAAATTATCACTATCAGTGCTGCTGGGCGTATTGGTATTGATGAATTGGTGTCTGCAATTGAAAAGAAATTTTTGGGTCTGGAACAATGATATATAAAAATCCATTGGCAACACATGCCACCGTTGTGGACAAGGCGCGTGATTACTATGCAGCGTGTGTAAATGGTGAATATGCATATTATGACGCAACGCGTAAAGAATTGTTGTCATTGGTTGATATTGAACGTGTTGAATTTATTGGTGGTCTGTGGCGTATCCAGATTGATTATCCGTATAAAATCGAACGTGTTCGGGATAAAGATTTTGTTATAATGGACAAATTGCCCCGCCAAGAAAGAAATTTGTTTGATTTTTACCGTGCCAAGTCTGTTACATTTAATTGTTATGGTCCTTTTACGATGCCGGATGATTTTGATTTTATTGCAAAATATAAAACCGATAAATGTACATATTGTGCATATGGTCGCACCATTGAACAGGCGCGTGCATTTTTGGGAATAAAATTATATGACGAATATATGGATTTGATTCATAGTCATCTGTGTAGTGGGGCGCAAAATAAAAATCAGAAATAATTTTTTTGCAATTTGGCATTTTGTCTGTTAAAATTCACGCACAAACAAAAACACAAAAAGGAGAAAAGATGGTATCATTAAAGGGTACTCAGACAGAAAAGAATCTGTTAATTGCATTTGCTGGCGAATCCCAGGCGCGTAATCGTTACACAATGTATGCGTCCCAGGCCAAGAAAGATGGATATCAGGCGATTTCAAAAATCTTTTTAGAAACAGCGGACCAGGAAAAAGAACACGCGTCACGTTTGTTTAAATTTTTAGAAGGTGGCGAACTGGAAATAACGGCATCTTTTCCTGCGGGTAAAATTGGTACAACATTGGAAAATTTACAGGCCGCAGCATATGGTGAACACGAAGAAAATACAGATATGTATCCAAAGTTTGCGCAAATTGCCGCCCAGGAAGGTTTTCCTGCAATTGCAGAAATTCTGAAAAATATCGGTTATGCGGAACGTTATCACGAATCCAGGTTCCGTGCATTGGCCGAAGCGATTGAAGAAGGTACATTGTTTAAACAGGACAAGATTGTTATGTGGCGTTGCACAAATTGTGGCATGTGGCATATCGGGACCGAGGCTCCAAACGTATGTCCGGCATGTTTGCACGAACAGGGGTATTTCATCAGCGAAGGTACAACAGCGCGCTGTGATACCAACGAAGGTTTCTGTGAATATTCCGTTATTGATGACTAACAAAAAGCGCCCGTTTGGGCGTTTTTTTTATTTATTGTTCATCTGTTATTTCTAATTGATCTAAAATTTTATTTAATTTGCGCTGGGCGGTGTTTGCGCAATTTCGTCCGGTCCATATTAATAATTCTTTGCTTTGTGTTTGGTCGACCAATGATATGTTGTACCGCCACCACCAAAATCCATTAAATGCGCACCATATTGGTCGAAACATGTCCCTGGATTCTGATATTTTTAAAACATACTTTGCGTCACCGGGAATGTAAAAAGTTTCTGATTCGTATAATCCGGTTTCCCTGATGTCTTCTGACTGTTTTATTTTGCCAATTCTTACATCGAATCCACGTTCTTCCAAGATTTGTTTTGTTGCTGCCCGCATGGCATATCCACCACGTGTGGTGTATATTGTTGCATTTTGTGCAAGTGTTTGTGGTTTTATATACAGACGATTACATGCGCTTAACATCATGGTCGCCATTAAAACAAAAATCCAACGCGTATACATTTTTTTATCTTTATTTATGGCGTGCCCAGCGGGATTCGAACCCACAATCTTCGCCTTCGGAGGGCGACGCATTATCCAGTTCTGCTATGGGCACATACAGTGGATTATAAAGAAACATGAATAAAATGCAAGGGTGGATTATATGGTTTAACGCTTTTTCTGAACAGTATGTCTTATATTGCGTAATTGTTGTACCATGTTCAGTCCCTGCATTATTGCGTTGCGGTTTAATTTGCGCTTTACAGTGTCTTCATAACAATCCATATATTCAGAATAGTTGTTCAATGGGTAGTTGCGCAGCGCGCGTAACACAGAAAAATTTTCATTACATAATGCGACTGTATCTAAGTCAATAATACTGCTTAATTTCAAATCGTCATCTAATATTATATTTTTTGGTTGGATATCGTTATGAAGCAATTTTAAGTTGCTGTGCGTTGATAAAAATTTATATATCTTATCAAAAATAGCAAAATTAGCATGAATATTTTCGATTGTCTTGCGGTGTGCAAATGTTTCGTATGCGTATTCTTTCCAATTTGTATCTGCTGTTCTGGGGTCGATGCAGGATATTTTTGATTGTATAACCATAGATTGTTTATACGCGTCAAAAATTTGCGCCGGTGTCATATCATTTTGCATACGTTCGTATAATGTTTTGCCAGGATCATATTTGTAAGATTCAAAAAATAAATCGAAAAAAATATGTTCCTGTGTTTGTGGCAAGGGCAGGTTATGTGTTCGTAATAACTGACTGATTGATTGGTTTCTTGTAATCTGTTTTTTGTTATTAAATTTGCAAACGATTGTGCCTTCTGGTGTTTCGACTAAGTAAACTGTGCCGACAGAGCCTGTAATTTCAGGCTGTCTTATAAACCAGGATTCTGGGTAAACGCTTTGTATCGCGTCGATATAGTTTTGTTTGTTGTATTTATTCATGATAATTTTGATGAGTTTTAGTTTTGTTGCAAGGATGCCAGCATAAAATCATCTAAATCGCCATCTAAAACGGCGTCAGAATCTGTTTTTTCAACATTTGTGCGGACATCTTTGATTAATTGGTATGGGTACAAGACGTAATTTCTGATTTGGCTGCCCCACTCAATCTTTTTCTGTGCGGCCTTGGCGGCGTCTTCTGCTTCGGCGCGTTTTTGCATTTCTAATTCATATAACTTACTGCGCAACATCTTCATTGCCATTTCACGATTTTGAATTTGGCTGCGTTCATTTTGGCATGTTACGACTGTGTTTGTTGGTATGTGTGTAATGCGTACGGCGCTGTCTGTTTTGTTAACATGCTGTCCGCCTGCGCCTGATGCACGATAAGTGTCGATACGTAAATCTTTATCGTTTATTTCTATTTCAATAGTGTCGTCAATGTCTGGCCAAACATCAACGGATGCAAAGCTGGTTTGTCTTTTTCCATTTGCGTTAAATGGTGATATGCGTACCAATCTGTGTACGCCAATTTCGTTTTTCAGCCACCCATATGCACGTTCGCCAGAAATTCTGTAAGTGATGTTTTTTATGCCGGCTGTATCGCCTTCGTGTTCTTCGATAACTTCGGTTGTGAATCCGTGTCTTTCAGCCCAGCGCGCGTACATTCGCGACATCATCTGTGCCCAGTCTTGTGCTTCGGTCCCGCCGGCACCCGCCTGAATAAATAAAAAGGCACCGTTATTGTCAGCAGGTTCACGAAACAGCGTTATAAATTTCGCCCTGTGTGCATCTGCGGACAGTTTTTCGATTGCGCTGATTATGTCTGGGTCATCTGGTGCAATCTCAAACAATTCGCGCAGGTTTTGATATTCTGATTCCAGATTATTAATTTCGGACAATGTCTTTTCCAGACTGGATTTTTTCTGTAATATCACGCGCGCATTGTCGGGATTGTCCCACAGGTCTGGCGCGTTAATTTGGGTTTCCAGTTCGGCGATTTGTGATTTTAATTTTTCTGGGTCAAAGAAACCCCCTGACGGCAGAAATGTCGTCAAAGATTTGTAAAAAAACTTCGTTTGTAATAATCATAAGTGCGATATTACAATAATATTTATATTAAATCAAATGAATGTTTGCCTTTTTTTTTTGGATATGATAGAATCAACTCAACGAGAGGGATTTTTATGAAGAATTTTCTGTCTGTATTTGGCTTTTTGTGGGCTTTTTTGCTGACTGGTGCTGCTGATGCGGTATCTGCGGGCACTGTTGGTGCGGGCGATAATGCGCGTGGTGTTGCAATATATACACCAACAACCAGTGGCGGTTTGCGCGGTAATGCGGGGTTGGCAAATGCATATAAAACAAATCAGCGTAATACATACTATATGGTAACCCAGCCTGATGTTGATACCGCCTGTCGCGAGAAGATATATAAATGTTTGTCTGATTATTGTGGTGATGCAATGGTTGTCCCGGGGCAGCGCGCATCAAAGTGTCAATATGCAACAGAAAGTGAATTATATAATTATGCATTATTGTGCCTGCAAAAGGATAACGAGATTTTATTACCCCAGTATGCGGCCAATACAATTCATGGTGGTGGCGGTATGAATACGGCTGCGCGCCTGTGCCCATCATATGTACAACAGGAATTAATGTCTTATTTATCGATGGCGAATATGGCGGATCAGTTATCAAAATCTCATTCTGATTTATGTTTGCAACGCCGTCAAGAATTAGAAGCTGCGATGGCATGTCATTCTGTTGCGTTGGCGTATGGTAATGAAACCAGCAGTATGTTAAACACGCAATTAATTGATTATTGTGGTGCTGGCGTCCCTGGGGGCAGTGCGGAAATGGTAACACGTTTTGCAAATGCGGGTAATGTTGGCGCAGATGTGTGGGGCTGGGCGGAAAAAATTGTTAATCTGGAAATGAATAACAAGGGTGCCGACTGGCAGGCGGCTGTGGATGCTGTTTTGGCGGGGTATACAAATCGTATGAATTTGGCATGTGGCGATAATTTACAGTTAAATACCGTGTCGCATCCAACGGGAAATACCGGCCCAACTTCATTACAAACAGTTGCAGCGTTGGCTGTTGGTGCACAATTTCCAACAACAACAAACAAGGCTGAAAATCCGTACGAAAATTGGTCAATATGGATGGAGGTTACATCCCGTTCTGAATTGTACACATACGAAGATGCAAAACAGGTTGTTAACGCCGGAATTGTTCAGCCTGTTACAACTGCAAATGCATTTTTGACCAGTGCACAAATGGACGATATGCGTACCGCATATGCCCGCGGAACCAAGGTGTTTATTATCCGGGACAGTGCGCGTTGCTATATGGTGCCGGTTCAACAAATGACGGATCAAGAGTCTTCATTGGTTGCCCAGTCATTTGCACACTGTATCAGCAGATAAAAAGAAACCGCCAAACGGCGGTTTTTTTAACAAGAACCAAAATAATTTTTTACTGCACGACGGTATTTTCTGATCGGTATAAACACAGATATTATTTTGCATGCCGGTATCAGCAGATGAATTGTCGCCCAGTTGTTTGGGGCCTTTTTGTCTGTTTGTCCGCGTAACCATCTGTTGCCACCGTATTTTGGATGTTCTTTGTGTCTGGATATTATTTTTACCATCGGTAATGCGGTATGATTTAATTTTCTTAATTGTGCTTCGGGAAAACCGTATGCGCGTCCCGCCAACAAGAATTCTTTGTCTGCCATATATGCGTTCAGGTGTGATTCATCATCGACGCACGCGATAATATTTTTTTCTAAATCTGTCTGTATATTTTGGCTAAGTGTTTTGCACATTTTCAGATATGCTTCACTGGTTCCGCCATTAAACGCGCCACATACATAGTATTTACCGCCACCAAATGGTATGTATGCGGTCGATTCTGGGCGGCGTTCGTATCTGAATTTATCTGGGTTGGTGGCGTCAATATCGCCGTCGCGTCCCGGGTGAATGCCTGCAACCAATCCGTTATGCCAATCGCGTGGCGCGATTTCAGACAAATCTGTTGGTGCAATAAATTGCATATTTGCATTAAAGAAATATATATAATCAAACTGTTTTAATTCGTCTGCTTTCTGCAAGAACATATCAAAACGCAACAGTGTATCAAACGGCCATCCTTTTTTAACAGCGGGTATCACGGTCACATTTTTATTTTCTGAAAAATCAAATGTTTTATTATCGGTCCATACAAAATAATGTTTTTCACATGCACCCAGAAATTTTTCACAAGATTCATAAAAGTCTTTCCAAAACACAATATAGCGTCCCAGTGCGATGTATAAAATTGCCACTTTTTTCATATATTTTCTCCGTATTCTGTAAATATATAATGCATGCTAGTCAAAAAAATATACGAAATCAAATATAATGTGTTCTTGAATATAATCGTAAAAAATGATATAGTAGCCTTGATGAAATTCAGCAGAAGAAATATCTTACAGTTAACCGGTTTTTCGGTTTTTGCGACAATGTTGTTGCCACGCGTTGCGTTTGCTGCGCGGAATTCTGTTCGTTCAATTCGTACTGGGGTTCAGCCGGGAAATAAAACACGTTTGGTGGTTGAGTGTTCCCATCGTCCATCATATACATTATCATATCCAACAAATCAGTTGATTGTGCGTCTGGCGAATACTTCTGCGAACACGGGTGTTAAGCCTGGTTTGGCATCTGGAACATTGGTGTCTTCTGTATCACAGGTTCAGTCTGGCGATTCATTGCAAGTGATTGCGAATTTAAAACAGCCGATAAAACAAATTGATAAACAACAGATATTAATTTTGGAACCAAATGGCGACAACGATTATCGTTTGGTGTTGGATTTTGTTGCGGACTCTGGTGCGTCTGCCACATATGGTACATCTGGGACGGAATCTTATACGACATCGACCGCTGCAACCACGACTGCGATAACCGCTGCACGCAAATATGTTATTGTTGTTGATGCAGGGCATGGTGGCAAAGACCCTGGATGTATTGGCAAGGGCGGAACCCGTGAAAAAGACATTGTTTTATCAGTGGCAAAAAAATTAAAATCCAAACTGGATGCAAACGGTTTCAAGACTTATTTGACACGCAGTACAGATAAATATTTAAAACTGGCTGAACGTGCATCTATTGCAGAAAAGCGCAAGGCTGACCTGTTCATATCATTACATGCCAACGCGAACCCCAGCCGCAAGATGAAGGGATTTTCTATTTATACCTTGTCTGAAAAGGCGTCTGACGAAGAAGCAAAAAAATTGGCCGAGGCTGAAAATGCTGCCGATAAAATCGGGGTAGAGGGTTTTACAGAATTTGAAGAAAACATCCGTATCGCGTTATCTTCGTTGCAACAACACGCTGTCGCGGAAATGAGTGAAGAATACGCCACCGGTTGCGCGAAGTCATTTAAGCGTGCATCAGTTGAACAGCAGCCTGGCCCCGATGTGCGTCATGCACCATTTGCTGTTTTGCGTTCAACTGTGCCTGGGGCGCTGTTGGAACTGGGGCATTTATCTAATGCGTCCGAAGAAAAATTATTAAAAACCGCATCACACCAAGATAAATTGGTAAACGCAATTGTAAAATCTGTAAAGAACTATAATTTCGAAGTTTAGCCTTGCTTTATATTCCTAATTTGTTGTACACTCAGAACAGCTAGAGGGAATAATATGAAACATAATATTTGTTTGCTTGTTGTTTTTACTGTGTTTTTTACCCCCCCCTTGTATCTCGTGCGCGTATGCCGCAACGGATATATTGCCGCTAGATGATGCATTGCGTGCAACATATACGGCATGTATCGGTATTGATGATGAAATGCAACATTTAAAGACAATGGCTGGAATTAATACAGCCGTTACAGCGGTTGGAACTGCTGCTGGTGTTGGTGCAACGGTTACGGGTTTTGTCAAGGCAAATAAAGATGAACTGATTGAAAAATTAGAAATGGAAAAGTTACGCAGAATTGAAGAGTCTGGTATAAATTCTGCGTATAAAAACCCGTTGAAAAGTAACGTATTGTCAAACATTGATAATGCCAAGACTGGTTATATGACAAATACTGATTCGAACGAAATCCAATCCGAAATAGATCAGCTGACCACACAATCCAAGAATCTGGGTAACTGGCGTACAGGATTATTGGCTGCAAATACTGCAACAAATATTGCAGGGGCGGCAATTGCCGGTACTAACAAGGTTGATAAAGATTTAGAAAACCAAATAAAATCATGCGTGTCTGCTGTTGAAGGTCTGCGTAAATCAATGATGCAGGCACGTATGGAAGGCGCGGATATTACCGAAGCGCAATCGATTGCGGATGCTTGTGGCGAGTATGAATTTGTTGATGTTTCCAAAATAAACAAACGTGCCACTGGTGCTATGGCGTCTTCTGTTGTTGGTGCTGCGACTGGTTTGGCTGGCACGGTTGTATCTGGTGTCGCAAACAGTAATAGTGTGCGCAATGATAACAGTGTTGCTGGCAAGAAAAAAGAAAAAGATATGAATACTGCGGCGAATGTGTTGTCAATTGGTGCGACCGCCGCATCTGCAAGTGCAACAATATTTAACGCAACCCAGATATCAGCAATCAAAAAAGTTGCAGTGGTTTCAGAAAAATGTACGGGGATATTGAAATGAAAAGATTTTTAATATTTTTTACAATATTATTTTCTGTTGGCGCGGCAATGGCTGCCCCTGCATCATCATTTCTTAGTACAGAAAATAACTTGTTTTTCCCTGTTGATATCGCAAAAGGCGCGATTGTTGAATTTTTTTCAGAAGACAAGCAACAACAGGCGGCTAATTTATATCAGGAACTGATGGATGCAACGACCGCAAAGATATCCATAGATAGCCTGTTCAAGGTTTGTCGTACAGGTGGTATAAATACATACAGAATCGAAGGCTTTGATAAATGTAAAAGTTTTATTGAAAAAATGTTGACTGATGCGGAAATTGCTGTTGATGTTGGGCTCAGTGGTAATTGTCCTGCGGGTGGAGACAAGGTAAATGGTTTGCGTTCAATCACGGATTCTACACGTGTCGGTGATATGTGTTCCAGTACAAACATTGCGTACGGCGAAGTTGTGTTCAGAAAGGGATACAGTTGTACTTGTTTAGCAATGCAGTGTAATAATGGTTTTCGTTTTCGTAAACGTGGTGACTGTGTTACCAATTCTCAAGCCCCTGATGATATAAATGCCAGTGCTACCAGCTATTGCGCACGTATACAAACCGTGGGAACACAAAATAATAACACATCTGAAAAATGTAAAAATTTCTGCACAAATCAATACAATGGCAAAAGTTGTTATTGGGATGCTGTAATTTGGGACAAAGACAATAATACATGTGTTTGCAATCCAAGTATCCAAGAAATCGCCGATAAACGTAAACGTGACGAAGAAAGACGCCAAAACAGAAGATATTTTAATCCGTGTGACAGCACATCGCGCAACAAGGGCGAGTGTGTGGACAATGTGTTCGATATGACAAACGTTACACGTATGCAGGCAACAGAATTGGCAAAACTGTGGGCAAAGAAACATCGTAACGATGATATAGAATGTGCTGACGCAACAGAATCCAAGGTTGATTTTGCGGGTTGGGATGATTTTATCATGTGTGCCAGTGTTGATGCTGATAAATATTATGCGTTCAGATTTGATGATGTCACAGAAAGTATTGATGCTGATATTCAGGCGGGCTTGGTCAATGGTATTTGCAAAATATATGGTTATTCATCTAATGTATCGAAAAATAGTTCTGTACGAAATATCTCAGGTGGCTTTGCATGTTTTTCATCATGCAGTCAAGAAATCCAAAATGCTGCGGCTCATTTTGGTTTGACCGCCACACCAAAGGGTAACACATGTGTATTATCACAGCGTGTTGTATCCAAGGCAGATGCAGATAAATATCTGGCAAAAATAGACGGCTTGGATAATAGATATTTTATGGGCGAAGTACTGCAAATTCAAGGTGCACAGACAGGTAAAAACAATATTTATGATTATATCGAATCCAAGGGTTTTTTAATCAAAAGTTTAGAGTGTATTCCAAATCCTGCCGCATTAGAGGGGGCGTGGTACGAAGACGACGATGATATTATTCGTTGTTATTTAAATAAACAACCAATCGATTTTGTTTTTGACGATGTTAGCGAAGCGTGGAGCTATAAGTATGAGGCAGGGGAAGCAGCATTTGCGTGTCTTGGAACTGGTGGTAAATATGAAGGCAAAGAATGTTACGGTTTATCTGCATCGCAGTGCGCCAAGGCAGACCAAAATATAAAGCGTATAAATCCGGGGTCCAGCGGTACAGAATGGGATGCAAAAAATCAGGTTTGTATTTTGAGCGACCAATCAGAGGCTTCATTCTATGATGGTGTGATTCAGGTTGGTACATCTGCGATTGCTGTTATTGACTGTATGGTTGGTACACGTGTTGGTTGCGTAATGTTTGCAGTAGAATCAGCAAGTTTGGCAGCTGATATTTCATCAAAAGTTCTTATCCAGGATCGTGTCCAAGAATTTTTACGCGCATCAACAGTGTGTAAAGCACGCGATTGCGCGAAAGATACTATACGCCAATTGGGGGCAAAGGTTATCAGTGTAAAAGATGCGCTGGATGAACATTCTATCAAAAATGTCGACGAAGAATTGGCACGTTTAATATCTCTGCTTAAACCAGAAGATTTACAATCAGAAGTCAGTGACAGTGAATGGAATACAATGGTTGCAGCCGCAGGTGGTGCAACAAGCGATTGGACTGGTACGGCACTTGTATGGATGGGGCGTATCGGTGTTCTGGGACAATTTGCATCATTGGGAACATCTGCGGTTAATCTGTTAAGAAAAACACCAACAGCACTAAGGGCGTTGTTAAGTTCTGCCGATAACATTGCCGCCGCGGCTGATGATGTGGCAGATGCAACAAAAGCGCTTGTTGTTTATGATGCTGCCAAGGCGGCTGATACAACCACTGATGCGGCAAAGACAGCAGATACAGCTGCCAATGTTGCCATAAATGCAGGAAAAGCTGCCGATGCAACTGCGGATGCCACAAAAACAACGGGAAAGGTCCAAAATATTATTTATGATGCTGCTTATTTCAGCAGAAATACTCCTGATGACGTGTTTAAAAATGCCGATGATTTAGTGCAAATTAAGAGGGGGGATATTCAAAACGCAACGCTAAAAGATTTGATGAAAAAAGCAAAAGAATACGGTTTTGAATGTTCTGATTGCGGTGGCGATGTATTGAAATTTACAAAAATTGTTGAAAAGACAACAGGTGGTGCTGATGCAGTCAAGACAGCAAACGTTGTGACGGATACTGCGCGTGGCGCTGCTAATACGACTGATAATGCGGTGCGCGCGTTGCCTGCGTTGCCAGCCAAAGCTGCCGATGCAACTGCGGATGCCGGCAAGGCCACAAATGTTGTGCATACCGCAACAGGCGCAGCATCTGGTGCGACAAACGCCGCGACTGATGGTGTCACTATATCTGATGATATCATTAAGAGTGTATCAAAGATGACTTGGGACCAAAAGTTGAAAGCTGTTGGTATCAGAGAGGTTTTAGATAAAAGAGGGGCAGTTCGTTATTTTGATGAATTTAATGGAACAAAACCAATATCCGCAGACAATGCGATGAAGCGTATAGAAAAACTGCCTGAGATAATAGCAAGATCAAGAAAAATGTCTGATACTGAAAATTTTGCGTTGGTTGGTGTAAAAGAGGTAGTAGATAAAAATGGGCAATATCGTTACTTTGATACTTTAAATAAAACTAAACGTATATCCGGGGACGAAGCGTTAAACCATATTGATGAAACATATAAAGCCATAATAAAAAATATGGAAAATGCTGCAAACACTGCGACTGACGCTGCCACAAATGCAGGAAAAGCTGCCGATGCGACTGCTGATGCCGGCAAAGCCACAAATGTTGTGACGGATGTTGCGCGTGGTACCACTAACGCGACAGACAATGCAGTGCACGCTGTACCTGCGTTGCCAGCTAAGGTCACTGATACGATGGCAGATATTGGGAAAAGAGCAAACAGTATGGCTGATGACACTGCCGATGTGGCAAAAACTTCTGCAAAAGCTGATGACGCCGCAGATATGACAGTAAAAGACATAATGACAGTAGAAGACATAATAAAGGCCTCGGCAAATCCAGAAGAAGTTTTTGCTGTTTATAAAGCTTCGGAAGAATTTCTTGAAAATATGGATAACATAAAATACATGTCCGCAGACAAACAAAAGAAATTTCTCCGGTCAATTATTAAAAACTTTCATCCTGATAAGTTTAATAAATTGGATTTAGATATTAATAAGAAATTAGATGTTGAAAAGAAAGCTACTGAAATAACACAAATGTTAGCAGAACTTAATTCTAGACCTTTATTACCAGATGATGATACTACAGTTTTTCTACATAGCATTTACTATAAAATGGAAGAACTGCTAGATCTTTTAGCCGGGTTTAGTTCCTATTTATAGATTAAAGCTATTAAAATGAAAACACCCGCCAAATCGGCGGGTAAATTTCTGGCGGAGACGAAGGGATTTGAACCCTTGATACGGGGTTGCCGTATACACGATTTCGAGTCGCGCGCATTCAACCGCTCTGCCACGTCTCCACGTGATGGGCATTATAAATATATTACAAGTGTTTTGCAAGGGTAAAAATTTGACTTTTTATTCATCTGTAATACAATACGACGCATGTCTGATACGCAAAAAACTTTTAATGAAATGGTTTATGATGTTGTTGCACGTATCCCATCTGGGCGCGTGGCGACTTTTGGTCAAATCGCCCAGATGATTGGCCGTCCGCGTTGTGCGCGCTTTGTTGGGTATGCGTCAAATAATCGTGCCTCGTGGCATTTGCCATGGCATCGTGTGGTGTTCAAAGATGGTGTCTTAAACCCCGGCATGCCAGACGTTCAATATCGTGCCTTGCGTGCCGAAGGTGTAAAATTTAATCCCGATAAAACCGTTATTATGAATCAATTTCAGTGGGATCCAGAACGCGATTGCGTGCCGTTGGATATACGCGATTTTCCGCTGGTATTTTAAGCCAATAAGAAATGGTTGTCTGATTATTTTTTATATATTTTTTCATTAATATCCCGCTTGGTCAGTTTTTTATATTTTATAAACCATATTGAATTTTTATTTCGTTTGCGCATATCTTTTGCGTTATTTGGTGCAAAATTTAATACATCTGCCCCGGGTTCCCAATTTACTGGCATTGCGACCTTGAATTTTTCAGAAACCTGCAAGGCCAACACAATTCGTTTTATTTCATCAATATTTCGTCCCAGAATTGCCGGATAGTACAATATTGTTCTGATAACTGATTTTGTATCAATGATGAATACGGCGCGTACTGCCGAAGTATCGCTTGCGTGGGGTTGTATCATACCATATTTGGTGGCGATACTTTTATCCAGGTCATCAATCAATGGAAAGTCTATCTTTGTGCCGTTTGGCATTTTTTCAATTGCATCCAGCCATGCCAGGTGTGAAGACAACGCTCCAACAGACAGTCCCAGTAATTTTGTATTCATTTTTTTAAATTCATTTATGTCTTGTTGGAATTTGATAAATTCTGTTGTGCACACGGGCGTAAAGTCAGACGGATGGGAAAAGAATACGACCCAGTTACCTTTGAAATCTTGTGGAAAATTAATTGGACCGTTTGTTGTGCTGGCATAGAAATCTGGGGCGATGTCGCCAATCAGGGGGAATTTTTTGCAATTGTCATCCATGTGTGTTTTTCCTTTGTAAATCTTATATAAACAAAATATCATTTTTTTGTTTTATGATATACAGGAAGATATTCGCTTGGCAGACAAACTTTGTTCTTGATAAAATCTGCAAAGCAATGAATAATACGATGCAAGATAAAAGGATAAAAAAATGAAACGCTCGGATATAGTAAGATCAATACAAGTTCGTTTTAAACATATGCGCGCATCGGATGCTGCGGCGATATTGGATACTGTTTCTGATCACATGATTGAAAGTATTGCAAATGGGGACAGAATTGAAATTCGTGGTTTTGGTACATTTCAGCCACGCGCCCGTGCAACCAAGATTGGCTATAATCCTTGTACAGGCCAGCCAATGCCATTGCCGGCCAGTACGACTATTTTATTCAAGCCCAGTCGTGAATTAACAAAAAAAATGAATGGATAAACTATGTTGTTTGGCACAAAATCTGGCATAAAAAATAAAAACCGTGACAGATATGATCGCGTTCGTCGTTTGATGTGGATTAAATGCGAATCTTGCGGTCGTTTGGTGTATTATAAAGATTACAAGGATAATAAATATATCTGTCCGCGTTGTGGTCGTGCGTTTATTATGAGTCCTAAACAGCGATTTGATTTGTTGTTTGATGATAATTCTTGGGTTCGTTTAAATCCGCCCACCATATCTGATGATCCGTTGAATTTTGAAGACAGGGTTTCTTATAAAGACAGGTTGGATGATGCGCGTTCTGAAACGGGGGCGTATGATGCAATTACGACTGCTGATGGTACAATCGGTGGTGTTCCATCAACAATATGTGTTTTAAATGGGTATTTTATGATGGGGTCTATGGGGCGTGCTGCTGGTGACGCAATTATTGCCGCAATAGAGCATGCCGTATCTGAACGCCGACCATTTATCATGGTAACATCCAGTGGTGGTGCCCGCATGCAAGAAAACATCTTGTCGCTGATGCAGATGGCGCGCACCACGGTCGCAGTAAACAAATTACATGCAAACAAAATCCCATATATCGTTTTATTAACAGACCCTACATTCGGTGGCGTAACAGCGTCTTTTGCGATGTTGGGTGATATTCATATCGCAGAAAAGGGCGCCCGTATCGGATTTGCTGGTCGTCGTGTAATTGAACAAAATATTCGCGAAAAATTGCCGTCTAATTTCCAGACTGCAGACTATCTGTATGAACACGGTATGGTTGATATGGTTGTTGCGCGTACAGATTTGCATGATAAATTGTCTGATATTATCCAGGTTTTAACCAAGCAACCACATGAACCAAAACAAATTGTTGCCACAACACCTGTGCATGACGCGTCTAAAAAGATTCGTGGTATGGGTGAAAACGAGGCTTATGACAAGGTTTTACTGGCGCGTAATGAAAATCGTCCACACTTTTTAGATTATATAAACGGCATTGTTGATTGTTGGACTTATCTGGCGGGCGACAGATTATATGCCGAAGATGCGGCCATGGGGTCTGGTATTGGATTTTGGCGCGGTATTCCGGCGGTGATTATCGGGCAAGAGCAGGGACGCACAATCGAGACGCGTCAAAAACATCGCTTTGGTATGGCGAATCCGGACGGCTATCGCAAGGCAATACGTATGATGCGCCTGGCTGAAAAATTTGAATTGCCACTGATATCATTGTTTGATACCGCGGGCGCGTTTGCCGGTCGTGAAGGCGAAGAACGTGGTCAATCCCAGGCGGTCGCATCATCTATTTCAACAGGATTATCGATTGCAACGCCATATGTTGCAGTTAATGTTGGTCAGGGCGGATCCGGCGGTGCGATTGCGATTGGTACTGGCGACCGTGTCTTGATGATGGAAAATGCAATTTATTCGGTAATTGCCCCAGAATCATGTGCCAGCATTCTGTGGCGTGATAACAAATATCGCGCAACGGCGGCGGCGGCAATGAAGTTAACGGCCCGTGATATGGCAAACCTGAACGTTATTGATGAAATAATCCCGGAACCGGCGGGTGGCGCGCATACAGATTGGCAAACAACAATGGAACTGTTGGCCAATGCGGTTGCAAAACAGATAACAGAATTGCAACAGATTCCGTCATCTGAATTACCGGCGCAACGTGCGGATAAATTCTTGTCCATGACACGTGATGTCGAAATATATCAGCCGGAACATATCGGCGAAGAACACTAGCCAAAACCCGCCAAATCGGCGGGTAAATTTCTGGCGGAGCGTATGGGACTGTACTCCCCATCCACTCGTGACGATTTGGGTGCGTTTTACTTCCCAAATCTACTCCGTATCGAACCTTTTATGGTTCTCGTCCAACGTCCACAACATAAATTAACCCGCCAAATTGGCGGGTGAATTTCTGGCGGAGCGTATAGGACTCGAACCTATGGACCAAAAATTTCGGTCACAGATTAGCAATCTGCTGCATTACCACTCTGCCAACGCTCCGTGCGAGGCTTATTATATAGAATCATAATTTTAATTGCAAGCACGAAAATCTAAAAAACAAATTTCATTGACTTTTGGGATTGGCAAGTGGTATCATTCAGCGTGAAATGACAATTCAATTTATCAATTTTTACTGTTGTTGTTAAGTTGCGTATTTTACGCAAACTGAATTTGTTTGCATTTTTATCACACAATTACTAAAATCCAAAAAAATTAAAACTGGAAAAGGAACGCATTATGACAATCAGATTATACAATACATTAACACGTAAACTGGAAGAATTTAAGCCATTGATACCTGGTCAGGTTGGTTTTTATTCATGTGGTCCGACTGTTTATCATTATGCGCATATCGGGAATCTGCGTACGATGATTCATAATGATATTATGAAGCGTATGTTTATTGAAAACGGTTATGATGTTCGACATGTAATGAATATCACAGATGTTGGACATTTAACAAACGACGAAGATGATTCTGGCGAAGATAAAATGGAAAAGGGCGCCGCACGTGAAAATAAGTCTGTATGGGATATCGCGAAATTTTATCTGGATGAATTTATGCATGATTTTGACGATTTGAATTTATTGCTTCCAACACATATGCCGCGTGCAACTGATTATATTACCGAACAGATAGAATTGGTCAAACAGCTGGAAGAATTGGGTTATACATACGAAATCCCGGGTGATGGAATCTATTATGATACGTCCAAGTTTGCAAATTATGGTGCGTTGACAGGTGGTTCGTTGTCTGGAAATCGTGCGGGCGCCCGCGTTGGTTTTAATGATGCAAAACGCAATCCAACAGATTTTGCGTTATGGAAATTTTCACCAACAGATACAAAACGCGCAATGGAGTGGGACAGTCCGTGGGGTGTTGGTTTTCCCGGATGGCACGCTGAATGCAGCGCGATGAGTATGAAATTACTGGGAAACCATTTCGATATTCATACAGGTGGCGAAGATTTATCGCGTGTTCATCATGCGAACGAAATTGCACAAAGTGAACCAATCACTGGTGCGCCATGGGTTTCTTATTGGGTTCATTTCAGCTTTTTAATTGACAAGGCTGGCGAAAAAATGGCGAAGTCCAAGGGTGAATTTTTGGGATTGGAATCGGTGCGTAAGCGTGGTTTTGACCCGATGGTGTATCGTTATTTGATAACATTGGGGCATTATCAAACACAACTTGCGTTCTCGTTTGAATCACTGGACGCGGCGGCAACAGGATATAAAAATATCGTTCGCAAAATTGCAGATTTGATAAGCGCTGACAATATCGGCGAATTGGATTCTGATGTGTATAATATGTGGCATGACAAAATCTTGGCCCCTGTGTCTGACAATATGAAAACAGCAGAATCATTGGTTGTTGTCCAGGAATTATTAAAAGACACAACCGTAAATCCTGCGACAAAACTGGCGTTGTTTGAATTTGTTGACCGATTGTTGGGATTGCAATTTATGGACAGGGCACAAAAACTGGTTGATTTAGAAAAAGAGTCCGCACCCGCCGACATTATTGCGTTGGCACAGCAACGCGCAACCGCCAAGGCAAACAAAGACTGGGCCAGTGCAGACGCACTGCGTGCCCAAATTGATAATGCGGGTTGGAGTGTTCTGGACACCAAGGACGGATATAAAATCGTCAAAAAAGCTTAATTTTATTGACAATGTTTATATTTTGTGCTATCTGTTTGTTTAGATAAAATAAACAAAGGTGTTTATAGTGTCACCAGATGTGCGCTTAAAAATGTTTTTTTTGAACAAGGCATTTGGGTATAAATATTTGTCATTACAGGACTATGTTTCTGTGTTTGATAAGTTTTATTCCAAGCCAGTAGCAGGCAAGCAAGAGGCAATGGATTACCTGATTGAGTTTGCAATGTTTTATGATTTTCCGTTATATGAAAGTCATGTTCCAACGCTGCCATTATCCGCGCATGTGCGTTCGTTGAGTGCTGATAACAGATTGTTTTCAGTCGCAGAATTAAATTCATGTTTAAATATCAGTAACGCCGATGAGTTATTATCACAATATGGTGCATTTCGTTTTATTCCCATAAACAAAAAGGAACAATTATATTTGCCGGAAAATCGTTTGCATGATTTTATCCGTTGGATGCGTTCGCGTACAATAAATATGCGTGATGAAACAGGTTTTTTGTTAAGAAAATCAAAAAAACAATTATCGACATTTCGTGCAACAGAAAAACAATCTGTCGATAAAAAAACAAAAATATTCAACGAAGAACCGGAATTAAGGCAAATTATCAATACATTTGCAAAACAATTGAAAGACTATTTTCTTAACCAAGGGCGAAGAAAATAATATCAAAAAAGCTATAAAAATGGCTTGAATTTTGGGCGATATTGGTGTATATTGCCCCCTGTAATTACAAAGGGAAATTCCATGAACTATCCATATATGCCTAAATCTACTGCGCTGTGGCTGATTGAAAACACAGCATTAACATTTGAACAAATTGCTGATTTTTGCGGTCTGCATGAATTAGAGGTTAAAAATATTGCCGATGCAGAAACATATAAAATACAGCCATTAAACCCGGTATTAAGCGGTCAATTAACACGTGAAGATATTGAAAAATGTGAAGCAGATGCTTCTTTGCGTCTGACATTACGCGAAGAAATTGTCAAGGCACAACAAAAACAAAATAAAAAAGGTGTTGGTTATACGCCTAAATTACATCGTCAAAATCGTTTGGGGGGTATTTTGTGGATTGT
The DNA here is from genome assembly GCA_045539815.1 of Candidatus Enterousia sp. Taxonomy (GTDB): domain Bacteria; phylum Pseudomonadota; class Alphaproteobacteria; order Rs-D84; family Rs-D84; genus Enterousia. The sequence continues at coordinate 19,641 of JAZQGC010000038.1, read as the reverse complement.
TAAAAACTATCCAGAATTATCCGATGGCCAAATCGCGCGTTTGATGCGCAGTACAAACCCAACGGTTGCGTCTGTTCGGAATAAAACACATAAATCTTATTCTGTAATCCAAATACAAAGTCCGATTGTTTTAGGTTTGGTGTCAGAATCTGCTATTCATGACGCTGTTGCCAAGGCGCAAAAAATGGCAGAAAACGCAAAAAAGAAAAAATAATACATAAATCAAAAAACACGGAAAGGTTTGGTTGATGGCTAAAAAACTGGACGAAGCGACAAGATTGTTAATTGATTCATTGCCGGAAAATCTGCAAAAACTGGCCCAAGGGTCAATAGATGTCGGTTATATCGCACGCATGGATTTTACTGCTGCAATAGAAGCGGATGAGGTTCCTGATGAAGAACAAGACGAAGTTTTGGATTTCTTTCAACAGGACTTGGGACTTGAAATTCTGGAAACAGACAATTATCCACGCGATATGGGGCGTTATTATGATGTTGATGATGACGATATGCCACGCGATAAAACGCGTAATTTGCTGAATGCGGACGCGGAACAGGTTGATGTTAATGATGAAGATTATGAACATTATGCAAAACAATTGGAACGCAGTCAAACTGGTTCGTTGGTTTTGGGGGTCCAGGATTCGGTTCAATCTTATTTGAAACAAATCGGTACTGTTCAGTTGTTGACTGCCGCAGGCGAAGTTGCAATCGCACAACGGATTGAGGCTGCATCTCGTTTAATGGTTTATGGATTGTGTGAAAGTCCAATGACAATCCAAGCAATGTTGGATTGGTATCAGCAATTGCTTAACGAAGATATTCGTTTGCGATACATTGTAAATCTGGAAGTTATGTATTCCAGCGACGCCGAACAAAAATCATTGGCGGCTTTGTCAGAAACCCTGAAATCCAAGGGGGTTGATCATGTTGATGAACTGGATGACGCAGATTTGGACGAATTAACTGATTCTGCGGTTGATTCTGACGAAGAAGACGAAGATTTAGATGAAGACGAAGATGGTGTAAAGAAAGAAGACGCGCCGCGTGGTACATCTGGTGTTCCAATTCCTGTTATGGAAGAAGCACTGATGCCAATGATGCTGGATTTGTTTGCAAAAATTAAACGCGTCTTTAACAATATGCAAAAATTACAGGCCAAACGCTTGGAAAATTTATTGACATCCAATACACCAGACATGACATTGGAAAAGAAATACACAAAAATGCGTTTGGAATTGTTCGAATATGTCAGCAAAATTCGCCTGAATGACGATCGTGTTGCAGAAATTTTGGAACAGTTAACTAAACGCGACCAGTTATTAATGGGACTGGAAGGGAAATTGTTACGTCTGGCATTGGCAAACAAGGTAAAACGCGAAGATTTCTTGGCGGAATATACTGGTAATGAATTAAATCGCAACTGGGTCAAGAAATTGGCAAAACATAAAAATCCGGTTTGGGCGAACTTTGCCAAGAAACATGGCGAAGATATCTTGAAAATCCAGGACGACATTACTGCAATCGCCAACGAAACAGGACAGCCAACCGCAGAATATAAAAAGGTCGTTGAATTGGTCCGTCGTGGCCAGACCGAGGCTGCACGCGCAAAACGCGAAATGATAGAAGCAAATTTGCGTTTGGTTATAAAATTTGCAAAAAAATCCAGCAACCGTGGTTTGGGCTTGGATTTTTCAGACTTGGTCCAGGATGGAAATATCGGATTAATGAAGGCCGTAGACAAGTTTGATTATCGCCTGGGGAATAAGTTTTCCACATATGCAACAAACTGGATTCAACAGGGAATTTCGCGCAGTATTGCAGATCAGGCGCGAACAATCAGAATTCCTGTACATATGATTGATAATATTCATAAAATCCAACGTGCAACACGTCAATTTATGCATAAATATGGACGTCAGCCAACCGCAGAAGAATTATCCAAAATAATATATCTGCCGGTCGACAAGATTCACAAGGCAATGAAGGTTAATTTAAAACCAATTTCATTGGAAGCGCCTGTGGGTACCGAAGATGACAGTTCCAGATTGGAAATCATCGCAGACGAAACGGCAAAAAATCCATTTACATCTGCCGCACAGCAAAATTTGCGTAAAATTGTAACACAAATTTTGTCTGAATTAGACCCCAAGGAAGAAACTGTCTTGCGCCAGCGTTTTGGGATGAGCAATAACAGAACATGTACCTTGGAAGAGGTTGGTGAAAATATTGGGGTTACGCGTGAACGTATCCGACAGATTGAACAAAAAGCATTGATGAAACTTAAACATCCAACGCGCGCCCGCAAACTGCGCAGCTTTTTGGAAGACTGATGATAATTGCCCTGTATTTTAACGGGGCTTTTTTCTGAATAGAAAAAGGAAAAAGATATGAAAAATACACTGTTGTTTTGTAATGGCGTTTCGGGCAGTGGCAAAAGTCATTTTGTGCAAAATGTATTGCCAACAGGGTTGTTTTATAATTTGCGTTCCGCGACCACGCGTCCCATGCGCACGGGCGAATCCGAAGGCAATCCATATTTCTTTCGTGACGAGGCTTATTTTGACAACACGCCTTTGGCCACGCGTTTGTGGGTTAATGAAGATTTCTGGACACCAAACACGCCTAAATGGTTGTATGGCGTTCCTGAATCAGAAATATTACAAAATCTGGGCAAAAATTTAATATATGATGTCATAGAGCCAAAATATACACAACAGATGATACAGTGGTTTAAGAAACAAGATTTGGCCAGATTTTATAATTTCAAGGTTGCTTATTTCTTGCCAGATACAAACAATGCGGATATTGTTGCACAACGTACAAATATGCCGCATGACACATCCGTGCGTCAGGCAAACACATGTAATCCGATTGATTTTTTTAATGCCGGTATTGATATCGATTATATCTTGCAACCGGTCAAAGACAGATATAATTCGCGACTGAATGCGCATATCGCCAGATTATTGCGCGAACAACATAAAACCTTGTAAAATATACTTTACTTTTTTGCAAAACTGTCGTATAATTACGCCAACAAAACAAAACGACGCAAATATAATGAAACAAAATATGAAACGTTTTAATTAAAAAGTGCGACCAACAGAATTAACTGCGGGCGCACTTTTGGGCGTCCGTTTTTTTAAATCAAGGGAAAATAAAATGTCAGAAAACACACCAATGTCAACAAACGAACTGACCGCTCGTCTGCAAAAGGCTGAAAATATCAAGGCACGCGATGGCGTCGTATGGAAGGCCAGATTTGATCGTACACATACAATAGAGGCTGCACGCCAATTGCCAGATGATACACCTGTTAAGCTGGCGGGTCGCGTAACGGCATTGCGTTGGCTGGGTAAATTGATGTTTGGGCGTATTTATGACATAAATGGCGAAATTCAGTTTTCAATGTCGCGCGAAGAATTGGGCGAAGAAAATTATAAATTTATGAAAGCCAATGTTGATTTGGGTGATTTTATTGGAATCACAGGCAGTTTGTATCACACGACTGCTGGTGAATTAACTGTTCGCGTGTCCGGGTACGAGATTTTATCCAAGGCACTGCGTCCATTACCAGAAAAATATCATGGCTTGACAGATATGGAAACGCGTTATCGTCAAAGATATTTGGATATCATATCTAATCCTGATGCGCGCAATGCGTTGTTGGGGCGCTTTAAGATGACGCAATACTGGCGTGATTTTATGAACAAACATGGTTTCTTGGAAATTGAAACGCCCGTATTACAGAACATTGCGTCTGGCGCCGCGGCGCGTCCGTTTACAACACATCACAATGCCTTGGATACGGATTTCCAGTTGCGTATTTCCCCAGAATTGTTCTTGAAACAGGCGATTGGTGCGGGGTTTGATCGTATCTACGAAGTGGCCAAGGATTTCCGTAACGAAGGGATGGATGCCACACACCTGCAAGAATTTTCAATGGTTGAATGGTATGCTGCGTACTGGGATTTTAACGATAATATCAAGTTTACCTGGGCATTGATTCAGGACTTGTTGATGAAATGTCGTGGTACCTTGCAGATCGAATACCAGGGCGCACAACTGGATTTCAGCAAATATGATATGGTTGATTATACCGCAAAAATGAACGAATTCTTTGGTTGTGATATTCTGGAATTTGATGATGTTGATGTTCTGCGTCAAAATCTGGTTGATGCAGGGATGTTCCCGATGTCGGAATTGGAAGATTTAAAATCTATACCGACATTGGTTGATTATGTGTACAAGCGCAAGATACGTAACGATATTGTAAATCCGACAATTTTGTATAATTATCCTGCGTACATGATGCCGTTGGCGCGTCGTAACGATGCGGACGAACGCAGAATCGATATGTATCAAATATTGGTATGTGGCGCAGAAATTTGCAAGGGGTATTCAGAACTGGTCAATCCAATTCAACAGATTGCAGCGTTTGAAGAACAATCTAAAAATATTGCAAACGGCGACGAAGAAGCGTTCAATCCAGATAACGACTTTGTTCGTGCGATGGAACATGGTTTTCCACCGATTTCTGGTGTTGGTATGGGTGTGGACCGATTGGCATGCATTATCTTTAATCAGCCAACCGCACGCGACATCGTGTTATTCCCAATGATGAAATAAAAAACAGACAGGCAAAATATATATTATGACAGAAGAAATATGCAGCGATACATGTACACAAGATTTATGTGATACAAACGACAGAAAGAATTTAGCCGCCATTAATAAAGCAGTTGAAGAAGGGCGGATTAACGAAGATGCTGCTGAATACTTGCGTACTTTGTATTCGGACAGTACGGTTTGGTTTCGTGAATTGTTTCACATTTTGGGTAAATGTTTTGGTGCCCCCAAAGCGGCCGTTATGAAATACGACTATGAAAAAGATGCCGCAATTGATGAACCAATTCGTATTGCTGATATTAATCCGTTGTCGCCATATTTGGTAAATCATCGTTTGGACGCCGACCCAATGCGTAATCAGTTTTTTACCAGCTCTGCTGGGCACAAGATTGATTTGTCTGTATCATCTATTGTTACTGTTATTGTTGCCGCACAGAAAAAAATTGAACGTGCATTGGACAAGATAACCGGAAAATATTACACAGATTACGTCAATGATGTTGCAAACGCTGCTCGTCGTGTTTTAATTCATCATAATCGCGAAGCATCCGCCAACGCAATTGCTGAAAAAATTCAGGATATTTTCACAGAAAAATATATCAGTGCCGCATCAGAAACAGTTTTGTCTATAATTGGCAGTCGTCATGAAAAAATAGCGGTTGATATGGTCCGTGAAATTGACAAGGTGTTGCCGCCGCGTTTCAGATTGCAGGATGTCTGGCGTGTAAAATGTTTGTTTGACTTGATTCCCCAGGCGCGTCTGTTTATTGAGCGCTTGTATGAAATTATGCCAGACAGAATAATATCTGTTCGTGATAAGTTTTATAGCATGCAAAATCCGCGTAATTATCGCGATGCCAAGGTTATTTTGAATATCAGTTCTGACCCAGACAAAGTGATACCGATGGAAATTATATGCCAGGTTCGTACCTTCTTTGAATACGAAAATCGTACGCATATTGCGTATGAAAACGCCCGCAAGAAAAAGAATAACAAAACCAAGAATATCGAAGCGCAATTGGCAAATTATTATGAACAGGGCGTCAAAGATTATAATCGCAAGATATGTCAATGTCTGGAAGATTTGTTTGAACGCGTCGGCTGGAATATTTTGTATTCCAGAAACAATAATGTTTCCATGTTCGAAGGCTTTCCAAAAGAGTGCACATTATATTATCCGCCAAAAATTTTGGACAATATAATTGAAAAATTAGACGACGCAATAGAAAATGAGGTTTTTCGTGTCGAAAATTCACCTGCTAAATTGTCCAAGCACCAAGAAAGCACAATTTTCCATTTTATGGCGCGTTTTGTGTTGGTATCTGCGATGCCTTATATGCAAAGCGATTGGGAAATGCCAACAAACACATTGGCAGGACGCTTGTTTAATTTTGTTATGACCGAAGTTCAGCGTTATTATAAAAAATAAATCCCCACATACGGGGATTTTTATTCCGCTTGCTTTCAGTATGTAAAAATGTAAAAATTATAACAGGTTCTAGAAAATGTTTTGCAGAACCATAACAAGCATAACAAAGGATTACGATTATGCGTCAAGGAAAAGTAAGATGGTATAACGGCAAAAAATGTTTTGGGTTTATTTGCCCAGACGCGCCAAATGCAGACGGAAACACAGATGATGTATTTGTTCATTCCAGTTCATTAAAGGCAGCAGGTATTCGCTTTTTAAACGAAAACGATATCGTTGAATTTGAAGAAGAAGTTCGTAACGGTAAACTGTCTGCAACAACAATAAATGTTATTCAGCGTGACGAAGAATCTGCCCGCAGATTCCAGGAACGACGCGCCGAACGCAGACGCGCAATCGAAGAACGCAAACAGCGTGATGACAAGGCCAGTCGCCGCGGATTTGCATTTTGGAAAAAATAAACATCTAAAACACCCAAAAATGGGTGTTTTTATTTAAATATCGCTTGTTTATTGTAAAAAACGTGCTAATCTGCCATGCACTATGGCTAAGACATATAAAAATTATGGTTTGTATTCCAAATACGATATCGGTTTGGCAAAACTCTTTGTGCCGCTTAAACGCGAATGTCAGCAAATAAGCGCACAAATTAAAGACGTTGTATCGTTTGCGTCTGAAACAGATTTTGGCGCAACCGAGGCCGAGTTAACACGCCTGCACGATAATTTAGTGGATGTGTTAAAGCAAATACATGCACTGACACCATTTAACTATACAAAGTTTTCTCGTTACGCGAATTGTTTGTTTGAAAATACGGTTAATACGGTAATAAAAAATCCCTTCTTATTAGATTGTGTTCAGCATTTTTGCAATCTGCAATTGTCTACTAAGCAATTATTTGGTCAGATATTGTTTAGTCAAATGGCGAATTTATACAATCAAGACCATGGCAATGCGACAAGTTTATTTTTTATTGCAAATGATAATCCCGCGGTCAAGGCTTATTATGATTCAAAACATACGATTGTTTTTCAACAACGTGTTTGTACAGAAAATTGTGACATAGAAAATTTTATTCAAATGTTTGCGCATGAATTTTCTCATTATTTATATATCCAGTGTCCAAATAAAACAGATGTTAATGCGCAACAGGCATATATAATAAAATACGGATATATTTATGAACTGGAAGGCGAAGAATATTGCCAGCAACCGTTCGAGCGTCCATCATATGAAATGTCGTTGTACTTCAAACAACGTAATTTTGTTCAGACTGTTGTTGACAGGCTGTTTGATAAAAAACAAAAATAAAAATCCCCAGATATGGGGATTATTTTTATACATAGCTTTTTAGCGCAATATATATATGTCCCAGATCAGTTTTTATCAGGCTGGCGGACACATTGTCTGGATTGTCTGTTTGTTGTGCATTTGCCAAAATTTTATCAAACCCGTGTACAAATTGTGTTGCCTGACGACGGAATACAGTATCGGATTTTATCATATCGCGAATTCTTTTTTTATCTGCCGCCCCCAACATTTTGGCCAACCATTTTGAAAAGATTGTTTTATCGCCGGCGTGATATTTTTTCCATACTATATCCGGGATTTCTGCGCCTGCGACGCGCGTTAAATCCAAAGACTGTTCATGCAGATTTTTCAGCATTTGTTCACTGTTTGCCAAAAAATCACTAGAACTGATATATCCAAATGTCTGGGTTGGTGCCGTCTTGATTGCATCCATTGGCGCAGATGCGCGCGCCACCATCATTTGCTTGTTTAATGTCTGCATTGTATTTACGGCCTTGGCATAATCTGACATCAAATCAATCATCTGTTGTCGCGAAGCGCCCGCCAAATCTTCCAGTTTTGTTGCGGACTCAGATACTGCACTGGTTGATTGTGCAACTGTTTCCTTCATTAAATTCAATTTTTCGTTCAGGCTGCTTACAATTTTTTCCAGTGTTTCGCTTGCCTCTATACTGCCGCGCGACAAATCGGGCAGGGCAGAATAATATTTTTCAATCAATACTGACAATGGCTGTAATTGTGCGGTTGTATCGCTGGACATTTTTATCAGGTTTTCAGATTGTCCTGACAGTTGTGTGTGCGCTGTATTCATTTCTATCAATGTCTCGCGCACACCGGTTGCCATTGCTTTTACGGATTCAGAAAACGCGCTGGCGGCTGTTTTTGTGTTCTCTAATGTTGCGTTTGCGACACCTGATACAGTTTTTAATTCGGATACGACGCCGGTTGCGAATTCTTTGATTTCGCCGTCGAATCTGTTCGTCAGCCCGGCCAATTCTGTTGATATACCGCGAACTGCACCTTCGGTTGATGCTGCTGTATTCATCAGTGTTTCCACGACATTGGTTAATTTATTTGTTTGTTTGTCTATTGAAGTTTCTACCAGTCGTACCTGACCTGCGACAACATTTGCCGTATTGGTCAGTGTGTTCATTTGGCTGGTTAATTGTTTTTTTGATTGTTTGCTGAACGCTTCCATTTTATCCAGGTGTCCATCCAACAATCTGTCGTTTCGTATCATGATTTCTTCATAATTTGCGGCCGATGTTTTAACATTGTTAAATCCATCTGCGGTTGCGGTGGTTAATTCCTTTAATTTATTTTGCAGTGAATCTGATTCGGCAGAAATATTTTTCATCTGATCTGCATTAGACTTAAATTCTTCTTGCAGATTTTCGGCCAATGTTTTTCCACTTTCTATCCATGAATCTATCTGTGTTTGCAGTCCGGCTGCATGTTGTGTTGTATCTTCAGAAGTTTGTTTAATTTGTTCCAGTAACTCGTTGACACAAGATTGAAAATTTTCAGTTGTTGTTTTTGTATTGTTCCATGATTCTGATGTTGTTATATCTTCAATACTGTTGACTGTATCAGTTAATTTTTTATACATAACTTCAATCTGTTTTGTGGCATTATCGGCACTGCCAATCAGTTGTTCATTTTGCGCAGTCAGGATTGTATTTAATTCATTTGCAGACCTTATCTGTGCATCCAATGTATTTTGCATTGTTTGGAAACTGTGTTCTATTTTTTTGATTTCATCGCCCAGGATACTTTCCAACACACGAACAGCGTCATTAACCTTGGCGCGTTGTGGCTGAGTCATTATTGTTAACAGTGCCTGCATTGTTTTTTGTGATTTTCTGGATATAAAAAATAATACCCCCAGCGTAACAAATAATAATCCACTAACTACTGCGCCACCAACTACTAAAAATTGTGATATTTCCATCCTTTTCTCCCTGTGCAATGCAATGTGTTATAAAACTTGCAGTTCATTTTGATTTATACTAAAATCAAACTCATAAAGCAAGGGCAGAAATGGCAAAAAAACATATTCTTTCACCAGAACAAGACTTGGCTGCAAATCCATCAGAAAATGTATGGGTCCAGGCGAATGCCGGAACCGGAAAAACCAGTGTTTTGGTTCAGCGTTTATTGCGAATTTTGTTTCGTGCGTCAAATGATGATAATGGCGGTATATTATGTTTGACTTACACAAACGCTGGTGCGGGCGAAATGCGTAACAGGATATTGGCGGCATTGCGCGGCTGGGCCATGATGTCAGACGAAGATTTGCGTTCGGCTTTGTTTTCTGTTGCCGTTCATAATCCTGCCAGTGACGCAGATATTGCGCATGCGCGTGAAATGTTTTTCAAATATATCGACAACCCTGATATGTTAAAAATCAAAACAATACATGGTTTTTGTGAAGAGATTTTACATCGTTTCCCAATAGAGGCGGGCATATCGCCAGCTTGGTCTTTGATTTCTGGCGCCCCGCAAAAGGTTTTGTTACAAGATGCGTTTAATCGTTTGATTAACACCTCGTATGAAAACCAGGGGATATTTTCTGCGTTTGAACATATCGTAGAACGTGTGTCTGAAAACTTTTTGGACGATTTGTTGCAACTGTTAAGCAGTCAGTACAAGAATTTATTTCAGATAACAGATGTTCTGAAATACAGACAGTATTTTATTGATACGACGCGTATTTTTTTAAATCTGAATCAGGTTGTAAAAACCGATATTAATCAATTTGAATTGGAAAATATTATAAATAATGCCACAGACATACAAAAAACTAAAAAAACACCGGTAGAGTATCTGGATAAAATTATAAATTTAACCAGACAATATATTGATACGACTGTTGATTTTGATGTTTACAAAACAGCGTACTTGAAACAAGATGGCAATATACAATCCAAGATATTAAAAAACGACTTTTTACTTTCCGAGGCGGAACGTGTATATTCTGTAAATCAATACAATATAAACAATAAAATATTCCAAGACACACTTGCATTATTTGATTTATGTATTGCCTTTAATCAAACATATCGTCATATTAAGCACGAGCGTAATTTATTAGATTTTGAAGACTTGATTTTATATACCAGAAAGCTGTTTTCAGATTCTGCTACAATGGGATGGGTGTTATCCCAACTGGACGTATCTTTGTCGCATATTTTGGTTGACGAGGCCCAAGATACATCGCCACTGCAATGGGATATTTTACGCATGTTGTCTGGTGATTTTTTCACAGATTCGCAAACGACAGAAACACCAAATTCCATATTTGTTGTTGGTGATACAAAACAATCCATATACGGCTTTCAAGGGGCGGATCCTGACGCGTTTGCGCGCAGTCGCCATGACATCGCAGCCCAGATAAAAAACAATATGCGCGATATCCAAGAAATCCCATTAACGCAAAGCTTTCGTTCAGTGGCGCCAATATTGCATACAGTGGATAAATTCTTTTCCGATTCCGCAATTCGTAATTTAACAGGATTTATCAACAATGATCATAAATGTTTTCGGCAAAATGACGCTGGATTGGTGTACATAAACAAACTGTATTCCAAACAAGATGACGAAAACACGTCATTGACAGGGTATATAAATATTATATCAGATGAAATACAACGATTGTTAAACACAAAAAAACACACCGCCAAAGATATTATGATATTGGTCCAGCGGCGCAGTTTGCTGGTCGGACCGTTAACAACAGAATTAAAACGGCGTGGCATTGATGTTGCTGGCAGTGACAGAATTTTCTTGCCAGATTATCCGCCTGTGCGTGATCTGTTGAATTTGGCGCGTTGGTGTTCAGACGAATACGATGATTACAGTTTATGTTGTGTGTTAAAAAGCCCGTTGTTTTATTTGAAAGAAGCTGATATTTATAATATCTGCACCATACGAAATACGATTAATCGGGATATAAAACAAAATTCACCCCAGGCACCATTAACAAATGTTTTCAACGTATTGCGTGAGACACACCCAGATATTCACGAACGATTGGCACACATCCGGGAAAAATCACAGATATTGGCGCCATATTCGTTCTTTTGCGATGTTTTAAATACGGACAACACCCGCCAAAAGTTTATTTCTGCACTTGGTAATCAAATTATTGATCCGCTAGAAGAATTTATAACAATATGTTTGTCTTATGAAAGAACGCAATCCGGTACAATTCGCGACTTTTTAAAATGGTTTATCACTGGTGGCAGCGAAGTTGTTCGCGACATGAACGCGTCGACCGGTGTTCGTATTGTTACTGTACATGGCAGCAAAGGTTTGGAAGCGCCAGTGGTGTTCTTGATTGATACAACACGTATGCCAAAACCAGACAAAATTTTAACGATAACATCTGGTGACAGGCCGGTATGGTTGTGGGGTGTAAATGCCGGGAACAGCACTGCATATCAAACATTGTTTGACCAATGCGCCAGTACAAAATTATCGGAATATTATCGTTTGTTATATGTTGCGATGACGCGTGCCCGCGACATGTTGTATATATATGGATACAGTGCAACCAACGTGGCGCCGGATAATTGTTGGCACACACAATTGTGGCAAACACTTTCTGACAATCAAACATCTGACTTTATCAGGATAACAAATGAAGACATTGCATAATATTTTACATGACCAAGAACAAATAAAACATGCGGTCGGCACCGGTGTTAAAACGCATGCTAAACTGCAAAAAATAGTTATTGATTCTGATGGGACAATCGGTGACGCCACGATAATTAAACAAATTTTAAATCATCCGCACTTGGTGCCGTTTTTTGCACCCAGCACACAAACCGAGGTTCCAATTGCTGGTTATCTTAATGGTCGTTTTGTATCGCGACGCATTGACAGATTATGTATTAATCACGAACAAAAATCAGTTGATATCATTGACTATAAAACAGACGTAAATCCCGATATGTATCGCGACAAATATATTTTGCAAATACGGGAATATATAAAATTAGTTCAACAGATTTATCCTACGTACTCTGTGCGGGGACACTTGTTATGGACGCATGATTTTGTGCTGGAAACTGTATAGTTTATAAATTATAATCCGTGCATGTTAATCGGTTTAAGCATCAGTAACATTGTTTTAATAGAACGGCTAAATCTGGAATTTGGCGCGGGTTTAAATATTTTGACTGGCGAAACAGGGGCGGGCAAAAGTATTTTATTAGACGCATTGTCTTTGGCGCTGGGCGCACGATCTGATGTTGGTTTGATACGACATGGATGCGAATCTGCGTCTGTTACCGCAGAATTTGACAGCACACCACACGAGGCTGTTGGTATTTTATCTGAATTTGATATTGTTTCCACAGATGGTTTAATATTGCGTCGCACACTAAATTCAGACGGTAAAAGTCGCGCATGGATAAATGATGTGCCTGTATCGATAAAAACGTTAAAACAAATTGGCGATACTTTGATTGAAATACATGGTCAATTTGCGAATCATAATTTGTTAAATCAGGCAACACACCGCAAGACATTGGATATATATGCCCAGAATCACATTGATAATTTTTCCGCATTGTTATCAGATGTACATGACACATACGCAAAATATCACACAACACAATTGCGCCTGACAGAATTACAAGAACTGATATCGCGCAGCGCGTCTGAACGCGACTTCTTGAAACATAATGTTTCTGAACTAAGCGCATTAAATCCACAGGTTGGCGAAGAAGAAGAATTATCTGCGAAACGCGCCATTATGATGAACGCAGAAAAGAATACAGCAATTTTGAACGAAGCGTTGGAAGCCTTGGCACCGCGCGGCAATACAATTGAATCTCAATTATTTAATGTTGCGCACATATTGCAACGCATACGGGGTGATGACAATCCGTATTCAGATCAAATCGATAGGTTGTATGATATTGCGGAATCTGTTGCAGAAATCAGTCAATCCTTGCAACCGGAAAATATTGATACGGATAATCTGGAATCTGTTGAAGAGCGTTTGTTTGCAATCCGTGCCGCCGCGCGCAAGCATCGTGTTCAACCGGATGAATTACCTGAATTGTTAAATCGCATGACCCAACAATTGAATCAGATTGATAATTCTGACGCAGAATTACACAAACTGACACAACAGGTTTATCTAAACAAACAGTTGTACGATACTGCGACAAAAAAATTATCTGATGCACGCAAACATGCCGCTGAACAATTGCGCCAGGCGTTATTATCGGAATTGCCTGATTTAAAACTTGGCGGGACAGATTTTGTAACCGATTTTACAAACGCCGCCCCCGGCGCCATGGGAACGGACGATGTTACATTTTTAATAAAAACAAACCCTGGTGCACCGTTTGCGCCATTACACAAATCGGCATCTGGTGGTGAATTGGCACGTTTAATGCTGGCGTTTCGTGTTGTTCTGGCGGGTGTTGATAATTGTCACACATTTGTTTTTGACGAAGTTGACACAGGTATCAGTGGTTCAACGGCATCTGCTGTTGGCGCCCGTTTAAATCGTCTGGCCCAGTCTTCACAGGCTTTGGTTATAACGCATTCTGCCCAGGTGGCAGGATTTGCAGATTTGCACTTCAAGATTTCAAAATCCGTCACAGACAACAAAACAACAACATCAGTATGTAAAATATCTGATACAGATCGTATAAACGAAATTGCGCGCATTATCAGTGGCGCAGAAATTACGCCAGAATCAATATCAATGGCAAAAACATTAATCAAGGAATAAAAAAATGGAAAAACTTATTGTGCGGGACGCTTTTCCCGACGGTCGTCAACAGCGCCTGTTTGTAAGCCCTGTAAATATAAATTTATCAACAAAACATGAATTTATTATATATCGTCAACAACCGATATTGAACAAGGGCGATATAATCAAGATATACAATGATAAAAACAGTTCAAAGTATGGTTATTGTGCGTCAATGGTGCATTCGTATAAGACTGATAATAAACGCTATATTGATTTCTTGTCGCCAAAATATCATGACAACATTTACAGCAAGTTGAATATAATCGATGCTGTATGTTTGTATTTCGATGTCTTGGAATATTTGCGTCAAAATAATATAAAACCAACATTAAATAAAAATACTAATTTGCGTTTATTGTTACAGCATCAACAACAGTACGTCCGATAACAAAAAACCGCCAATGGCGGTTTTTACAACTGTACAATTCCGTCTGCAAATTCAATCGATTTTGGGACAGCCTTGCCAGCGTTACTGATGATATTGTTGTCTGCGTCACGCACAATGGCGTATCCACGTGATAATACGCTTTTATAACTTAATGATTTTAACATTTGTTCCATGTGTAATACAGATTGTCCCAACGCGGTCATCTGGTTTTGTAGTATGTTCGCAAATCCAGATACTGTTTCCATTTTTTGTTGTGCGGCAACAATCTTGGTGTTAATAATGATATTCAAAGATCGTCCCAAATCGTCCAAGCGTTGTGTTTGTTCCATTAACATCTGTTTTGGGCTTTTGATATTAATTGCATCGATACGTTGTTTTGCGTTCATTAAACGTGTTGTAAACATCCCGGACAAACGAACCCACAGATTATCCAAATCCTGAATCAAAGATAATTTTGTCGGCACAACCGCTTCTGCTGCGCCGGTTGGTGTTGGCGCACGATAATCAGCTGCAAAATCAATCAGCATCCAATCAGGTTCGTGCCCAACACCAGATATTAATGGTATTTTACTGGCTGCGGCCGCACGAACAACAATTTCTTCGGAAAAGGGCAATAAATCTTCCAACGAGCCACCGCCACGTGCCACGATAATAACATCAACATTTTGCATTTTGTTGAAATATTCTATACCTGCGGCAACTTCTGCTGCGGCTGTTACCCCCTGGACCGTTGCAGGATATAATAACACGCGTACAGGGAATCTTTCGCGCAATCTGTTTTGTATATCTTGAAACGCGGCACCAGTTGGGCTGGTTACCACGCCAATTGTTTGTGGCAGTTTTGGTAACGGTTTTTTTCTGGATTCATCAAACAAACCTTCACTCGCCAGTTTTTGTTTGCGCATTTCTAGCATTTTCAAGATTGCGCCAACGCCCGCCATTTCAATTTCGCTGGCAATAATCTGATAGTTGCTGCGTGCAGGATACGTTGTAAAACGTCCTGTAATAATTACTTCCAGTCCATCTTCCAACTTAAAATTCAGCGGTGTTCCACGCCATACAATCACAGAAATTGCGGCACCTGCATCCTTGATTGTCATATAAATATGTCCAGATGTTGCGCGTGTAATTTGTGATAATTCACCGCGAATTTTTATTCGTGGGAAAGCCGTTTCTACAACGTTTTTCAACAGCGCCGATGCATCTGAAACGCTGAAAATCATATCTGGTTTAACAAAAGGTTCTGGTTTTTGCATGATTTTACTGGTATAATCTGTTTGATAATTGATGGAGATATATTATGAGCAATCTGGAAAAATTGCAACAATTAAATACAAATGTACCGCGTGAAACTGCTGTTTTTTCACTTGACAATACGGTTGTAAAGCGTCCAATAAATTTGCATGGCGCCACACAACAAACGGTTTGGCTGGAAAAACAAAAAAGTGCCCAGAAGATTCAAGATTTTTTGCGTTCAAAAAAGAATCCTGCATATTTTGTCCCACAGATGTTGGAAATATCATGTGATACATTATCTGTTGTCGAAGAACGTGTATATGGTCAACCGTTAACAAATAATTTTGTTAAAACACTGTCTGACGCAGATAAAGATATTATATACCGCGGACTGGCGCATTTTATTTGCGACATGGCCACATATAAACCAATCTTAACACAATCAGAATTTTTTGATATGCCCGGCGACAAACACAAACATGATGTTACGCCGACATTTGCATATATTTTAAATCATATGAAAAAATTTCTTAAAAAACCAGAAATCGAACAACTAAGAAAAGCCAAGGCCTTTTTTGATACAGAAACATTAAACGATGCCAATGTCGTATTTTCGCATGGCGACATAAATGAACATAATGTATTTTATAACACTGAAACAAAAAAGTTATCTGTTATTGATGTTGCGGACGCAAAATATGAAAATGCCCATGATATGATATATCGCAACTATGCAAATCTGAAATGGTTGGATGTTAACAGGTTGGTTACGGAATTAAATAAAATCCCCCAAGAACGCCCAATAATAACAAATGCGAATCCTGCACTGGCAAGCTTGCGCAACGCATTACAGTCGGTAAAATGGTCTGGTGTTCAAATATTAAAAAATCCAAATAATAAAAGTATTAAAATTCGTTTGGAAATGTTGCATGGCGAAACACAAATGGCATTTCGTATATTGGATACGGCCAGGGCATCTGTAACAAACGCCCAAGATAAACACTTGATACAAGCGCAAATGTCAGCCGTTGAAAATTCCCGCTAAAAAATTACAGGTCTGTCAGTGGCCATCTGGGGCGGGGCGCAACAGGTTCTGTAACAATATTGCCGACCATAAAGTTTTCCAATCCTGCCCATGCAATCATTGCCCCATTGTCTGTACACAAATTCATTGGTGGGGCGGCAAAAATCATTTTATTTTGCATGGCAAATTTTTCCATTGCTGCGCGTATCGCAGTGTTTTTTGCAACACCGCCTGCAACAACCAGTGATTTTGGCGCGGCCTGTTTTACCCGTTCGTCTTTTATCGCGTTTGACAATCGATTGATGATACAGTCGACCACAGACGCCTGAAAAGATGCGCAAAAATCATTAATATATTCATCTGTCAATGGCGTTGTTGCACGATTCAAGAAAGTGCGTGCCGCAGTTTTTATGCCGCTAAACGAAAAATCGCACCCTGGCTTATCACACAGCGGACGTGGAAAATCAAAGGCTTTTTCGTTTCCGTTTTGTGCACGTGAATCAACAATTGGTCCGCCAGGATATCCCAATCCTAACATTTTTGATACTTTATCAAACGCTTCGCCCGCGCTGTCATCCAGTGTTTGTCCAATTAATTGATATTTGCCAACGCCCAACACCAACAGAATCTGACAATGTCCGCCCGACGCCAGTACCAGCAAATAAGGAAATTCAACATTTGCATCTTCGCCACTGCCGTCGGCGCGTGCGGCCTTTAAACGCGGAACCAGTGCATGTCCTTCCAGGTGGTTTACGGCGACCAGTGGTTTATTCAAAGATTGCGCAATGCCAGTTGCAGCCATCCATCCGACCAAAACCCCGCCAATTAATCCAGGTCCCGCCGTCGCCGCAATAACATCAATATCAGTTATGTTTTTATTGGCTTTTTCTAATGTTTGTTTTATAACGGATTCTATGGCCAAAATATGTGCGCGTGCCGCCAATTCAGGAACAACACCGCCAAACTGTTGGTGTTCTGGAATTTGCGAATATACGATATGCGACAATATGTTTTTATCGCTGTCCACAATTGCAGCAGATGTTTCATCACACGAAGATTCAATCCCCAGGCACAAAACAGGCTTGTCACTATGTTTATTGCCGTCCATTGCACCCATATCAATTTGAATAATTTTGTCTGTATTCATTTTATTCTTACCAATATAATTCCCAAATTTGTTTTATCCTGTTTCTTTTGTGCAATATATTCATAAAAATCAACATCCACAACAGATTTTTGCTGACTGGACGCGTGTCGCAAGACGCCCCCAGGCAACAATAATCCCATATGAAATATTGCCAAATCTGTACCTATTTTATCACGAATTTTTGGCTTGTCAGCAACAAACATTACGATAACAGCTTTATTTATATTTAATTCTGTAATATTTTCATACGGGATATATTCCAGATTAACTGTTTCTGGCGCAAAATCAGTATCTATATTATAATTCTGTTTAAACCAAGACTTTTTATCGATTACAACAGTTCTGTACGCAGTTTTTGCATATTTAGCACTAACATTTTCAACCAAATTCGCGTTATTGGTCGTCCAATCTGTTTCAATAAAATGATTCCTGTCCAGGAAGCTTACATTACCATTTTTATATCTGATTTGATTTAATTTTGTTACATCTGAATCTGCCAGGACGGTTTCTACAAACGTTACACAATCAAATGCGTCTGTCCTGAACAGCGGATCTGTATCGGGCGTAATTCCTTCGCCCAATGGGGAATTTATATATTTTGTCCCCAAAAAAGACTGGCCCATCGGATTTGCACAACAGCCAGTCAGAAATAATAACAATAAAATGCGCCACATATCACAGATTTTCTTTTAATTTTATCCCGGTATGACACAAAGATACTGCATCGCGTACCATCATTTCACCACTGTCTGGCAATTCAGACATTTTATCGACGCACGCAACCAACAGTTCTGTATTTGCGTCCTCGCCAATCAGTATTTGTGCCGCCGCAACCCGACGTTCGTTTGATGCTGTCTTCCAGTTCTGCAATGTACCAGATTCCAAAGAACCGTTTTGTTGTGTCAAAAAGAACACTGTGATAACAAAAACCAACACAGCGACACCGATAAAAATTTTAATAACTGGTTTTATTTTTTTCATTTTATCTCCTGTTTAAACGATTTTTTACTTTATTACAAAATGTATTTTTAACATGTTGCCAAAACATATCCTGTAAATTTTTTTAAACAATATTTCAATGTTCTTTCCACTACTTACACGCAACCAACCAAACATCATAATCAGAATGTTGTAATGGGTTTTCGCCAGGTTCATTGCGGTTCATCCAGCCGCCAAAAACCTGACCGGCATCAACATCAAAAATTTCCAGAAATGCAAAGTAATTTTCTGCGTCAAACGGGTCAGATTGCTTGCAATTTTTAACCACAATATTGATTTTGCCGAATTGCAGGGTGTTACCAACTGTAACATCGTGTTCATGTACCTTGCCGGCATCTTTATCCATAACGCGTAAAACAGCTGTGCTTTTTTCAATATACGCATCCGCCACAATCGGCATAAAAACAGCAAATAAAAATATAAACACTCTTTTCATATTGCAATATTATTACACACCAGTATAAATAATGTCAAATCAATATATTTATCGAAAATGCCAGAAAGTTTTCTCGTTAAGCAACAAAAAACCGCCGAAATGGCGGTTTTTACTATTAACAAATATAAAATTATTTGTTTGCTGCCTTTTCTGCACTTGTTGCCGACAAATCTTCGACGATACGCGCTTTTTTGCCAGACAATCCGCGCAAGAAGAACAGTTTTGCACGACGAACCTTACCGATACGGATTTTTTCAA
>JAZQGC010000037.1:0-3453 GCA_045539815.1 Candidatus Enterousia sp. | reverse complement strand
TCTCCTTACCCGCACCACAATTTTTCTTTTTTTGTGCGTCGGACAATTTTGCCATAGGCGACTACGAAGCGAAGCGTAGTGGAACACGCAGTGAAACAAGTGGTCAAATTGGTAGACGCACTGGATTTAGGTTCCAGCGGGGCAAGCAAAAGGAGTTCAAGTCTCCTTACCCGCACCAAATATAAAAGAAAACACAAATAACAACAAAAATCATAAAAAAGACTTGATTTTTTATTATATTTAACCTAAAATCGGTCGCAGAATAATATAAAAGGCAAATAAAATGGCATCTAAAAAAGGCAGTAAAGAAGTTGTACAGTTAAAGAACGCTGAAACTGGCGTATTCTATATCACAACTAAAAACACAAAATCTGAAAACACTCAGGGTAAAATGAAATTCCGTAAATATGACAAAAAATTGCGCAAGCATGTCGTGTTTACTGAGGCGAAAATGCCCCACTAATCGTTTTCAAAACAGATTTTATAAAAAAATCCCCGTTTGGGGCTTTTTTTATAAACAAAAATACGCAAAAACAATACTTATTGTATAATTTTTTCAACAAAACACTTGACTTTTTGTATAAAAAACATAAAATTTGCATAAACTTTTCGTCAAAAGCACGAAAATCAATAATAACCAAAATAAACATCAAGGAAAGAATATGAGCAATTTTGCAATCTTTCAAACCGGTGGCAAACAATATCGCGTTGCACAGGGCGATATTATCAAGGTTGAAAAACTGAACGCCGACGGTAAAGTAGAATTTGACCAGGTATTAATGGTCGGTGACAAAATTGGCACACCATTTGTAGAAGGCGCCAAGGTTGTTGCAGAAGTTGTTGAACAGAAACGCGCAGATAAAATTCTGGTTTTCAAAAAGAAACGCCGTCAGAACTATCGCCGTACCGCTGGTCATCGTCAATATATTACTGTTTTGAAAATAACAGATATCAAGGCATAAGGGAGGCAGAGCTATGGCACATAAGAAAGCCGGTTCGGCATCAATGAACGGACGCGATTCACAAGGACGCAGATTAGGCGTTAAAAAATCTGGTGGATCACGCGTAATCCCAGGTAACATCATCATCCGTCAACGTGGTACATCTGTACACCCAGGACAGAATGTTGGTATGGGTAAAGACCACACAATCTTTGCGAAGATTGCTGGTATCGTAAAATTCAAAAAGGGCAACGGCGACAGAAAAACTGTTTCTGTTATCCCAGAAGAAGACGCAAAATAATAAAAAGCCCCAAACGGGGCTTTTTTTTGGCATAAAAAAATAATTATTCACAAACACAATAAAAAAACCGCCAAATGGCGGTTTCTTTGTCCCATACAAACACATTAACGTTTGCTGAACTGTGTAGAACGACGAGCCTTGCGATAACCATAGTGCTTGCGTTCAACAACACGACTGTCGCGTGTCAAGAAGCCTGCTGCCTTTAATGCAGCGCGCAATTCTGGTTCTACTTTTTCCAATGCCTTGGAAATACCATGTTTTACGGCGCCAGCCTGGCCCGATAAACCACCACCTTCAACCATTGCAACAATGTCATATGCAGTTTCACGTTTCGTAACCGCAAATGGTTGCGCAATAATCATCTGTAATACAGCACGACGGAAGTATTCAGCAGCGATTTTGCCATTAACTGTGATATTACCCTTGCCCGGCATTAAATATACACGTGCAACAGAATCTTTACGTTTACCAGTTGCATATGTTGCATCGTTCAATTTTGGTGTTGCAACAGACGCAGCCTTGGCAACAGGTGCTTTCTTTGCAGGAGCAGCCTTTTTAACTGTCTTTGCTGCTGTTTTCTTTGCTTCTGCCATTATTCGCCCCTTTTGTTTTTACGATTCAAGCCTGCGAAATCAATAACTTCTGGTTGTTGAGCCGCATGTTTATGTTCACTGCCTGCATAGATATGCAATTTTGTTAAACGCTGATTCGCCAATGCAACCGCTGTACGACGGCCCATCATACGTTTTACAGCATTGAAAACCAATTTTTCTGGTTTTTCACTGCGCATCTGACCCAATGTGCGAGATTTCAAAGAACCTGTCCACAAAGAATGCCAAAAGAAACGATCTTTATCAGCCTTGTGCCCAGATAATGCAACCTTGTCAGCATTGATAATGATAACATGATCACCACAATCCATGTTTGGTGTCCATGTTGGTTTATGTTTACCACGCAAGATGTTTGCAGTATATGCCGCCAAACGTCCCAGCGTGCAATCAGTTGCGTCAATCAGATACCATTTGGCATCCAATTCGCACTTTTTTAACGATTTTGTCGCTGCCATTTTATTTTACCCTTGGTTTTATAAATTAAAGCGTCGCCATTATGCACCAATCCCCCAGAAATGTCAAGAAAAATCAATACGGTATTATTATACCATATAAATAAAAAAAATCCCCCAATCGGGGGATTAATTATCAACAGATAATTTTTTATTATTGCTTTTCTCCCTGTAACATATTAATTACCATCTGTTCCTTTTGTTTGGCTGGAATCGACATACCATCCGTTAACATTTCTACCTTTTCCATCGCCATCTTCCATTGTTCCGGGGTGAAACTTTTCATATCAACAGTGGATTGATATTTGCCATTTTTACCCTGTTCATAATAAAATTCACTTAATCCTTGTTCTCCACTGATTTCAGCTTCTATGTGTTCTAACTTTAAATCATTTTGTTTTTTAGCAACCTTTCGGGCGGCAGCTTCCACATCTGTACCGGTTGTATGAAAAGGACCCTTTACAAACGCGCCAACCTGTTCACCATAATTGTTATATTTATCAATATTTATTTCAGAAACATCACGTTTTGTTTGTGCGTTTTCTATCTTTTCTTGATTTTTAAACTGATTTGCTTTCGCTTTTGACTCAGCTATAAGAACATCTTGTTGCGCATTATAAGCCTGTCTATCGCTTGTAATTGTTGACTTGCCAAACAAAGCGCTAATTGAAGCACTAATTTTCTCGGCAATACTAGCCGTATTTCCAATTGCCATCTGATTGTTTAATGCATTTATTTGCTTTTGAATTTCCTTTTCTTTTAGTAAAGCATCGCCAGCATCCACTGTATTACGCGCCATCTCAATATTAAGTCTTTGCAAATCAAGTTTATGTGCCGCCTCTGCAATAGCAAGATCTGCGTTTGATTTGGCCATCTGCTTTCTAATATCCAACTGCCCCTTTAATTTTTCCATATCAATATCATTTTGTGCTTTAATTTTTTCCAGTTCTGTCATTTCTTTCTCCTTGTTTAATTTTCTTGTTTGTTCCTCTCGTTTGGCTTTTTCTGCCCTGATTTCAGTTTGACGTGTAATAGTATCTTTGCGAATTTGCTGTACCTTGCGTACTGTTTTATCCGCTAAATTTCCAATTTCGCGCGCTGTTTTATTAACAATATCTTTGGCCCACCCAAAGAAACCGCGTTTCTGT
>JAZQGC010000036.1:0-9590 GCA_045539815.1 Candidatus Enterousia sp. | reverse complement strand
TTAATAAGAACACAAGGACGTTAAACGCATATGCCAGTAATCTGAAAATATGCGTGACAACGTGGTGCCACCTTGTTTCGCAACACTGTCGCCAGGGTTGCCTTTTTAACTCTCGCTGGGTTCGCCATACCATTAAAGAGTCCACTGCTGTAACGGGCAGTCCCGGGAAGTTCTAGTAAGCGCAAGGAAACTTGCCGCCGTTCTTCTTCCGCCTCGCCATTGTTAGAGGGTCATCGGCTTTTCACATTCTATTATAGGGCTAACATTTTCTTTTTTCAAGTTTTTTGTCAATTTTTTTATAATTCAAATAGATACCCGCTGCTGAAATCATATTTTTCAGGTGTTTTTAGGGGAGCGTTTTTAGCATGGCATGATCGTTTAAAAAACATACATTTGCACACACTCTGGGATAAAAGTCGCAGGTTTCTGCGGTTTTACAGGGCGTGCAACACACGACAAAATCACATCTTGCAATTGTGGATTTATTTTTCTTTTACTGTTCCACAGCCATTGTTGAATTCAATCACTTTATTGACATGATTCAATAATTCTGGGGTGTGCGATATTGCGATTATGGTTTTATCTTTGTATTCTTTGAATATAAAATCCCAGATTTTCTTGGTTGTTTTTGGGTCCAGATTCGCAGTTATTTCATCCAACACTAAAATTTCGCGATTCAATATCAGACCACGCGCAAGGTTGATTCTTTGTCTTTCGCCACCAGATACTTTGATTCCTTTTTCACCAATAACCATATTCATATCTTTGTTATTTTTTGCAATTAAATCTGTCAAACAGCATCCCGACAAAATGCGGGCCAATTCTTGCTTTTTTACATTATGCCCCAACGTTATATTTTCATATAATGACAGATTGAATAATTCTACGTCTTGGGATATATAGGTTAAATTCTTGTTAAAAAAGTCATCAGCCACATCTTTGTAATCTATATTATCTATCTTTATACTGCCCGACAATGGTTCCAGTTGTCGCGTTAACAAATTCAAGAAAGTTGATTTGCCTGTGCCGGATGCGCCAACAATGGCAATATGGTCGCCACGCTTTATTTCAATGTGCTGTATGCATGATTTGAATTTTGTGTTATCGTATTTAAACTGAAAAAACATATTATCAAATACTATTTTATTCCATTTCTTTATATGAATATTGCGGTTTGTATTTGTTGTAATTTGTAAATCCTGTAAATGTTTTTCCAGAATATCAATTTGCGTTTTATTACTGGCCAATTCGGTCATCAAATGCATAAATTCGCGTCCTATATTTTGAATATTTCCCTGAACCGCAACAATCATAACCACCAAATCAATATTTTGTCCTGTTGTTAAATATTGGTATATAAAAAATCCAGTTGGAATCAAAAACAGTCCCGACAAAAACAATTCTGTAAAGCCCCATTGGTTTGCATTATATCGCATAAGTTTTTTATTATTCTTGAAAGATTCCGATGAAAAGCGACCCAATGTATTCATAACAAAATGAATCAGGTTCATCTTTTTTACACTGCGAACATTATATGTAAAATCTGTATATATCTTATTAAAGTTATTATCTGATTGGGTTGCGTTATGTGTATAATAGATTCTTTTTGTGTAAAAAAGACGCGTCAAAACAACAAATACAGACATCCCAACAAACAGATACAGGAATAAATATGGCGATTTAATGTATGTATATATAAAAAACACAACTGTGAAAATTAAACTTGGGATATAACTGAAATTCATAGCCCAAAGCCATGTTCGCATAATCTTAGCAACATCATCGATAACAGATAAAAAATAACCGATACTGTTATTTGTGTGCCAAGTATAAGATTGCTGATACACTTTTTCATAGTATTTTTCTTTTAATTTAATTGGTATTATACGTGCTAAATATTCAAAGAAAAATCGCGATATGTATTTCGATAATACCAAACCCAGGCTCATTGCAACCAACATCCAAAACCAATACAGCAATTTTTGATTATCTGCCCCACTTATGCTTTTCACCATTTCAGACAATGCAAAAGGTGTAAAAAACATCAGTGCACCTTGAATCGCACCAAATGCATAATTTAAAATAAAGTGGATTTTTAATTTTAAGCTGTCTGTGGCAAGCCAAATAAGTTTATGTACAATCGCAACAACTTTTAACATTTTTCTTCCTTTTACGCATAGGATATTATACTATATGCCCCGATATGTCAAAGGTGTTGTAATGATAATTGGTATGGTGCGGTATGCGATTCCAAACAGTTTTATGAATACGAATAATTCGCGTTCTCTGGTACAATTATATGAAGAGCCGTATTTTTCTGATCGCTTTAATATTTTTTGTAATATAACACTGAAATCATTTGCCGCACAAACAAATCAAAATTTTGTTCTGTGTGTTTATCATACGAATTTAATTCCGGATGATAAAAAAGTATTGTTTGATAACCTTGCTAAACAGTATTCGTTTTTGCGTAATGTTTATACTGATGGCGCAATGTTTATTCCGGACGATTTGAAAGAACCAACAATGCTAACGTTCCGGATAGATAATGACGATGGTATGGCGATTGATTTTATTGAAAAAATGCAACAGATTAAAGATTCATATAATGGCAAATCTACCAATTTTGCAATCAGTCTTCCGCACATGCGTAAAATTGGCAGGGTCAGCGAAAACCAATATAAAACAATCGCTACCGATTTTGTGTCTAATTCTATGGGTTTGGCATATTTGGGATCCGATGGCCGCACAGTTATGAACCTGGGCAACCACAGATTAGTGCCTTATTCGACCCCGATGTTGTTGGTTGAAGGTAACGGTGGCCTGCAGGTAATAAATGGCTATAATGTGGCGAACGGTTTTAACAAAGTGTATAAAAATCAAACCCCAGATTTATTCTTGAATAAGCAGGAAATGGAAAATCTTTTGGCTGGCGATGGTTATGCAAAATTGGATTTATCCTGCCTGCCGATTATAAATAAATAGTTCATTATATTTTCTGAGAAAAACGGAATAATACGGAGTATTTTTACGCGAACAATTCGTAATTTTTACCTGATTTTTTCTCGTCTACACCAAGTCTACACCTTGACAAAAATTGCCTCAAAAGGCGGATTCTTGCGGCATATGAATTTTCTTTGCAAAATCTTCACAAAATCCTTGACTTCTGGGTTTTTTTAGTATATTATATGCAACGCTATTCGGGCATAGTTCAGTCGGTAGAACAACGGACTGTTAACCATAAGAGCAAGCCCAACAGCAAATTCGAGCTTTGCCCAGATTTCTGGGTTTTTTTGTTGATTTTTTCAGTTCTGACGACTTAACACATTACGCTTAAAACCTGTTAAAACCTGTATGGATACCGTTTGAAAAACATACATTTTCATACCGCCAACCGATTTGAACCAAATTTTGTGTTCCACGATTTCAATACTGATTTCTGGTTGAATTCAATGATGATTTCAACTAGAAAAATCGTACACACTTTTCCCCACCCCAGCACAACGAAAACCCGTCCGTCGTGCAAGAGAAAAAAACCACCGCCCATTTGGGCGGTTGGTTTTTAATCGTCAGACTTACATCTACTTACTATTCAAATATTTTTGTTTCTTCGTTATAAACTGCAATATATCGTTCACCAAGCCTTGCATCCCAAAACTTCTCTATGGCTTTCAATATCTCTATCAGTTCAATTTCTTTATCATCTTTTATAACTATAAGTTTTCGAGGGACATTTGTACCTGACTTTCTGCCGGTTTTGCATGGTTTATCTAAATTAAAATGTTTTGTGCCATTGGCAATATTTTCTAATACTGCGCTATAGGGCATTTCTTTGCTAATAGCCTCTTTCTCTGTCTTTGTCCTGCAAAACCAATCCCTTACATGGTACAGTGTAATACAAGCATTTATTGCCGTTCGTTCATCGGACTCATCTTTGTAAAACTCTCTCAGGTTCTGTTTTACAATCCGATGATAAAAATACTTCGGCTCATGGTATATAAAAGATGGCCCGGGTCTTTCTAGAGTGACCTTTATATCCGGAAAAATTTCTAGCCCTAGCTCTGGTATGGATATTT
This sequence comes from Candidatus Enterousia sp., assembly GCA_045539815.1. Taxonomy (GTDB): domain Bacteria; phylum Pseudomonadota; class Alphaproteobacteria; order Rs-D84; family Rs-D84; genus Enterousia. The sequence continues at coordinate 5,514 of JAZQGC010000036.1, read as the reverse complement.
TCTTAACGAAATGCTCCATTCTGCCTCCTAACTATTAAAGTTTACTACACTCCAATTTAATTACTTGAACTGGTTCAAAACCCATTTGCGTAACAAAATCTGGATGATTAGAATTTACCATGTCTGCAGATGCGTACTCAGCGTCCATAAAACTCTTCAAATCGCTACGTTCTACGATTTCGTGCCGATCTGTTATTTGTTCTTTTACATCGGAAATCCTAACCATTGGACTACAAATTCCGTCACACAATTTTGTTTCTGTAAACAAGTGATGTTTTGTTACTATGTGACAGTCATATTCCTCTGCGGAACAAGCCACCAACAACACTGCTAAAAACAACAACATTTTTTTCATTTTTTCTTCCTTTTATCCTGTTTATATCCATCAGCCACAAATTTTATTGGTAAATATACAACGCTTTTTAATAATAAAAATATTATAAAAGGAAGGTAAAACCACAATACTATGACTAACAAACGATAAACAAGCCCTATATACGAATAAACTTCAACCCGCATATTGCCTGAATGTTTTTTGCACAACTCTTGTGTGTCATTATGAATCCCGTTATCCCACCACCAAGAATTAACTACGGATAGCAAATGTACATGTTGGTCAGACTCGCACATTCTAGCTATGTAAAAGCTTTTTATTTTTTCCATGTTTTCTGCATCGTAAGCACTAAACATAGATTTTCGTTCAGGATGCCAAAAATACCGCAATTCTAAATGTTGGTCAAAATACTCTATATTCGTACTCCTATCATACACATCATGATAAACATCTCTATATTCATAAAATGTTGATATGCCGAAAATTATTGCCCAAATAGCAAACACACATGATATAACAAACATCAGGCGTAAGTTACCTATTCGTTTAAACGCACCGAAATATAATTTAGAAATAAAATTCATTTTTTCTTCCTTTGGTCTTTCTTGGTTACTTTTTTCTTGTTTTGTGCAACCTCAAAAATTAGTTTCTTTTCTACTTTATCCGCCCCCAACAATTTATTCCAAATTCCCTGATTTTCAATTAACAGATCTGTTAACTTATGCTGCTTTTCTGAAGCATCGTTAAATCCTTTTGGCCAATAAATTTTATTAGAAATATCTAACTGCTCAATTTTTATATGAATAGATTTTGCTAATTCTTCTATCAATTTTACTAAAATAGTATTGAACATTTTAGTTCTAGCGTCTATCTCTGTTTTTGTTTTAACTGCCGGCAAATTAACATGTTTTATAAACTCATTATGCCACTCGCGAACCTTGGTTTTAGAACCATATTCTATCAAGATCATATTAAATGCAGAAACAAAATCTAATGAAACCACGTTAACAGAATTTGCTAACAAAGTTCTGAATATGTATAATCTACGTTCATAGCGTCTGCGACGACGTTCTGTAAAGACTTGAAGAATCCAAACCAAAAGTGCCCCTGCTGCACCTGACAATAATATTTCTAAAGCACGTTCCATATAAATTATCCTTTGTGTATTGTTTTATTTTCTATACAAAGAATAGACAAATATAGGTATTTAATCAACACAAAAAGGAGCATAATCAACACTAAAACAGAGTTAATATCATCGATATGGAATTTTCATATTTTTCGGGTGTTGTTTAGGGGACATTTTTAGCATGGCAAGGTCGTTTGAAAAACATACATTTGCATACACTTTGGGACAAAAGTCGCAGGTTTCTGCGGTTTTGCGGAGTGCATAACACACGACAAAATTCTTCTAAAAACGCTTGACTTCTGCCTTTTTTTAGTATATTATACGCAACGCTATTCGGGCATAGTTCAGTCGGTAGAACAACGGACTGTTAACACAAACGACTCAATCTTCCTATAACTTGATTTAGTTCCGAACACCCTGTAAATCTGGGATTTTTCTGATATTAAAATTGGCACTGTTTTTGACGAATATAGGCTTCAAATGGGGTTTAAGCAGGTCTGTGTTTTACACAGCCGCTACACAGCACCCCGTTTTACACCGTTTTTTTTGCATTTTTTAACGGCGCCCCAAAAGCCCATTTTTCACTATATGCGGTGTACTGTTTTGGATATCATTGGATAGATTTTTTGCAACATACCAAAACAATTTCTAATTACATATTTGGATCAAACATCATATACCCTGAATCCGTTATTGCGGTTGGTTTTATTTTACCTGTTTGCACCCAATAGCGTATTGTTGATGTTGGAACGCCTTTTATTTTGGCATACTTTGCAATTGTCACCAGTTTTACCCCGCTTGTATCTGGGAGGTTCGTGTCCAGCATATCTATTGCCGTCTTTAAGGACCGATTTAATGCCGACAACATAAAACTATAATATGATTCACCGTTGCCCGTTGTTTGGTACTTCTCTAAAGCATCCAAATAACGCTTTCTGTCTATTTTTCTGATAATAGTTGGTGTAAAGCCAGCCTGCACCAGAATCAAATTCATTAGCAATCGTGCAGTACGACCATTCCCATCCTTGAACGGATGAATTGTCACCAAACGATAGTGCGCATTTACTGCACGATACACAACCTCTTCATCAGTCGTAGTTAACCAATGATTAAAACCTTCCATCAAGTCTGGCACTTTTAGCGGATTTGGCAAAACAGTCCTGGAACCAGAGATTCTAACAGGAACATTTCTGTAAAAGCCTGCATTTGGATCGTCAATTCCCGACAGAATGCATTTGTGTATATGTAATACATCATTGACATCAATCGCCTGCTTATCCTTGGCGCGTTCCATTATCAGCTCAAATGCACGGGCATGATTTACCGCCTCTACATAATGCGAAATAGGTTTTGAGCCGCTGGTTATATTCTCTTCAATTGCCAGCGATGTTTCACGACGCGTCAGGGTATTGCCCTCAATCGCATTAGAAGTATAAGCCAACTCGGTCTTTAACCAATTATATAAAACATCACGATTATCCTTGTTTTTTAACAACAAAGATAGTTTCTTTTTGTTTTCATTTATGCTTTTTAAGATTTCAGACATTTGCTTACCTCTTACTTTAAGGTTTGTGTTTTTAATAACTATAAAGTATAAAGTAAAACAACGCAAGCACAAACTTTATGGTTTGTGTTTTTGCAAACTATAAACCATTATCTTAGTTGCAAACTATTTTACACCGATTTTTTACAACCAATTTCTGAGTGATTTTTCAAAATACTTCTTGGTAGTGTTTTGTATTTGATGCTTACGGAAAGCACTCTCAAATGCCACAAAGGCGTGTTGTAAATGGGCTGGTGTTGGGCTCTGCCGCAAATTGTGAACAGAATGGGTTAATTCCATATCGTCAATATATTGCACAGCTGTACATAATTGCAGTTCTGCCCAATCAATATTTGCGCCCGTATAACCGTACATTATATAGTTGCCACATACATTTAATGCCCGATACCCAATCAGAAATATGCCATTTTCATAATTGTCGGTATCATAACCATTGGCCTTTAAACCCCACAGGCCCAATTTAAGCAATCCGGCTTGATTGTGTACTTGTTGATTAAAGAATTCATTTAACATTTTTAATGCTCTTATTTTGATTTGCTTGATTATACGATATATTATAGGAGAAAGAAAGCCCAATTAAAGCCCAAAATTGTGCTATTTTTTCGCCTAAATTTTAATTAGGTACATATATAGAATTTATCTGCTTGTATGAATGTGTGACAGAACAAACAAGATATTCATACACTACATGGCATATTGTAATTGTGCTGATTATCATCAACATACTTGTTGAAAAAACAGATTATTTTCATACAATATATGTAACTATTATCAAATATATAAATTATGAGAACTCCGAAATGAGTGATTGGCTAAAAAAAATGAACGAATATAGCGGAGCCTTAATGGTTTTCGTTTCTATCCTGTCTTTACACACGGCGATGTTATCATATCAAACCAGTCGTGCCTCTATAAGAATTCAAGAGATGAATTTATGCCGAGAACACATTAAAGACCGATATGAAGAACATCATTATCGGCAAGAGATAAAAACAAAACTACTGGAAACTTTAGAAAACCCTCCACATAACTCGATTGAAGCAATAGACAAGTATAGACAGCTTTATGCTTTGTACAACGATATTGTTTTATGGGGAAATGAAGAAGCTGTTCTTCGGCTTGTAGAAATGTCGGAGTTTTTAGTGAATGCTGCTTTAGATTTAAATAGAAATAATTTCGAACACAATACTGAGTTCATTAAACAGTACAGCAATTTGCAACATGGTTTAATATTAAGCCTTATAATACCAGACTCAAAGGATGTTGAGAGTGAAACAATTATTGACGAAGCTGAACTAATTTTAAAAGATGTAGATTCAAAATTAAAACATAAAATTGAAGAGCTAGAAAAGGCATCAAAAGCTCAATAAAACAAAACCGCCCGATGGGGCGGTTGTTATTCTTTTTTTGGCGTTGATAAAATTCGCAAGAACTCTTCTGTAAACACGTCTATTGTTTCATCAGGATTTTGAGCTTCCCAGTACTTGTTGCGGATCATCCCGACATATTCTGAATCTTTATAAAATTCAACTTCTGTTAGATAGTTTTCTTTTATACAAGCATATCTATGTGTATTATATACAGGAATACTGTTAACATACGTGTTGGTTGTTCCAGAATAAGAACCAAAAACACTATTCCCGATCATACTAGCAGAACCGTATCCAGAGCTTCTGGTTGTACTGCCTGTATAAACAGAACCAGCATATACACGTTCTGCACATGTGCCGGGATACACAATACCAGACACCTTGATTTTTCGTGTTAATTTAATTGGGTCTTTGCATTCGGTATTAACAAAAGCATAATCGTATGCCCTTTTGTCTTTTTGCACAGATGACGCAGAAACCCCCTCTTCTCCCAAGAAAGGGTTAGTATCAAGTTTTTTTGTGCCCTTACTATACTCTGTACGCTCGTTATCAACAACTAAACAAGTATTTTCTTGTGTTATAATTTGGTCTAATACGTTTGTTTTTTCGTACACATAAAAGGGTGCAGGTTTAGCACACGCAGATAATGCTAATAGAGCGACACAACACATTTGTTTCATCACTTTCTCCTAAAAAGTATACCTTAATCCTAATTCCATTGTTATAATGACGCTAACTGTTTCGTTGTCTGGGAAATAATATTTGGTATCAAAAGTAATACCCAAACCATTGTCAAATTGACTATAGCACCCCAGCCCCAACATATATAACTTACCTTCATCCTCAAAAGAGGAGTTATAATCAGATAATTCATATTCGCTGTTTATCTTGCCTATTCCCAAATCAAAAACTAGAAAATCATTTACATTATGACCACCAAATATGCTGGGTTCATTGTGAGCGATCCTAATATGATTTTCAAAAGCTACCGAAAATAAAGTATGAGATACGTCTAAATTTACAAAATCATAATAATACCCAATATCATACTCACCCGTATTACTTAATTGTTGGTAAGATATTTTTATACCAGGATGATAAAGATATTTATTTTTTC
>JAZQGC010000035.1:0-14654 GCA_045539815.1 Candidatus Enterousia sp. | reverse complement strand
AATATGATTTACAGACTGAAAGAAAATCAAAAATAAAAACTCTAAAAATTCAGAAAAAACGGAGCAAAACAAATGAAAATTGTTAACACTCATACTGGGAAAATTTATGTTGATACAGATAAACGCCTGGAATTTTTGACTGTTGGCGATTATGGCAAAGAAAATAATATCAAGGCTGATTTCCTGGGGTTGCACAAGGAAATAAACGGCGTAAAACACCAAACCGTAGATTTAACAAAAAAGTGGGTGGCAACAATCAGTACTCAAAAGGGTTGTCCAATGAATTGCAAATTTTGTGATTGTCCAAAATACGGATTCTTTGGAAACGCATCTGTTGAAGAATTAGCCTATGAAATTGAAACCATCTTAAAAAATGAAACTGTAAAACACACAGACCGTTTTAATGTCCACTTTGCCAGAATGGGCGAGCCAACATTTAATCCAAATGTTTTGACTTTTGCACGTGAATGTTTGCGTGATTTGGTCGCTAAATATATTAGTGCAAAAACTGTACACCCTGTGGTTTCAACTATGTTGCCCAAGGCAAACAGTAATTTAAAACAATTCATACTTGATTGGTGCGACATAAAAAACAAAGACTATAAAGGTGAAGCCGGTCTGCAATTCAGTATAAATTCAACTGATGACGAACAACGCAATTATCAATTTAACAATCGCAGTTTAAGTTTATCCGAAATATCAGAATTGGCGCGGTCCCTGCCACAGCCAGTTGGTCGTAAATATACACTGAATTTTGCGGTCACCAAAGATACTATATTGGATGCAAATCGTTTAACAGAATTATTTGACCCAAAAATGTTCATTGTTAAAATAACCCCAATACACGAAACAAATTCCGCTGTACAAAATGGATTTGATGTAACCACATCATACGATGACTATGATGTCTATCGTGAATTTGAACAACCACTGGTCGCCAAAGGATGGGACGTTATTGTATTTGTCCCCAGCCACGAAGAAGACAGTGATCGCATAACATGTGGCAACGCACTAATTGCAGAACAATTTATCAAAAGACAAAATAAAGGAGCGTAAAATGTCATTTACACAGAAAGAAAAACTATGCATTGGTAAAAGTTGTGTTTCTGATAACATCACAAGCGGACTAGATTTTGCAAACAAAATCACTTGCCGTGGTTGTGATAAAAATTGTGAGATATACGCAAAAAAAATGCCAACGGAAATTGTTTCTGGTCCGTTGGAAATGATTGCGCCACAATGCCTGGGATGTGAAACAACAACCCGTGTTTCCTATGCGCCAACGATTGGCAAAACCCAAGTTTATAAATATATCAACAATATGGGGCAACAGATTACCGTGGGGACAGATGATATCAATCAAACAGAAATGGTAAAATTTGCATATATGGCATCACATTTTTGTGACAACTACAAACAAAGATAATATACAAAAAAGGATACGAATTCCTGATTTTCTATTGTATAATCGATACAAAGGAAAGATTATGAAATACACCAAAGGCGGAACATTTACCACCCAGGAAATGAGCATGTTGGAAACCTTGCAAGAACTGGAAGATGTGGTTCAAATTGCCAAAACTATATGCCTTGGCGAAAATGATGCCGCATATAAAAATCTGGACGGGGCTGAGCTCTATATCTCACATCTGCGCAAAAAAATAAAAATTGCGCTGGAACATGTACCAAAAAACATCCAAGAACAGGAATTTTTGTAAAATATAAAACGGCGGCCAGATGGTCGCCATTTTTGTCATTGTTTCTCTGTAAAACCAGAGTAAGGTCAGTTATCCTTTCCTTCCTTGAATTAAACTATACTGAAATGCGATTTACAAATGCAAGACAAAAATAAAAAACAGCCCGAAATAGGGGCTGTTTGTCTTGGTAGCAGCGCAGCCGATTGTGTATTCCCACACACTTTGTGTGCGGGCCCTTTCCAAATCGCAACGGTTTCGCCGCGTTTCAGTTGCAAATCTGCATTTTTATGCTATAAAATATATATAAAAGATTAAAACACAAAACAAACAGTATGAAAATGAAACAAAAAGATAAATCCAAATTTAACAAAAGATTATTGGTAAATATCGCCAAAGGCACTACTGCGTGGGCAGGACTTACATCGGTCTGCGCATTACCCATGTTAATGGATGCACATCCTGTGGAAAGTTATTTTCTGGGATGTATGGCGATCGGCGTTGTTTTTCCTATCGGCTTATGGGCAGGAACCAAATATCGCGATCCAAAATATGTTGGACAGTTTTATATAAATCTGTTTGATAAAGTTACAAAACGCATAAAAAAAACAAATACAAAACAACGATAACCCCCACCGCCCGATTGGGCGGTGTTTCTATGTCCGGGATTATGTCCAGTATATGTAAAACAATCTGCGTAAAGTTGCAAAATCGCATAAATTCGGGCAAATAACACAAAATAAAAAATAGCCGGAAATCCGGCCAAAACTTGGTAGCAGCGGAGGGACTTGAACCCCCGACACGCGGATTATGATTCCGCTGCTCTAACCAGCTGAGCTACGCTGCCAAGCGAAACGCATTATAACAAGAAAAAAATAAAATGCAAGTAAAACAAATTAATAATTTTTCATTAAAAAATATAATGATTTGTTTGTTTTGCTGTGTTTTTGTGGTATAATGTCCCGCATGAGAAAGTTTTTAATCGCATCTTTTGTTGTTTTGTGTTCGGGTGCCGCATTCGCAGGTACAAATGAAAAAATTAATCCATTGTTTAATGGTTATGAAAATCAAATAACTGTTAATTTTGGTTTCGGGGTAAACAGTGGTTTCTTGGTTGCGCCACCAACACAATTTGTGCCATTTAATATGTTGCAATTTCAATATTCGCAACCAACAACTTTTTTCCGTCTGTCGGCCAGAATGTCTTTGAATCTGATTCAAACATTGGGGCATGGTTCAAAATATGGATGGCATTGGGATAAATATACAATTCCAATCGCAATGTTATCAGAAGATATTGTGCCATTGTCTGGGCGGGATTGGTATACTTATATTGGTCTGGCGGTGGGTATGCAGGGACAACAAAACGAACGAATTGGTTCAAAATTATTGTTTGGTTTTAAACTGGGGGCAGGGTACAGATTATCTGAATGTACCGCGCTTGAATTGTTTATGCAGCATTATTCAAACGGAAATACCGCCCCAGAAAACAATTCATATGCCTTTTATGGATTGGGTATATCGTACAGTTTTTAATTTATTGACTTTTTGTCCTTGATTTTTGGCGTCATGTCCATATAATGTGGTTACATATTTCTTGGCCCTAATAGTCTAGTGGTAAAACACGTCCTTGGTAAGGACGAGTCGCAAGTCCGATTCTTGCTTAGGGCACCACAAATACATCATCTGTTTTGCGTTTGCTTGTTTTTGTTCAGGTCATGTATTTGTTTATACACTCCCATCACAAAAAACATCGCAATCCGCAACATCTGATGCATTTGTGGCACCCTGCGGGCACCATCCGCATTTGCTTACATCATCTGTTTTGCGTTTGCTTGGTTTTATTCGTCTTTTGGTATCAGGGGTGGGTATTCGGGATGATTGATTAAATAATCTTCCAGTCCCATTGTGCCGTCCAGGTATGTTATCTTGTGACCCGATGCAATATATGCATTGAGACGTTCGTCGTACAATGATTCTGTTGATGCACTGTCGACATATTCCATGTTGTTGCCACGGTCAATATAGCGTTGGCGATATTGGGGCAGTGAAGCGCGGGTTGGAACAAATATTTCGTAATCAATGCCGTTCGCATCATAGTGTGGAAAAGATTGTTTATGGTGACACCATACCAATATATAATCGTATTTATCAAAATTTTCTTTGATCGCGGAAATATAATTGTTCGGAAATTTTGGGTTCGGTTTTTTCCCGGGGATATTATGACCCTTGACCGCTTCGGGATTGCGGTTTTTATAATCAGAAACAATCCATTTGTATGGTGTGGATTCCAGGTCCAAGACATTTTTGTATTTTTTTGCAAGGGTGGTTTTACCAACACCTGCATAGCCTGCGATGATGATTGCCATGTGTTATCCTTTTGGTCTTATGCTATTTGTTATGGGTTTAGTTGTAAAGTAATTTATTGATTTTTTGTTTTTTTAGGTTAGAATTGTTCGGTGTATTTGTTCAGGTGTTGATGTGACTGACAACCACGGAATCTGAATCAATGCGATAAAAGTTATAAACCAGGGTGGCACCGCGCAGCCATAATTTTAGACTTGCGCCCCTGAAATTTAACAAATCGTGGGTGCCGAAAATCCAAATGTTTTTCTGTGCCCGAAAATAAAAACAAAGGGACCAAAATGTTATCGTTAAAATCAAAATTCAGAACACATACTTGTGGTGAATTAAATACCGCAAATGTTGGTGAAAATGTTGTGTTGTCCGGATGGGTGCATCGTAAACGCAATCATGGCGCGTTGTTGTTCGTGGACCTGCGTGATAATTATGGTATTACACAGATTGTGTTTGATGGCGGGGATGAAAATCTGGAACGTGTTCGTCCAGAATCTGTCATTAAAATCACAGGCACAGTTGTCGCGCGTGATCCAAGTGCGGTTAATGATAAAATCCCAACAGGTGGTATCGAAATCCAGGCGCAATCTTTTGAAGTATTAACAAATGCAGATGTGTTGCCGTTCCAGGTCTTTGGTGATGATGACAGCGTGGCAGAAGATTTAAGATTAAAATATCGCTATATCGATTTGCGTCGTGAAACATTGCATAAAAATATTTTAACACGTAATCGTATTATTAAATTCTTGCGCGATAAAATGTGGGATATGGGATTTTCAGAATTTCAAACACCAATTTTAACAGCGTCCAGCCCAGAAGGTGCACGCGACTTTATCGTGCCCAGTCGTTTGCATCATGGTATGTTCTATGCGTTGCCACAGGCGCCACAACAGTTTAAACAGTTGTTACAGGTTGCAGGCTTTGACAGATATTTTCAAATTGCACCATGTTTCCGTGACGAAGATTTACGCGCAGACAGATTAATTGAATTCTATCAATTGGACTTGGAAATGTCGTTTGTTGATATGCGTGATATTCAGGCGGTTGGCGATGAATTGATGCCTGAAATGATTCGCACGTTTGTGCCAGATGCAATTATCGCAACAGAAATTCCGCATATCCCATTTGATGAAGCAATGCTGAAATATGGGTCTGATAAACCAGATTTGCGTAACCCGATTATTATTCACGATGTAACAGAAGTGTTCCGTGGGTCTGATTTTGGTATCTTTGCAAATGCGATTGAAAATGGCGCTGTTGTACGCGCAATACCCGCGCCAAACAGTGCAGATAAACCACGTTCTTGGTTCGATAAACTGGGCGATTATGCGGTCAAAGAATTGGGACTGGGCGGATTGGGATATATCGTATTCGCAGAAGAGGCCAAGGGACCTGTTGCCAAGAAGTTGGATGCAGACAGAATTGCACAATTGCGTGAAATCGCAGGTGAAAATTCTTCGTTGTTCTTTGTTTGCGATGCACCAGAAGCAGCAGCCAAAGCAGCAGGTAAGTTGCGTATCAAATTGGGCGAAGATTTAGGTCTGATTAATCCAAAAGAATTCCGTTTGTGCTGGATTGAAGATTTCCCAATGTATGAATTAAACGAAGAAACAGGCGCAGTTGATTTTGGTCATAATCCATTTAGTTTGCCAAAGGGTGAATTGGATGGCGACCCACTGAAAATAAAGGCAAATCAGTTCGATATGGTTTTAAACGGGGCTGAAATTTGTAGCGGTGGTTTGCGTAACTATAACCCTGAAACAATGGTCAAGGCGTTCGCAATCGCAGGATATGGTGAAGATGTCGTCAAAGAAAAATTTGGCGGTATGTATGCAGCCTTTCAATACGGTGCGCCGCCACACGGTGGATGTGCGTTTGGTATTGACCGATTGGTACAAATCATGGCAGGTGAAGAAAACTTGCGCGGGGTTGTTGCGTTCCCAACAAACCAACGCGGCCAGGATTTAATGTTGGGTGCACCAACAAATGTAACAGAACAGCAATTACGTGATGTTCATATCCAGGTCAGAAAAAAGAACTGATAAGAAATCCCCATTTTGGGGATTTTATTTTTTTATATTTTGTGTTATAATGAACTTGACACAGAGTTGCTGTGTTGGGCGTCACAACCCGTTGAATATCTAGTGTCCGAGGGGACAAAAAATACCTCCAACAAAATTTTTTGGTTGGAGGGTGGTGAATATATTGAATAAACCCGCTATTTTTCTAGATATTAAATAGTTGTGAACCTCCAACCGCCAGTCTGTGGCGGTTTTTTGTATACAAAGGAGTATGTTATGCGTGTTTTTTTGTTTGTAGGTATGTTTTGTTGTTGGTGTGTGTCTGTTAAAGCTGATGAAATTTTTTATTGGAATCCTAGGGTTATGAGCAATGTGTTAAATAATAGTTATAACAATTTTCTTATTACAAAAAAACAAAGCGAATGTTTGTCAGATTTGTGTTCAAACACGATTGCTTCAACGCTGAATGAATTCAATGTGGATTGCGTTGGAAGCTTGTTAAATTGTGGTAAATCTGTTGATGAAGAAAAAGTATATTCTGTATGCGCACAGTTGTCCATAGATTTGATGGAAGAGCAAGAAAGATATTTTGATGAATGTCAAAAAAATAAAGAACAAGCAAAAAAAGAATTTGGTGTGTGTGCAGTAGAAGAAGGAGCAAGATGTAATTCTGGTAAGACTGTTATGAAACACCAAAGTACGATTCCGGGTACTGCTTATGACAAGTTGAAATTACAGGAATTGCGTGAATATTATTTGTGTGAGTCTGGTTTTTGGAAAAAAGAAAAAAATGATGAAACTGTTGAAAAATATCCTGATGTAGAAGAGTTAAAAGCTTTTTTTATGTATGGAAAACGTTGTTTTTATATGCAAAGATATTTTGATGAAGAGAAGGGAGAGGAAGTAAATGTTCCGATACTAAATAATTTTATTGACTGTGATATTGAACAACAAAAATGTATGTTTTTGACAGAGTATGATACAGTTATTTCAGAAAAAGAAAAAAATAGAGTATGGATTCATTGTTGTAAATTGCATGGTGATTTTTCAGTGTCGTTGTATGAAGCTTTTGTTTTGATAAAGAATTTTGATGAGGTTATGCAACACGGTGTAGATTTTTACGATTTTTGTAATAAGCCGTCTTGGGATGAAGAATAATGATTTTTTTCTTATGAAATCATACCTGTTTGATTTTTGACTGATATAAATATAATTCGTGCATGAAAAAAAAGAGAGAAATCAACATGCACGAAAATTTTAATCATCTGGTTGGTAATTTAAATTTATCCAGCTATCAAATAAACAGAATTAAAACAAACTATGAAAAATATGATGTGACAAGATTGCAAAATCGGGGCGGTATATTATATGCACCATATGTTACACATGGTATCTGGGGGCGTTTGTTCAATGTTGTGGCGGGACGCCAGGCCGATCTGATTGGGCGCGACAGAACATTACTGCGTGCGCAAAGAAATATTAAATTTTGTGCAAATGGATATCATTGTGTAAAAGTTGGCAGATATACTTATTATGCAAATGCCAGTGGAAACGTGGTGTCAAAAAGCGAATTCTTGCAAAACGCACAATATTAAAATTTATTGTGCGTTTTTACAAATGCACGCATAAAACCTGTATCCAGATTTTGCATTATCTCAGATAACAAATACTTGCGACCACCATCGGGTAATATGCCCAGTTCAATCGTTACAGGTGTTGGGGCGGTGCCACGTAATGTCAAATCAAATTCAGCAGTCATTTTGCCGTCTTGGATTGCCAGACCACCAACCGCATCAGTATGGCGCATGGATAATTCAATCGGGGATGTGGTGATGAAATTATCGTTTGAATATTCACCAATTAAACGCAGCTTTTTTATTCGTGTTTCGCCAGATGTTAATGTCGCCGCCAGTATCTGTTCTGCGTTAAGGGTCGTGATGTTGTTCGCAGATGCATAAAAGTTATCAAATGACATGCCGATTAAATACCCGTCTGTAAATGTTATGTCCATGGCCCCAGACATATTGTAATATATATCATGTGCAATTTTTCCATATGTGGTCAATGCAATTTCACCCGTTATGTTGGTGTCGCGAATATTTAATGGCATGTTCGCAGATAGTATCATCCCATTTGTTTTAAATTTATTTAACTGGGCAAATATTTCGTATGTGGTTTTGTCTTTATCAATTGTCGCCAGTAAATTCCCATTGGTTGTGTCGCTGATGGAAAATGTTTGGTTGTTTGATTTTAACGAATATGTGAAGTTCTTGTAGTCGCGGTTTTGATGTGTCAGTACATCCGCAGATAATGATATTTTTAACGGTATTTCAAACAGTGTTAATATCGGGGCATTTGTCATAAATTCCAGTTCTGAAAATTTATCAAAGAAAGACTGATTTAAAAATGAATCTAATGATAGTTTTTCTGTGTGTAATGTTATGTTGTTGCCAGACAGCGCCCCAGAAAATTCGTTGTCGAATATGTTCAATTTCAGGTTAGATATACTGTTGTCTGTATAGTAACCTGATATTGTAAATTTACCGTCGCGTACAAAACGAAAGTCAATGTTTGGCAGCCATTGCTTGTAGCTGGCGCCAGTTAATGTAAAATAATTATCGTATATGGATATTTGCCACTGTTTATTGTATGGGGTAAATGTAAGTGTGCCGTTGTGCCATGAAAAGTCGCCTTGTTCTGTTAACATTTTTTTTGGTAAAAACGGTATGTTTTTTTGCGCCCAAGATAATGGCTTGTTATATGCATAACGAAATGATACACTGGACTTGTTGGGGGTTATGTAATATGTGCCAGCAATGTCCGAAAATTCAAAATCAATTGTTCCGTTCGTTCCCAGTTTAGATATCTTGTCCAATGCTGGCTTTGCATCCGGTAATGGTTTTTCTGACTTTATTGTCATTTTAAACTGATTGTTGTCGGTGAATATAGAACCGGTCAGATTTTTATAATTAAACTGTTCACATGACCACTTGGTCGGTGTGCCAGAAAACAGGCATATTGCATTGTCGCCATCAAATGGTGCGTTTATCATTATATTATGTGCACCATTGGCGTCAACATATCCGCCAGATAATGTGATGTTGTCTGCAACAATGTTGGTTATTTGAATTTTGTCTTGGTTGCCCTGGGTATTGATTTTCAGGTGTTTAAATGTGTATGGACCAAACAACAACGAACCATAAAAATCAAGGTTCAAATTTGTCTTGGTCAGCCAACTGGTTGGTTGTAATAAAAACGAAAAATCAAATGTGGCGTCGTCTGATACCAATTGTATGGTCTTGTACCCGTCAGAAGAAACATCAATGTTACCATAAAATTTGTCAGAGTTTATGTTCGAAAATCTGTATCCGTTATGGCCGTCCCATTCAAAATTAGTTGTCATTTTTATGGGTTGTTTTATCTGGGGCTCTGCAAAACCAAACCACTGGTTTATATAGTTTGTTTCAATGGACATTTGACCGCGTATGGAACCATCAGAAAATATTTGACCACGAATTGTCAGATTATTGTTTTTGTTCTTGATTTGAAATGTGTCGCCGATAAATTCTACATCGTATTTGTGTTCGTCACTGCGGATTGTGCCATGAAATTCGCCGTCGGTAAAATCTGCGCGGACAATCTTGAAACGTTGACCGTGAAAAGTAATATAACTGTTGTATATTTCAATGTTGTGATTGAATGATGCGGGCGCCAGATTTTCAATAATGATATCTGCGTCATAAATAACAACAGGACCACTGAGGCGAGAGTTTTCCAAATTAAAAAAATTGCGCAACGGTATCGAGAATAAAACAGAACCTATTTGCGCAGTTGGTATCGAAACATCGTGGGCAACAATCGTCGTGCCGCCAATTAAACTGAAATGTATATCACCATTTAGTTTCAGCGGTACAGCCGTTTGTTCGTGTATTGATTTTTCAATTATCGGCTTTAATGAATTAAGCGTTATCATTGGCGGAACCAACAGTGCAAGTAACCCAACCGCCATTATGCCGGACAGGATGGACCAAAAAAATCTGCGTTTGTATTTAGGTTTAATTGCCATTTCTCTCTGCTCTTGTTTTTTTATTATAATGGATTAGAATAGCAGTTGTGAACAAAAAAATGAAAAAAGCTGAATTTATTCTTGATAGTGATTATAAACCCATGGGTGACCAGCCAACCGCAATTGCAGATCTGGTTGATGGGGTACAAAATGGCAAGCAATCCCAAGTCTTGTTGGGGGTTACTGGGTCCGGTAAAACATTTACAATGGCAAATGTTATTGCAAAACTGGGACGGCCTGCGTTGATTATGGCGCCTAATAAAATATTGGCGGCGCAATTGTATACAGAAATGAAATCTTTCTTTCCAAATAATCATGTGGAATATTTTGTGTCTTATTATGATTACTATCAACCCGAAGCATATATGCCAACAACAGATACTTATATTGATAAAGATGCGTCTATTAATGAACAGTTGGATCGTATGCGACACAGTGCAACACGCGCAATGTTGGAAGAACGCGATGTTATCGTTGTGTCCAGTGTTTCTTCTATATACGGTATGGGTACACCAGAAGAATATATGAATATGCGTTTGGTGTTAAAACAGGGGGATATGATTTCTGTGCGTGATGTTATGCGCGCGTTGGTGGATATTCAGTACAAGCGAAATGATACCGCAATGGCACGTGGTGATTTTCGTGTGCGTGGTGATATACTTGATGTGTTCCCGTCGCATGCAATGGACAGGGCGTGGAAGTTATCGTTCTGGGGCGATGAAATTGAAGAAATATGGGAATTTGATACTTTGACAGGGGCAAAATTGCAAAGGTTGGACAGAATTGCAATTTATCCCAATACGCACTATGCAACACCAATGCCGACCGTGTTGCAAGCAATTGGGAATATTCGTAAAGACTTGGCAGAAAGGTTGGAGTATTTTCATCAAAATATGAAATATGTCGAAGAACAAAGACTGCGTGAGCGTGTGAATTTTGATATCGAAATGATGGAAAGTACAGGAACATGTCGTGGAATTGAAAATTATTCACGATATTTGTCTGGGCGTGCCCCAGGGCAACCACCACCAACGCTGTTCGAATATTTGCCACAAGATGCAATTCTGTTTGTTGATGAAAGTCATGTTACTGTGCCGCAAATTGGCGCGATGAGTCGTGGCGACAGGGCCAGAAAAGAAACATTGTCCCAGTATGGTTTCAGATTGCCCGCGTGCGTTGATAACAGACCCTTAACATTTGACGAGTGGGATGATTTAAGACCACAAACAATATTTGTTTCTGCAACGCCCGCAGCATGGGAATTAGAACAGGCAGGGGGTGTTGTCGCAGAACAGGTTATCAGACCAACCGGCTTGTTGGACCCGTTGTGCGAAGTCAGACCAACAACATATCAAGTTGATGATTTGTTGGCGCAGGTAAAAAATGTTTCTGGACGCGTTTTGGTTACAACGCTGACAAAAAAAATGGCGGAACAATTAACCGATTATTTAAATGAAAATAATGTGCGTGCTAAATACCTGCACAGCGATATTGAAACGCTGGAACGTATCGAATTATTGCGTGATTTAAGATTGGGAAAATTTGATGTGTTGGTCGGAATTAATCTGTTGCGCGAAGGATTGGATGTGCCGGAATGTGAATTGGTCGCAATTATGGATGCCGATAAAGAAGGGTTCTTGCGTTCTGCGCGCAGTTTGATTCAGACAATCGGACGCGCCGCGCGTAATGCAAATGGTCGGGTGATTTTATATGCTGATAAAATTACAGATTCTATGAAGTTTGCATTGGATGAAACCGCACGCAGACGCACAAAGCAGATGGAATATAATCAGGCACATGGAATCGTGCCAACAACTGTGAACAAAGCGGTCTTTGCAGAGGTGGGTGAAAAATTTGAAAAAACAGACAAGACACGCAGGTTCGTTTATGATAAAATGGGTGGCGTTATGGATGCACAATCTATACGCAAAGAAATAAAACAATTAACACAACAAATGCGCAAGGCTGCCGAAGATTTAGAATTTGAAAAGGCGGCACAATTGCGTGACGCAATTCATAATCTGGAAGATGATTTGTTGCTGGTGGAGTAGGACTATGAAGGAAATATTGTTAAATAGTGTTGATGAAACACGTTCGTGGGCGGCTGAATTTGCAAAAACATTGGTTGCGCCTGTAACAGTTGCGTTGCACGGTGATTTGGGGATGGGAAAATCAGAAATTGCACGCAGTATTATACAGACTTTGCGTGGGGCAGATACTGTTGTGCCCAGTCCGACATTTACAATTGTGCAAAGTTATGATGGAATATCACACTTTGATTTGTATCGCGTTGAAGATGCAGATGAATTGGTCGAAGTTGGTCTGAATCACGCGATTGAAAACGATATCACATTAATTGAGTGGCCAGAAATTGCAGCTGATATTTTGCCGGCAGATACAATACATGTTTATATCGAAAGTAATGGCGATGGCCGCAAGATAATTTTGTAATTTTTTTTATCTGTTTTTTATGGTATAATTTCCTATCATGTGTTCTGGGGGGAAATTATGAGGCTGTTATTTCTGTTTTTATTGTTTGCTGTAGGTGTTGATTTTTCAGCGTTCGCAGTGTCTGGACGCGAAGGACGACGGGTTATTCATCAGGGTGGTGGTGCGCCCGTGATGATGCATCGTGCCGGTGCGGTTGGTGTGTTTAGTGCGCCAACACAGGTTTCCCAGGCGCAACAACAACCACAAATTCAACAACAAACACAACAGCAGTCGCAGGTTCAACAACAAGAAGTGACGGTTGTGCCAGAAGAAGATCCAGCGACAATCGAATTAAAAAAACAGCGTGAAATCTGCAAAAGTAATAATATTGGATTTAGTAATAATTTTGTTTGGGCATCGCGTAATTCTAATTTAAATAATTATGCAACAATGATAGAAGATGTTGAAGTATTAAGCAATAATGCCTGTTTTGTTAAGGTGGGAATTAGCAGCAAGGATACAGCAGTTGATTTGTCCGATATACCCGCAAAATATTTTGAAATGGGACGTACAATAAAATGTGGTTCGTGGATTGATGCTGAAAATTTAAAACAACGTATTCTGGATGCCAAGAAGTCTGCACGTGTATGGGGGACTGTTGGTGCCACGGTTGGCGGGGTTGCACTGGGGGTTGGTGCAATGGAATTGTTTGGTAATAAATTAATTGGTGGCAAGGTCGAAGGACAAAAAGCCTTGGATGGTCAGGAATTATTACGTTCACAGATACTGGCATTGCAAAAATCAAATAAATCTGAATACGACAGAATTATTAGGGCCTTGAACGATTTGGAAAGCGTTTGTAATGATAATCAGTTGTGGGCCGGTTCTGTTAAACCACAGGATTGTGATGCGGCAAATAATCAGTTTATTGGTTTGCGTGATAAATTAAAATCTTCTAATTCGGGGGCAAAAAAATGAGAAAAGTTTCTTGCTGGGTTTTGTTGAGTTTTATTGTTTGTCCTGTTTGGGCAGATAATTGTGTCCTGACGACAGATATGTTATCACAGGGTGGTGGTGCAAGTTATGATGATTATTTGTATGCAGATACCAGTCAACGCGAATTGCGGAACGAAGGAAAACAAGGAAAAGCGTTTTTGTGCGGGCAAATAGATGGAAAAACATATTGTAGTGTGGGTACAAAAAAGCGTATGCAATATGCCGCAGTTGGCGGGGAAAATTCTGTGCCAGATGCTGTCTATGAATGTATTAATACAGGCAGTTCCGATAGAACAAGTTTTCGTTGGGTTGCGCATGATGTTCAGGCGAATTGTACGGTTAAGAATAAATCAGAAGCAAAAAATGTTTCCGGGGTTGATGGTGGAAATGATTTGTTCTTGGTTAATGGCAGTTATTGTAAAAATATTGTAGAAAATACAACAAATGTAACAATACAAGAAAAACAGACAAACTTTTGGGATACTGCAAATACAACATTACATACAATTAGTAATGTAACAACAAGTAAAATAAACGGTGGTGTGCAGTTGGTTATTTCTTTTAGTGATAATGTAACAAGACGTCTGAATATAATGAAAGATGGTGTTGTTGAAATGTGGGACGGAACAGGAAGAACAATTGCGTCTGGGGTCAGGTCTGTTGTTGATGGTTCTGTGCGTGCATATAATATTACGGCAGATACATATATCAAGGGATTAAAGATAACCAAGGATGGTGTTGTAGAATTGTTGGGTGGCGCGGGAAGTGTTATTAAAACAATTTCAGATAATACGACAAAGAGTTATATCGCGACATTGGGGTTGTTCGAAACAGTGGTTAGCGAGGTTGGTAAAACAGCCCGTACCGCGATGACAGAATCAGGTCAGACGGTTCGTTCATGGGGCAATAATGTAAAAGATGTTACAGTGTCTGCGATTGGTGGTGGTGTGCAGTTGGCGGTTAAATTTAGTGATAACGCTGTTCAAACGATCAAGATTGCAGGTGGTACGGCAGTGTCTATTTTAGATAATGCAGGAAAAAACTTTAATGGTGCGTTAAAGATAGGTGCAGATGGTGCGGTTAGAATTT
>JAZQGC010000034.1:0-2656 GCA_045539815.1 Candidatus Enterousia sp. | reverse complement strand
GACCCAGGTAATAATTTCCTATAAAAAATTAAGAACAGTTTTTATTAATTTAAACTCATACTACCTTGTCATCCTGTGGCTTGACCACAGGACCCAGGTAATTAATTCCGCATAAATAAGCATTATTATGAACTGGGTTCTGGTGTCAAGCACCAGAATGACACAAGAAAAAAGAAAGGCACAGAATAACACTAAACAGAACATATAATAAAAAAATCCCCACACAGGGGATTTGTTGTTTCTTATTATTTTTCTCTTTTGTCATCCTGTGGCTTGACCACAGGACCCAGGTAATAATTTCCTATAAAAAATTAAGAACAGGTTTTATTAATTTAAACTCATACTACCTTGTCATCCTGTGGCTTGACCACAGGACCCAGGTAATTCCATAAATAAAAATTAAGAACTATTTTTATTCGTTTAAATCCCCACTTCCTTGTCATCCTGTGGCTTGACCACAGGACCCAGGTAATTAATTCCGCATTTATGCAAAAAATCCCCGTTTTCTTGAAAATTAAAAACTTTTGTCATCCTGTGGCTTGACCACAGGACCCAGGTAATTAATTCCGCATAAATAAGCATTATGACCCGGGTTCTGGTGTCAAGCACCAGAATGACACAAGAAAAAAGAAAGGCACAGAATAACACTAAACAGAACATATAATAAAAAAATCCCCACACAGGGGATTTTTATTATAAATTTACTCTGATTTCGCATCTGTATTATCTTTCAATATACAATCTCGATATTCGGTTGGACTATCTTTTATCCAACATTGATCCTCTAATTTGTCGGATGTTGTGTTTGGCCCAACACGCATCGCGGTCTGACTCAACGCCACGGCTTCATCACATTTTTTGCTAGTTGTGTTAAAGATATATCCCGTTTCACATGTTATGCAGACACCATCGTTATCAACCCCTTGTCGTGGATTCGGACAATCAATACATTCAAAATCATTTTTCGCCTTGAAACCCTGACCAGATGACGCACAACGAAAATTTTTACAATCAGAACTTTCGCCATTAGTACCAGTAACAATCGTATGCATACCCTCTACATAAGATTCACGTGGCGTTGTTGCACATAAATTTTCCATGGAACAAATATCTGAAATCTGTTCTGACACCTTTTCACATTTTGTCTTGGCTGAATTCAACCGCCATCCATCTGGACATAATATTTTTGAGTTCCCAACAAACCCAGTAACAGGCCACGCTAATCTTAACATAGAAGCTAAATTTTTAACTTTTCCCGCACGAACATTCAACGGCATAACTGTAAACGTTGTATCTTCTATACTCTTAACTGCTAAAACCACATCATGTTCCTGATCTGGCCAACTTGCCATCTTATTAAAATCTCTACAACAGGTATCGCCTAAACTCGAACAATCATGATAATTATCATTGACCAGCATTGAAATCTCATTTTCTACATTATTCCAAGATCCTGGATTACTTATCAACTCACCATAATTGTCACCAAGCGACTTGCTAAAAGTAGCATTACACATCGTAGGAGTATTAGAAGCACAACCTTCACCAAAATAACCACTTTCACACAACCAAAAACAATCCTCATTAGGATCCGCATAATACACAGTATAAGAATCACAACCTACACAATCACTTTTAGCCCCAATATACACAGTACAAAAATATCCACCATGTTCAACAATATTATATGCAACCATATATCGTGCAACATCTACGGCTGTTGCCTCGTCCTTGTCTTTCAACCCCGTAGCGCCTCCACACACAGAAACACCATTGACCCCCCATGCAGATGCCCACTTGTTACCATCCGATTTCGCGGCAATTGCCGGTGCAATATATAAAACTGATAAAATACTAATTAAAATTTTTTTCATTTGTCACTACCATTATTTGTTTTTTTCAAAACATAACAAACACTTGTACTTTCGTCGTAATATCCACCCAATAACTTACACTGATGATCATACCATTCTGCTTTAAAGATACAACGTTCAGACGCCGCGTCATACGTTGCCCAACCATTGCCACCGGTTGCTTCTTCTTGCATTTCACACTGTAATTTTATCGAATTTGTATAACATTCACCATATGTGCCGATTGTATTTTCAACTTCATCATGTGTTTCTCCGGATATCGTGATATAAAACTGTTCCGCATAATTATCATCGCCGGCATTCTTGAAATCTTTAACGGTTCCTTCATAACCAGAATCTTTATCAACCCAAATACCGCCCGCCTTGACACACTCGTCATTAAATATCATACGCATTTCACCAGTTATTGTATTTTTTAAATTTTCAACAACCTGGTCAACATTTGTAAATGCGGTTCCTGTTTTATCCATATCGTTTGGACAATAAACCGCCGCCCGCGAAGAAATGGTTTCCGCCAATTCATCAATTCCCATATTACGGCAACCCCATGGGTATTCGCGTTCACTTTCCGACGATAATGGTGCGCATAATTCCTGGGTTGTATAGTTTGTTAATGCGGTCGCACATCCTTCGGCAATTTTTACCGTATCAACAGTATTAACAAAAGCCATCAGCTCACCAACACCACATGCATCAGCATTGGTAATTTTGCCATTTTTATCAATGTTACACTGACCATTTCCATATAACGCAGCACAGGCAGCAACCTTGTCCTGACACAT
>JAZQGC010000033.1:0-49973 GCA_045539815.1 Candidatus Enterousia sp. | reverse complement strand
CCCCACTAGCGTTTTTGGAAATCAAAGATTTACTGAAACGCGTACAAAACATTGATAATGTTTTGCAGTGCGAACGAAATTAAACAGTTTGCACAAACCGTGACGTATACCAAAATAAAAAATGCCCCCTGTGGGCATTGTTTTATTTTTGGTTGGGGCGCACGGATTCGAACCATGATAAAGAGAACCAAAATCTCTTGTCCTACCATTAGACGACACCCCAATTGCGAAATTGATTATAATTAAATAGAAAACAATTGCAATAACATTTTTTATAAACGCAATATATTTTTTTTGAATAAAAACACTTGCAAAAAAATATTAATTATTATAATCTTTAACAGATTTAATGTTTTGTAATCCTATCCGATTATACAGGGGGCAATCATGTCGCGCAAGGAATTTGTTTCTTTATTCGAGAAAAATATTTGGACGCTGGACAAAATGGCGGACAAGTTACGTCTGGAACGGGTCGAGACGACCGGTTATCCGCGTCAATTGACGGCAATATTGGTTCGTTTGCATAACGGTGGGCCGGCCAAGTTAAAAGATATTGCCCGTCGTGAACATATGTCTGCACCAAACCTGTGCGCAGCATTCAGAAAGTTGGAACGCGATGGTTTTGTTGTGCGAACAATTGACGAATCGGATCGTCGCAATACATGGTATTCTGTATCTGCGTCGGGGGCGGACTTGGCGGTGCGTGCAATGGATTTGTTTCGCAGCGGTATTGAAAAAATATTTGCCGGATTGTCTGATGCGGACGAACGCCGTTTGGTGGCTGCGTTGGATACATTACATAATATTTTAAGTAATCTAGACCAAGGAAATTAAAATGAAAAAAATATTGTCTGTTTTTTTATGCGGTGGTGTTACGCTGTTTTCTGCGTCATCTTTTGCGTTGGATTTGTCGTTAAAAGACGCGGTTGATATGATTGTATCTGAATCAAATGATTATAAAAAGGCTGATGCAAATCTGAAACAGGCCCAGGCGCAACTGGATGCGGCAAATGCCAGCAGATGGTTTAAACTGGAAGGTACGGCATCATACATGAATATGGTAAATGTTGAAAATCCATCTGAATCCCAGCTGATAAATCTGCCACCAGAATTGGGCGGTTTGATTTCAGACAGTTTAAAAGACCAGGCAGTGTCTTTTGAAATCCCAGACAATATTTTTCAAGCAGGCGTATCTTTGACACAACCGATTTATACATTTGGGAAAATTGGTAATGCGGTTAAATCTGTTAAGTCTGCAATAAAAATGTCCCAGGCATCCAAAGAAATGGTTTTGCGCGAAGTAAAATATGCCGCAGCTGATTTGTATTGGACTGCAAAAATGACAGATGAAATTGTAAAATTATCGGAAACTGATTTAAAAAATGCGCGCGACGCAAAGCAAAAGTTAACATCTGCTGGTCGTGCCAATCGCAGCAATCTGTTAAAAATAGAATCAGATATTGCGACCAAAGAAATAAATGTTTCTGATGCGAAATTTAATCGTGATACAGCGTATCGTATGTTAAAAATTATGGCGGGGATTAATCTGGACGAAACGATAGTTTTGACTGATAATTTTCCGAAAAAATTCGCAGACTTAAATGCCGGCGAATTAAAGACCACGCCACAATGGGAATTGTTGGGTGAACAGGTTAATATGTATGAAAATTTGGCGCGTTCCCAGCGTGCGGGTGCATATCCAACATTGGCGGCAACGGCATCGTACAGCTATTCAGCGCTGTCTGGTGATGTTGGGCATTTGTTTGACAAGTCGGGCAGTCAATCTGCATACTGGGGATTGGCGTTGCAGGTTCCGATATTCAGTGGCGGGATAAATCGTGCAAATGCAACCATCGAAGCAATGAATGCGGCGGCTGCAAATGAAGAACTGGAAAAATCTAAAAAATTAACAACAGAACAATATGATAATGCGATTAAACAATATAATCACTTGCGTGGAAATTTATCTACGTTAATCAAGGCACGTGATTTGGCGGCAAAAACATACACTTTGTCCCAGAATCGTTTTGGTGCGGGGCAAACATCTGCGGTTGAATTGGCGGATGTTGCCGCAGGGTTGTATCAGTTGGATGTTGCGTTATTGAATACAAAATACAAAATTTTAATGTCTGCGGAATCTGTAAAAAAATTGGGTGAGTAAAATGGAAAAAATACAAAAAACTATCAAGACGAAAAAATTCAAACATACATGTTATATTGTATTGGTCAGCTTGTTTGTTGGCTGGGGCGCGTTCAGATTTGCTGCGGTTGCATCAGAAAATGCGCGTTATGTGTTCAACGCGTCGCGTGTTGCCGCAGACCAAGGCATGCCAATTGAATCTGTTGTTGTGTCAAATACGGCTGGTGTTTTGTATGAACCGTTGCATGTAAAAAACAATCGTGCATATGTAACGGGAAATCGTGCGGCTAAATTAAGTGCTGGTCAAAAAATTGGGACGGGCAAGATAACATATGTGTCAAAAAACATTGATATAAACACAGGTTTATTTGTGGTTCGTACCGCGGGTGTATCGGATGGTTTGCATTATGCAGAATTTACTGCCGATGGATATTTTGTCCCATTGTATGCGGTGTCTGATGGTGTTGTCTTTGTTGCCCAGGATGGTCATGCTGTTGCGCGTGATGTTAATGTTGTACGCCAAGATTCGAAAAATGCATATATCACATCGGGGTTAAACGATGGCGATATTGTTATATTATCCAAGGTAAAATCTGGGGATAAAGTAAAAGTTGTAAAATAAGAAAAGCCAAGGAAGTGATATCATGTTAAAGTTTTTTGTTCGTCGTCCGGTAACGACATTAATGTTTGTTTTGTTATGGGTTGTATTGGGGTTTGTTTCGTTTCCTAATATGAATATTGAACGCACACCTGCGGTTGATTTTCCAATGGTTACGGCAACATTTGTTTATCCTGGTGCGAATTCCGAAGAAATAGAATCGCAAATTATTAAACGCGCAGAAGACGCAATATCAGAAGTATCTGAATTAAAAAAGATAACAGCCCAGGCATACGAAAACAGTGGTTTTGTTATGGCTGAATTTAACCTGGGTGTTGATGTTAATGACAAGGCGACCGAAGTAAAAACAAAATTAGATTCTTTGATTTCTGAATTTCCAACAGATATGGAACAGCCGGTTGTTGAAAAGTTAAATCCATTGCAAGAATCTGTTGTGGATATTGTTTTGCGTGGTGGCGATGCCCGTGACATGGAAGAATATGTTGATGATATTTTATCTACAAAAATTACATCTATTCCTGGTGTTGCCAGTGTGTCTGTTTTTGGTGGTTTGGAACGTGCCGTGCGTATTCAAATGAATCCAGACTTAATGGCGGTCAGCGGCGTAACTGTGATGGATGTTGTGTCTGCATTGGGTGCGCATAATTTAAATGTTCCTGGTGGAAAAATTGAAACCAGTCACGATTCATCTAATGTTCGTTTTATTGGTGAATTTGCATCTGTTGACGAGATTGCAAATCTGCAATTAACAACTGTTGAAGGTGATGTTTTTTCATTGTCTGATATTGCAACAATTACCGATGCTGCGCGTGATGTTGAAACGGGGGCGCGATACAATGGTGAAAGTGTTGTTATTGCATCGGTTGTAAAATCTTCGGATGGTAATGCAATAAACATATCAAATTCGTTGCGTGAAAAATTACCAGAATTTCAGGCTGATTTACAATCCAGATTTCCGAACGCGTCCATGTTAATTGCATCGGATTCTTCGGTTGCGGTCGCGGATGAAACAGACAGTACAATCAATGGTATTATATTGGGTGTTGTTTTTACCGTTTTGGTATTGTTGGCATTTACACGTAATTGGCGTTCAACGATTATTGCAGGTGTTGTTATTCCTGCGTCATTGATTGCAGGATTTTTCTTTATGGACAATAACGCGTTTACAATTAATGCGATGACTTTATTGGCGTATTCATCTGCGTTGGGTACATTGGTTTCGAATGCGATTATTTTGATTGAGTCTGCACTGCAAGAAATGCGCGCTGGTAAAAACCCAGAAGATGCCGCAATTGATGGAACTAAAAAGGTTGCAGTATCTGTATTGGCGGGTGTTGGAACAAATGTTGTTGTGTTCTTGCCGTTGGCGTTTATGGGTGGTATCGTTGGACAATTTATGGTCCAGTTTGGTATGACCGTTGTATACTTAACCCTGTTATCATTGATGTTTTCATTTACATTGACACCAATGATGATTGCAAAGTTTTTGCGTTTAACAGACAAGAATAAAAAAGCGGCTTCACAATCAGCCCAGATAAAAAAACAGTCTAAATCAGACAGCTGGTTGCGTCGTTGGTACGATGTTCAGTCGGCTCATCCGTGGCGTGTTATTGGTTTGGTTGCGATTTTATTCTTTGGGTCTGTGTCTTTGATGCGATTTGTTGGTAATGAATTTGCGCCAACAACAGACGTTAATGAAATAACAATTACTGCGCGTGCGCCAATGGGGGCGACATTTGAAAAGTCTGAATCAATTGCAAAACAAATTGAACAGGGCTTAAAACAGTTCCCAGAAGTTTTGACAACGACTGTAAAGATTGGTGAACGTGGTCTGCAAAACATAACAGTTACTGTTGAATTGGTGGATGTTTCTGACAGAAATATTTCAGATAAAATGTTGGCTCAGAAAATTTTGCCAGTGATATCTGATATTGCGGATGTTGAAATTCAGATTCGTGCAGGTGAATCAAATTCGTCTGGTATTACATCTGATTTGGTTCTGAATATTTTTGGACCAGACGATGAAAAGCGCGAAGCCTATGCGGACGCAGCAATTGACGCAATTAATAAAATATCAGATGTTCAGTCCGCTGTTCGTGCACAACAGTTACCTGCATTGGAAACCCAGTTTATTCCAAACCAAGAACAGATGAATTTCTGGGGTGTTCAAAATGCGTATGCAGGGACGACATTACGCACAGCTTTGTTCGGTAATGATGATTACAAGTACAAAGAAAATGGCGAAGAATATCCGATAATATTGGAATTTGCAAAGCCGTTCAAAACATCTTCTTTGTTTGATAATGTTTACATTAATTCACAAAAAGGATTGGTTTCTTTGTCTGAATTGGGTGATGTTCAGATGGCACGTGCTACGCCTGATATTCGCCGCGAAGACAAAAACAGATACACAGAACTGGATATCAATATCGGAAAATCTACAATGGGACCTGTCCAGGCAAAAATAGAATCCGCACTGAACCAGTTTGATTGGGAATCTGGATATTTCTATCAGTTTGGCGGTATGTCGGATACCCAGGCAGAATCTGCCAGTGAAATTGGTCATGCGTTTTTATTGGCGACTATTTTGACATTTATGTTGTTGGCTGCGATATTAAATTCTTTGGCGCATCCATTTACAATTGCAACATCGATATTAACCAGTTTTATTGGTGTATTTTTGATGATGTTTTTATCTGGTGCAACATTAAATGTTGGCGCAATGTTGGCATTTGTTATGTTGGTTGGATTGGTCGTAAATAATAATATTTTGGTGTTGGAACCAACGATTGTTCGTATCAGTAATGGTGAACGCGCCTATGAAGCATTGTGGACAGAATTGATGGATAAAAAGAATATGGTTCTGATGACATCAATTGCTGTTATTGCCGGTATGGTTCCACAGTTATGGTCTATTGACGGCATGAAGGTTGCGATGGGTGCGGTAATGATTGGTGGTATGTTGGCCAGTTTAATATTTACATTTACATTAACGCCTGCGCTGTTCTTGTTGATTGAGCGTGCACGCACATGGCACAAGCGTCGTAATTAAAAAATATAACCCCGTGAAACAACGGGGTTTTATATTATTGCGAAGTAAAAAAAACATTGTTATAATGCGCGCGAATAACCAAGGAAATATAAGAAATGTTAAAAAAGACAGATGTTGTACTATTTGATTTTGATGGGACCTTGTCGTGTGGTGACACGAACATAGAATTTGCAAAATATTGCATGCGCCGCAGTATTTATCCGTGGCTGTTTTTGCCATGGATGGGTGTTGCCTTTATTGCCAAGAAGATAAATCCAGGTGGTGTATGGTGGCGTGAAAATATGCGTCGTTTTATGACGGTTGGTTTGGTGCGAAAATATTCTGCTGATTTTATCAAGCAGCATCGTCGCGAACGTTTTGGTTGGGCCAAGGAACGCGTGCAAAGTGAACGTGATGCCGGACGCAAGGTTATAATGGTTTCTGCCAGCCCGGATTATTTGTTGCCAGCCCTGGTTCGTGATATGAAATTTGACGCGGTATTTTGTTCGCGTACTGATCCGAAAAAACCATGGCGTTATGAATTTTTGTGTTGGGGCGCGAACAAGGTTCGTATTATGGACCAATGGGCAACAGAAAATAAAATAATACCAAATGTTGTTCGTGCGTATTCAGATCATATATCTGATATGCCGATGATGGAAATCGCCCAAGAACAAGTTTGGATTGATTCCAAGACGGGGTTAAGAAAATAAGCCCAATGATTTTATTTAATAAAAATGTTACAGTGTTTCTATGGTTATCCTAGAAACACTTTTTGATGTGCTTAGCGCGACGATTGGTGCCGTGTTGGGCGCGGTGTTTGCGTTTTATTTAAATCGTAAAAGAAATCGCAAGATGTTAAGTCAACAGGCAATCAGTCGTCAGGCATTACAGCAAATCAAAG
Source organism: Candidatus Enterousia sp. (assembly GCA_045539815.1). Taxonomy (GTDB): domain Bacteria; phylum Pseudomonadota; class Alphaproteobacteria; order Rs-D84; family Rs-D84; genus Enterousia. The sequence goes on along the minus strand of JAZQGC010000033.1, from coordinate 43,279 downwards.
AAGAAAATGCGCGTTTGTTGTCCCAGATAAAAGAAAAGGAAAATTTAATTTTGCAAATGCAGGTACAAATTCTGGGCGATAAAGCAAATCAAAATACGCAACCAAAAAAAAGAAATAAAAAAACCGCATAATGCGGTTTTTTTATTCTTCGCCAAAATCCATATCACGTAATTTTTCTGCGCGTGGTGCAATTTTTGACACCGATATTTGTAATTGTTCAATGTCTGTTTGTGCCTGTGCAAAGTGTCGGGCAACATTGTCTGCACGACCAGATAATCTGTTCAGGTCTGTCAGCAACATATCCAGTTCTTTTTTGATTTGCGCTGCAACGCGTTTGATTTTTATATCAGACAGCACGGCGCGAATCGTATTCAGTGTCGCCCACAATGTTGCAGGTGAAACAATAAAAACTTTTTTTCGTGCTGCGTATTCAATCGTGTTTGGAAACTTTCTGTGCAGTGTTTCAAATATAGATTCAGATGCAATAAACATCATCGCAGATTCTGCTGTTTGCCCTGGTATGATATATTTTTCACCAATCGCATCAATATGTTTTCGCACATCCAGTTCGAATTGTTTTTGTATCATACCATCATTTTCGTTTTCTAACATACGGTTATAGCTTTCCAATGGAAACTTGCTGTCAATAATCATGTCGCCTGGCGGGTATGGCAACCTGATTATACAGTCTGGTCGGACACCGGTGCTCATCACATGTTGAAATTCGTATGTTTCTGGTGGCATAATATCGCGGACCAGGTCTTCCAGTTGTCTTTCACCAAATGTACCGCGCGCTTGTTTGTTGCCCATAAGTATGTTTTTAAAGTTTGCGATATCGCCACTGATGTTTTTAAGTTCTATTGCGTTCTGACTAAGTGCGCCCAACCTTTCCGCCAACCTTTCACGCAGTCTGGCGTTATCTTCGCGCAGTGCAGATATATCCACCACGGGTTTACGCATTATCAATACGACCAATAATAAGATTATAATTCCCAGTAATAAAAAAATATAAGTTGTCATTTCCTAATCCTTTGCTATGATTAATTATAAGAGGTTTTATAAATGTTGCAAATGAAACTTTGTGGTGATTTGGTTTTGCGCACAAATTGTGCGCCTGTTGATAATATATCGCCAGAATTATTATCTGCCATGGATGAAATGGTGGAAATGATGCGCGAACAAAATGGTGTTGGCTTGGCCGCGCCCCAGGTTGGTATTCTGTCGCGTTTTCTGGTGATGATGGATCCTGATTCGGAAACGGTCTATCGTATGATTAATCCGCGTATTGTGTCATACAGTTCGGATGTGTGCACAATGGACGAAGGCTGTTTGTCTGTGCTTGGGAATGACGGTCTGCCCGTATTTGCCAAGGTTACACGTCCACAATCAGTGGTTGTTTCTTGGACCGATGAAACAGGCAGGGAAAACACTGCCCAGATGTCTGGCACGCCGGCGCGAATTGTTCAGCATGAAACAGACCATCTGGATGGCAAATTGTTTATTGATCATTTATCACCATTGCGTCGTGAAATGGTGATGAGAAAGGTAAAAAAGCGTAAATAAAATGAAACTGGTTTTAATGGGGACAAACGCATTTGTTGTTCCAATTTTTGATGCGATAAAATCTGCCGGGCATGAAATAATGGCTGTGTTTACCCGTGCGCCAAAGCCTGTTGGACGTAAACAGGTTATGACGCCATCGCCTGTGCATGTCTGGGCCCAGGATAACGGTTTGCGTGTGCATACAAATATACAAGAATACAATTATTCGCCAGATATGATTGTTGTTATATCTTATGGTGTTATTCTGCGTGACAATGTTTTGTCGTCTGCCCCATGCGTTAATATTCACCCCAGTACATTACCAAAATATCGTGGTCCGTCACCAATACGTACTGCGATTTATAATGGTGATACGAAATCTGCGGTATGTTTAATGCGTGTAACGCCTGAATTAGACGCTGGTGAAATTTATATGTGTCGTGAATTTGATATTGGCCCCGATGACACAAATGATACGATTGAATCAGTTGTTTCACAGATTGGTTCTGAAATGTTGATTAAGTATTTACAAAATCCATCTGCCTATCCCGCCGTTCCCCAGGTTGGCGAACCGTCTTTTACGCGCAAATGGACCGGGGCGGATGAAATAATTGATTGGTCGCGTGGCAATATTGCGGTTCATAATCAAATTCGTGCATTGGGGGCGGGGCGTACAAAAATCAATGGCATGGATGTAAAGATTTTATCAACCCATTTGGATGGCGATAATCTGAAAATATTACAGTTGCAGCCTGCGGGGAAAAAACCGATGGATTGGAAAAGTTTTGTAAATGGTCTGCGTGGTGCGGAAATTAAGTTTGGGGAATAATACATCGGATAAAAAATGACGCGTTATAAAATTAATCTTGAATACGATGGTACGAATTTAATTGGCTGGCAGGAAAATCGCCAGGGACCATCTGTGCAATCATTGGTCAAAGACGCGATGGAAAAATTCTGTGGCGTGCGTGGCGATGTTGTTGGTGCGGGACGAACAGATGCGGGTGTTCATGCGGTATGTATGACTGCGCATATTGATATAGATGGTGATTTTTCTGCGAATACAGTTATGCGCGCATTAAACTTTTATCTCAAGGGTCAGCCTGTGTGTGTATTGGATTGTATGGTTGTTGACGATGATTTTCATGCGCGTTTTGATTGTGTTGCGCGTCATTATAAATATGTTGTTTTAAATCGTGCGACTGCGCCTGTATTACAAAATAATCGTGTTTGCTGGGTTCGTCGTCCACTGGATGTTGACGCAATGCGTGTCGCGGCCCAGGCGTTAATTGGCTGTCATGATTTTACCAGTTTTCGTGCATCAGAATGCCAGGCTAAATCACCCATCAAGACATTGGATAAAATTAATATAATCAAACAAGGTGATGAAATAATTTTTGAATTTTCTGCGCGTTCTTTTTTGCATCACATGGTTCGTAATATTGTTGGCACATTGATAGCGGTCGGACATGGAAAACCATACGATATGAAACAAGTTCTGGATGCCAAGAATCGCAGTGCGGCCGGTCCAACAGCGCCTGCGTCTGGGTTGTATTTTATTCGTGCGGATTATGCATCCAACGACGATTGTGTGGCAAATAATTAACTGTGCCATCTGGCGATATTGTCAGCGCACCACGCAATATTTTATTTTTACATTTTTCTGATGTTATATCGAAATAAGAAACAATGTATTTTATATCGTTATTTTCACATGCCTGTTTCAGATTTTTCATCAGTGGCACAAATTTTTGTATATAAACCATATTAAAATTTTCTGTATTGTAATCATAGACACCTTTGTTATGTTTGCGCCTGGTGTTTTTAGTTTTTGTGTTTTCGCCATTTATTTGTTTCCATGTATCAAAAGCAAAATAGTGATTTGATGCACGTGATTTATTAAATTCTAACAGACCGTCCCTGTTTTTAAAGGCCACCAATTCGTGATCATATGTTGTATAGAATACAGGCTTTTTATATGTGTATATATTTATTGTTCCCAAAATAATAAATAACAGAAATAAAATGTAATTTGTTTTTATCTTGATGTTTTTTACCAAGATTAAACAAATAAATGCGCATATGAACAATGCGATTGCACTGTTTGGTATGTGCGGTGTTTGCAGTGTCGCATATGGCCAGTCTGCAATTTGTGTTGCGATATTATACGCCCAGTTATAAATATTGTTTGCAATCAACACGGGTTGTTCGTAATTAAACATTGTTGTTATTGTTCCGATTAAAATCAACGGCATAATTATCAACGAAAATATCGGCAAGAATATTAAATTGCCAATCAATCCGTATGTTGGAATTTGACCAAAGTGTATTGCAACAAATGGTGCGGTAAAAATTGTTGCAACCAGTGTTGTTAAAACAGTTGCGTATATTATTTTTAATATTTTGTTATGTGGCATTTTGGGCTTTATGTCGTTGTACAACCATACCAATCCAAAAACTGCGGCAAAAGATAATTGAAATCCGGCCTGCATAATATAATGCGGATTAATAAAAAACAATATACAAAAAGCCAATGCGACATTGCGTGTTGAAATTGCGTTTCGCCCAATTATGAACGCGGCAAATATTAAACTGGTCATTATAAATGCGCGCATTGTTGCGATATCTGTTCCGGACAGAATTAAATAAAACAGTAATCCACCCCACGCACAACATATGGCGGGGATTTTTGCCGGGATTCTGCGTGTGATATATGGTATCGCGCGAAATATTGTATAAAATAACAAGAATAACCATCCGCCAACCAATGTCATATGAAAACCGCTGATTGACCATATGTGTCCGACGCCCGTTGTGGTCCAATTTTGTGCGTGTTGTTCGGGCAGGGTCTGTTTATAACCCAAGACCAATGTGTCTGTTAAAAAAGAATTTGATTTACGATGTATTTTATCGCGTAAATTTTTTATCCCAGACAATACCGAACTGTCTGTGATTTGTATGTTGGTGGCATATCCTGTTGCGCAAATTTTGTTAAAATATAACCAGCGTGAAAAATCAAAAGCTTCTGGCGCAACGGGTGCGTCTGGTTTAAACAATTTTCCGGTTACATTGATTGTGTCACCAATATTTGGCATTGTAATGTCGTCAATCACAGACAGTCTGATGGCCGTTTGTTTGTTCCCGGCCCCCAGTTCATTTGCATCCACCGACAACAGTATTCTGTTTTTATCGGGTGTGTAATCAATGTTTGTAACCACGCCGTTTATATTCAGATTGTGTATATCGTGTTTTAAAATAGGTGTGTTGATTATATGTGTGAATATTAATGCATAGCAAAATCCAAACATTAAAATAAACGGTGCGCGCAACAGTTTTGTTGCCTTTGGTATTAACAAGATTGCAAACATTGTGGCGGTCAGCAAAACGGTTGTAATTAAATCGGGTTCTTGATTTGCTGTAAAATACAATGCCGCCCCGCCGGCCAGTAAAAACGGCGTGTACAAGAATTTATTTTGATATTGATTTTCCAGCCACTCGCGCATGTGACCAGTATAGGATTTAATATATATGTGCTGCAATATTTATTTGCCAAAAATAAAAGATTTATCTGCGCTTAATTCGATAATCGCATCAATATTATCATTATCAGATGTTTTTTGTCTTTTTATTTTTCCGCAAATTTCACATTTGTGCGTTATGACAAATTTGTCGCCATCTGTTTCTGCGGATATTGGCTTCATCATGCCACCGCAAGTGGCGTTTCTGTCGCCAGGATTATTGTCCACATGTTTTGACCACAGACAGTTTGGACAATGATTGGTATATCCGTTACCACGAACAACTGTGCCGCAATGGGCACAGTTAAAATCTTCGATTGTTCGTGTAAAGCCTTTCATTACAACCCCAGGGCATTTCTGTACATTTGTGTCAGTTCATCTGCTTCGTCCAGTTCATCTGGGTCCAGTTTACGCAGACGTATCATCTGGCGTATGTATTTTGGGTCAAATCCAGCAGATTTTGCTTCGCTGTAAATTTCTTTGATATCTGCTGCGATTGCGGCGGTATCTTCGTTCAGTTTTTCAATGCGTTCGATGATGCTGACCAGTTGTTCGTTATCGATTGCACCGTGATTTGCTTGTTTCATTTCTGTTTTCCCCTTGTTTATTTGCCAAGATTATGATATATGATAATTCGTAAAAATCAAGAAAAACAAAAATACTCAGGAAAAAGCTTATGAATAAATTTACAAAAATTACTGCATCTATTGGTCCAAAATGTGAAGATAAAGAAACCCTGACGCGCATGATATCTGCGGGTGTTAATATGTGTCGTTTGAATTTTAGTCATGATACCGGTGATGTTCAGGGGCGTAAAATTGATATGATTCGTGAAATATCCCAAGAATTGGGAACACCAGTTGCGGTTATGGTTGACTTGCAGGGGCCAAAACATCGCATTGGTAATTTTGCCACCGAAGAAAAATATCCTTTGACAATTGGTCAAAAGTTTACATTTGACACAGATTCTGCACCTGGCGATGATACGCGTGTCCAATTGCCGGATGCAGATGTGTTGGCGTCTTTGCGTGTTGGGGACAGAATTTTGTTAAACGATGGCAAGATTGAAATGCGCGTTGATTTTGCATCCCCAGAACGCGTAGATGCAATTGTTATTCGTGGAACAGAAATTTGGTCCAGACGTGGCTTTAATTTACCAGATACAGAAATTGCAACATCTGTTCTGACGCCAAAAGACAGGGCTGATTTAGAATACGCAATTACAAAAAAACCAGACTATGTTGCGATATCGTTTGTTCAAAAACCAGAAGATATTGCCGAAGTGCGTGATTTTATAACAGAACGCACATCGCATCCAATTAAAATAATTGCAAAAATCGAACGTCCAAATGCGGTTGCGCGTATTACAGATATTGCATCGGTTGCGGACGGTATAATGATTGCGCGTGGTGATTTGGCGGTAGAGGTTCCTTATGCCGAAGTGCCCGCAATTTCGCGTCATATTATTCGCGAATGCAGAAAAATGAATCGTCCTGTAATTGTTGCAACGCAAATGTTGGGATCTATGGTTAACAGCGAATTCCCAACCCGTGCAGAAATTACAGACGTTGCCAATGCGGCATATTTGCGTGCGGATTCGACAATGACATCCGAAGAAACAACAATTGGTATGAATCCTGTAAATGTGATTGAAACGATGTATAACATTTTGTCTAATGCGGACGGTGACACGATTGCCAATCCGTATGATTGGTCGCGTGTTGAAAATGTGCCAGAAAATGATTGGTCGCGTTCGGTTGCATCAATGGCATATTTGAACAAGGCGTCTGCGATTGTTGTTTTTGCGCGTGATACAATTGCTGCGACAGAAATTTCTTGTCGTAAACCAGACATCCCAGTAATTGCTGTGTGTAACGAAGCGGTTGTTGCAAATCAGTTGTGTTTACTGCGTGGCGTGTTCCCAATTTATGACCCCCAGTTGTTCGGATTACGCGAAGGCTTTAATGCCGCCCGTCGTTTTAATATAAATACCGGAAAATTGGTTATCGTGGACGAAGATAAAATTAGTTTGCGAACATTGGATTAAAAAAAATCCCCGTTTGGGGATTTTTTTAATGATTGACCAGATATATGTTTTTTTACTAACATACCGTGTATGAGAAGAATGATATCCTTTATAATATTTGTATTGTTGTCTGGTGGCGCATATGCGGCCCAGTATCGTGCGGCGTTGGTTGCGGATATGAATACCGGTCATGTACTGTACCAAGAAAATGCAAATCAGTTAAATTATCCGGCCAGTTTGACCAAGATAATGACGTTGTATTTAACATTTGATGCCTTGGCGCATAATCGTTTAAGTTTGGATGATTATCTGATTGTATCAAAATCTGCTGCAAATGCCCAGCCTGTAAAACTGGGGTTGGCGGCCGGCGATAAAATCAAGGTCGAAGATGCGATAAAGGCTGTTGCGGTTTACAGCGCAAACGATGTTGCGCGTGTTTTGGCCGAAAATCTCAAAGGCGGCCAGGAAGAATCTTTTGCAGATTTAATGACGCGTGTTGCGCGTGAAATTGGACTGACGAACACTAATTTTGAAAATTCTTCTGGTTTGCCTAATGATGATCATATGTCGACTGCGCGTGATATTGCGTTATTGTCAATGGCGGTTTATAAACACTTTCCTGAATATTGGCATTATTTTGGTATTAAGTCATGGGTATATAATGGCAAGACCTATACAAATGGTAATCGTTTGTTGACTTCTTTTGCTGGCTGTGACGGTATGAAGACGGGGTATACGAAAAAGTCTAAGTATTCATTGGTTGCGACGGCGCGTCGTGGCAATAATCATTTAATGTCGGTTGTTTTGGGTGCAGAAAATAAAGATGTTCGTGCAAATATTGCGGCACAAATGTTAACGCGTGGTTTTGCAATTGTTGGGGATGGTGCGGCGCCGGTGTCTGTAAATGTATCAACCCAGCCTGTGCCCACTGTTGCAAATACGAACAGTCAGCCAACAACTTTTTCATCTGCGTATAATACGGCGACTGCTGCGGCTGCGCCAAAGTATTCTGCCACTTCGGGTGTTGTTTCATCGTCGTCATCAGCCGGGGCGGGGACAGGTGTTCAGTTCGGGGCTTTTTCGTCCAAGCAGGCGGCCCAGACCCAGGTAAAAAATGTAAAAAATAAATTGGGTGTTGATGCGATTATTGAACCGACGGGAACGGGATTATATCGTGTTCGTGCATATGGTTTATCGGAAACAGGTGCCCAGAAAATAAAAACATCTGCGACCGCAAACAGTATTGACAGTTATGTTTTTCATTAGTATGTTGTTACCATGAATCCAAAAATAGAAAAGTTGATAAAGTTATTTGCAAAATTGCCACGCGTTGGTTCGCGTGGTGGCCAGCGTATTGCCCTGTCTTTATTACAGGATAAAACGGGACGTGGTGCGGCATTGGCGTCTGCGATAATTGATGCGGTTGAAAATATTGCCCCGTGTCCAACATGTGGTGTTTTGACAGATGTTGGTGGTGGGGCGTGTGAATTTTGTCGTGATGCATCACGCGCCAACGGCCAGCTGTGCATTGTTCGTGATTTGTCTGATGTTTGGGTTTTGGAAAAATCATCTGTATTTCATGGTCGTTATCATATAATTGGTGGTTTGTTGTCTGGCGCATCTGGTATTTTGCCCCAAGATTTAAATATCTCTAATTTATCACAGCGTATTTCAGACGAAGGTATTTGTGAAATAATATTTGCATTACCAAACACGGTCGAAGGAAAAACCACCCAGCACTATATTATGTCATTTGTTGGTGATGAACATCCAATTACATTTTCTGAATTGGCGTCGGGTGTTCCGTTGGGTGGCGATTTGGATTATATTGATGATGGTACATTGACATTGGCGTTCGGGGGGCGCAAGGCGTTATGACGGACAAGATTTTAAATTTGCCACCTGTATCTGCAATGATGCGCGATTGTGGTTTGGAACCTAAAAAGCAATTTGGTCAGAATTTTTTATTTGATTTAAATTTAACGGGTCGTATTGCGCGCAGTGTTCCAGATATTGAATCCATCCCGGTCATAGAGGTTGGACCCGGTCCTGGCGGATTAACGCGTGCGATATTGTTGGCGGGTGCAAAACGTGTCGTCGCAATTGAAAAAGATTGTACAACAGCCCCGATTTTATCTGAAATAATTGCTGCATCTGACGGTCGTTTATCTGTTGTGTATGACGACGCGTTGCGGGTTAATTTTGCAGAATTTGGATTTTCGCGTTATGCGATATGTGCAAATTTACCGTATAATGTTGGTACAGAATTGTTAATTGGTTGGTTGCAACGAATTGTGCGCGGTGAACCGATTGCGTCTTTGACATTGATGTTCCAGCGCGAGGTTGCATTACGCATAACCGCCCGTGTTGGTGACGAACATTATGGTCGTTTAGCGGTGTTGACTTCATTGATTGCAGACGCACGAATTTTATTTGATGTTCCAAACACCGCGTTTGTTCCGCGTCCCAAGGTGCAAAGTGCTGTTGTTCAAATAATACCAAATGCAGAAAAAATTTCCCGTATAACAGATTTGAATAAATTGGAACAAGTTACGGCAAAATTATTTGGCCAGCGTCGTAAAATGATACGTTCGATAATGCCTGGGGTTGATTGGGCGTCGTATGGTTTGACGGGTACGGAACGTGCTGAAAATTTATCGCCTGAAACATTTGCGTTATTGGCGCGCAATTTGATATAATAAAAACATAACGATGTATTTTGACACGGCAAGGGGGAGGGGCAGATGTCAATTTCCATATTAATATTTTTTGCGGCGTTATTCGCATTGGTTTATTTGTTGCGCAGATTCAAGATTGGTGCGCTGGTTGCGTTTTTATTGGCGGGGATATTATCTGGTCAACATGTTTTTAATTTATTCCAGTTAACGGAAACATGGTCATTTCTGGGTGATATCGGCATTTTGTTTTTGTGGTTTAATATTGGTCTGGAATTAAATATAAAGCGTTTATGGAATTTGCGTCGCACGATATTTGGTTTTGGTGCGGCCCAGGTTTTAATGGTTGCGGTAATGTTGTTCCCAATGTTGTTTGGATTGACCCAGTGGTCCATGATGGGGTGCATAATGGTTTCGTTGATGTTGGCGATGTCCAGTACATCTGCTGATTTACAGTTATTAACAGACCGTCATCAATTGAATACAGATATGGGGCGCCAGACATTTTCAATATTGTTATTCCAAGATTTATTATCGATTCCATTGTTGGCAATGTTGCCTGTTTTTGCGGGGCGTACTTTTAATCTGGGGGTTGCTGCGATTGATGTTATTGTGATATCGATTGCCTTGATAATATCTGTTGTTTTGATTGGTCGTTTTATTATGACGCCATTATTGCGTCATGTTGCGAAATTGAAATCCAAAGAAGTATTTTTATTGGCAGTTATGTTGAATATTGTTATCTGGGCAGTTGTCTTAGATTTGTTGGGTTTGCCGTCTGGATTGGGCGCGTTTTTGGCGGGTATGTTAATGTCAGAAACAGTATATCGTCATCAGATTGCGTCCGAGGTTGCACCATATTCCATATTATTTCTGGCGTTGTTCTTTATATCGTTGGGTATGGGGTTGAATATCCCAATGTTGTTAAGTAACTGGTATATTGTAATATTGGGATTTGTTGGTTTGGTTGCGATAAAATTCTGTGCGATTTTCATGGTTGCGCGTGTTCGTGGTGTTCGCACCCCAGATGCGACAATGATTGCGTTGTTATTGGCCCAGGGCGGTGAATTTGCCTTGTTGATGTTGCAAACAATGCGTTCCAGTGGTATAGAAGCGATTCCATACACACACAAAGAAATATTAACCGCAATAATTGTGTTATCTATTATGGCAACGCCACTGTTATTGTGTCTGTATGATTATTTACAGCGTACTGGCAAGATTTTGCCGGCGCGCTTTTTCCCGGTGCGTGATGCTGGTGTTACTGTTCCAAAACCATCTGTGATTGTTTGTGGTTTTGGTCGTGTTGGTCAAATTGTGTGTCAGATGCTAGATTCTCAATCTATTCCATACATTGCGATTGATTTGGATGTCAGTGCTGTAATGATGGGGCGCGAACGTGGATTTAATGTTGTTTATGGTGATGCGACAAACGCGGATGTATTGCAGGAATTTGGTTTAAAGCCACGCAGTATATCTGGGGTTGTTGTTGCGTTGGATAATGCCACAACTGCGCATCGTGCAATATTGACGATTAAGTCTGTTGCCCCGCGTGTCAAAGTGTTTGCGCGTGCGCGTAATTTGGCCGATTCCAAGATTTTGTTGTCAGATGGCGTTGATGTTGCAATGCCTGAAACGATTGAATCTTCGTTCTTTTTGGGGTACAGCATATTGTCCCATATGGGTATATCGGACCGTCGTATCGAAGACTTGTTGTGTGATATGCGTGCCGATGATTATTCTGCCTTGTCCAGCGTTATATCGGACAAGCAAGATTGATACAAAGTCCCTGAATTATCAGGGACATTTTATTTGCATTTGTTGCAGTATGTTGTTATATTTCATGCGTATAAATTTTCAAAGGAAGGATACATGAAAAAATTTTTATCTGTTATATCGATTATTATCGGTGTGATATTTTTGGATCAAATATCCAAGGGGATTTTGTTATATTTAATTACAGGTGGCCTTCCATTGTATGGTGACGCATGGTCTGTTGTTCCTGTGCCGTATTTAATGGCGCATGTTTTTGATTGGTTTAATATTGTCTTTACCTGGAATCCGGGCGCATCATTTTCATTGTTCCGCACATTGGGCGAAGCGGCACCATTGATTATGATTATCGTTACGGGTGCTGTTATTGTGGCAATTATGTATTATTTATTTGCGCGTTCCCACGGGTACGAGCGTTTACCCCTGGCATTAATTGTTGGTGGCGCGTTGGGGAATTTGATTGATCGTATTCGTTTTGGTGCGGTAATAGATTTTCTGGATTTTCATATTGGCGCATTGCGTTGGCCTGCGTTTAATATCGCAGACATTTGCATTGTTGTTGGTGTTGGCTTGTATTTATTATCGGTCTATATCGCGCGTCAAAAGTGTTTACAATCAACCAAGGGTGAAAAATAATTATGGTAAAGTATTTGGATAACAATTCTGGGTTTAATCAGTGGAACGCCAACAGGAACGCCACGGCCAAGCAATCTGGTTTTTCTGGTTTTTTATGGTGGTGTATTTTATTTCTTGCGGCATGGTGGGCAATTGGTGCGATAATGTCGCCAAAACAAACAACAACAGATATTGTTGAAAATATTCCCAGTGTGGACATCTCGTCTGTTCCGGTAGGGTCTGTGTCGTCAGATAAAATAACTGCATCTGTCCAAGGTTTAAGAATTTCCGATGTTCAGTTGTCTGATTATACTGTCTCTGGTGATTCATCCCAACAGGTTACATTATTTGGCGCAGATAATAATTATGTTGAAATTGGTTTGTTATCAAACGGTACTGCGGTTCCTGTGGCGACAACTGTATGGCAGAATCAGGGCGGGGCATATGTTTGGCGCAACGATTCCGGGGTTGAATTTACGCGTAACATATCTGTATCAGATTATATAATTACGATTACAGAAACCATCAATAATAAATCGGGGCGTGATATTACATTGGCGCCATATGTTCGCATTGTTCGCGACAACGACATGGCATCCAGTTCTGGTGTTGAAACGGGCGCAATATCATATGTAAATTCTGACCTGGAAAATATTCCATGGAATAAATTGGACAAGCAATCATATGCTTATTCAACAACATACGGTTTTGCTGGCTTTGCGGACCAGTATTGGGAAACGGTTGCGTCTGTTGAACGCCCGGACCAAACAATTCGCATTAAAAAGACTGGTGATACATATATTTCTGATACGGCGGTATCTGCGGTTGTTGTTCCGTCGCATCAAACAGAAACAATCGTAACCCGATTGTTTGTTGGTCCACGTGATCAGTCTGTATTAAACGCGGCCCAGCAACACATATCAGGTATTGCGGAAACGATTGATTATGGTTGGTTCTGGTTCTTGGCGCGTCCAATGTTATGGTTGTTGAATGCTATTAATTCTTTGGTAATGAATTATGGTGTTGCGATAATCATAATGACAATTTTATTGCGTTTATTGATGTGGCCATTAACGCGCAAGTCATATGTATCAATGGCTGCGATGCAAAAGATGCAACCAGAAATGCAACGTATCCAGAAATTGTATGCTAATGACAAAATGCGTCTGCAAATGGAGATGATGAAATTATATCAAACGCACAAGACTTCACCAATGTCTGGTTGCTTGCCAATGTTGATTCAGATTCCAATATTCTTTGCATTGTACAAGGCATTATTGGTATCGGTTCAAATGCGCAGTGCACATTTCTTGTGGATATCTGATTTATCGGCGATGGATCCGTACTTTATTCTGCCGATAATGATGGGTATAACGATGTGGTTGCAACAGCGTTTGCAGACATCGCAATCAAAGTCATCGTCAAACGCAAACGATGCGATTGCGCGTACCCAGCAAATGATGCGTTGGATGCCAATATTATTTACGATAATGTTTGCATGGATGCCTGCTGGATTGGTTTTGTATTGGACTGTTTCTAATATATTTGGAATTATCCAGATGGAAATGATAAAACGCAACAACAAATAAAAAGTCCCCATTTGGGGATTTTTTATTTGTTTTGTATCAGGTATTTATACAGTGCATTTGGTGTTTGTATAAATATATTTTTTATATTCAATGCGCGTTTTGTCAAATCGACACAAGACCACGCCCGGTCAGGGATAAAATTTTGTGGTATATTATTGCTGGTAAATATAAATTTCCATCCGTGTTTTTTCAGTATTTTGATATCTCTCATTTTCAGGTTTATATGTTGTATATTATGTTTACCTGCAAATTGTAATAAGCTCATTTTTTTATTATTTAAAATAATTGGTGCAACATGTTTAAATCTGGTGCAAATAATTTGAGGTATTTTTTTTGATGTTTTTGGTGCGAATGCTATTATTATCATAATCTGTTCCTGTTTTTTTATATGGGGGACATGTTCCCCCGATACAGTATGTTTTTTATTCAGTCAATCCACCCGCTTTTTTTTGCGGCGACATACACAGTATCCATTGCGCGCCGCCACAGGTCTGCCGCGCGATTTTCCGCCCATATATATTGATTTGGTGCGCGTCTGCGGTCGCCAAATTTTTTCATGACATTTAATTGTTCGTCACTCAGTTTTCCGGCCAGATACAATTTTGTTATCATTGTTTCCACGTCCAGCACTTCACACGGTCTGCGTGTTTGATTGTTGTGAAATCTGGAAAATTCATTTCGTACAGATTTAGAATACAGAAACCAAAACCATATTTGTTCTGCGGATTGAAATTTTTCTGCTGATATGATTTGTGATACTGCTGTCATTTTTTCTTTCTCCTTTGGTTTTTTGTTCGTTAAAGATATATAAACTAAGAAAAGATTCCTTCAAAACATTACAACCGATGGTTGAATTACGAATCAGAAAACTGATTCGGATTCGTGATTTATGTTTTGTTTTACGAATCGCTTTTTTGTTGTATATATCAACTATCTAATAAAAAAAGTGCGCAAATATTGCGCACAAAAATATCAGACAGTTTTTCTTGGTTGTTTTTTATATAATCCTTGTTGTTATTTTTTCAAGTAATAAACCCACCAATTGGTGGGTTTTGTTTTTTATATCAGGGGTGGGAAACAATCGCCCCCAGATGATGGACAACAATTAAATCCTTGGTCGCCCATATCGGTGTATATTTCACCGGTGCAACATCCGTTTGCATCTGGTGGTGTACCATCTTCGCATGTTAAACCGCCGGCACTTTCTGTTGTTGCAGAATTTGTTTGAAATGGGTTTTCTACATATCCATTTTCATCATATGTTATACCGACCATTTCATCGTATGCGGCCTGTTGTTCAGTTGTTTTGGAATCATTTGTTCCATATGTATCCTGATACTTTTTCTTTTCGCTCTCGTGATAGGCTTCTTGTTTTATTTCTGTTTTGGATTTATAGTTCATTGATTCACACCACAATTTTAATGTACTGTACGAATATCCATCACAGCTTTCTGTTGCACAGATTTCTTTTACTCTATATATTCCGTCGTTGTCCATTGTACAGAATTTACCTGCTTCGAACGAACGTGCCTGTCCAATCCAAGAATCATCGTCTGCGGGTATTAAATCCATATCGGCTTCTGTTATATTGCGCCGTTTTCCTGTATCATATGCTGCCACCGCGCATTTTTTATCAGAAGATCCTTTATCACCACATGTAACCTGCAAATCGACCGGCGAATAAACCGTGATACGTGTTCCCGCAGGAATAGTAAACGGTGGTACAGTGTTGTTCATCATATCGACCATCAGTTTTTGTGCAACGCTGTTCCATGCGGTTATAATTTCATTTTTTGCCAATTCCGAAGAACGCATTGTACCGCTTTGTACAACCGTATTATTGTCTAAATCAATCTGATTAACAAATGCATCACTGATTGGCGCAATCAGGTTCACAGCCGCAGGAACCATTGCGGTCAGCATAGGCATAAAGAATTGTTCCATATAATCGGTACTGCCGCGTCCTGGGACACCGATGCGTCCTTGTGAATCGCCTGAATAAGGATCTTTGCCCCCCGCAGGGAAATTAAATTCCACACCATTTGGCAATATGAATTGATACCATTGTATATTCATGCGACCGATTGCCTTGTATGGTCCTGGGACTTCACCGGTAACATACCCCAACAACAGTGTTCCTGTTGGTATAACAACGGTGCGTCCATTATCTGAATAGACATTTCTGTCCACTGTTGCGCGCACTGGTATACCTAATTCCAGGGTTTTCATATCGGCGCGTACATCGGACACAATTGTCGCAGGAATTGGCTTGTACTGACGTAAAATAAATGTTCTGTCATATGGGGCGCTGTTTGTAACAGTGTCCGTTCCTGATGATTCGAACAGTACATCTGATGGTGGTGCGGGTTTTACAATACTTTGTCCATCAGCACCTGCTTTCCCCATGCCTCGTGCATTTTTCAATTCGCTTGAATCCAGCTGTCTGGCGCGGTTTACGGTTTTTATTGCAGGCATGTTTGATAATTCTGGCAATGCACCATTTGAAATAATATCAATTTGTATATGTTCTGCATCGGTGCCGATTTTTTTGCCGCTGTTTTTTATGTCTGTTATAATTCCTGTGTCGGGGTTATATATCCCGGTTGGATTGTTGCAGTTTTTATCTGCGAACGGGTGGAACTTATATGCGCCCGCCTGGGGTTTTATCCAACCGATTTGAACGCCATTTTTATCATATCCCGCAAATGCGAAATCAGAACATGCCTCAGGTGGTCGCGTATAAGTATCTTCTTCTATTGGTTCTTCAAAGTCGATGCTGGGTGCGATTGTTTCCACTTCTTGGACGATTTCTTTTTTTACAGTTATTTCTTCTGGAACAGTTTCTGCAACAGCCGGTTTTTCTGCGGGTTTTTCAACTGGCTTTTCAACTGGCTTTTCGACCGGTTTTATAACAGGTTCTGATTTTTTTTCTTCTTGTTTTGGCAGGGTTGCCCCCAGCGTCAGTGCAATTTTATCAGAATGTTTCATTTCTTCTGTCTTGTCTGCGTCGTGCCATGTAACAGAAATTAATGTTGTTTCTACGGGGATTGCGACGGTTGGGACAAAAGATACGGTTATTTTACATGTTAATGTCTTGTTGATTTCACCCATACCAGTACATGTATTTTTTACTTCCAGTCCCGTGACATCTTTATCGCGTTCGACCGCAATAACATTGACGGGCGCGCTGGCAGCAATTGTTATTGTTTCGTTTTTCTTTTGTCCAACGACACTGTCGGCCCAGTTTATTGCATCTGGTTTAATAAGTAATTTTGTTGTGTCTGATTTCATATCAATCAATTCCGCAGAATCTTCATTATTGCCTGACAATAAAATCGTCATCAAAATCAGCACGACAATAAATGCCGCCCCCATCAATAACCATTGAATATGTTTTGGCGTATTGTTTTTCAGTTCAGAAATCTGTTGGCTTAATTTACTCATATTATGCCCTTGGGGTGTTGCTGTTAATTATTGCATGCGTACGACATTGCAACTGGTACCACTGAATTTCAGCATTTTATCACACAGTGTTTGTGCCGTATCGATATCTGCAAATGGTCCCACGCGCAGGCGGTACAGACGCGCCGCGACAGAATCTGCCCCCAAATCACCGACGCCTTGTTCATCGACCGCAAAGAAAACCATGTCTTTATACGGTGTCAACAGGCCTTGTCCGTCTTCGCCGCTGAATTTTGCCAGCATGTTTGTCCAATAGTCTTCCAGTGCCTTGACCGAAGTGTCGGATTTTAATTCAATTGCAACGCCTGATTGATTACTTGGAATCAGCGGTATATTTGTTTGTGGCAAATACGCGCCGGCTGTATTGCGTTGTGTCGGCAGCATATTTACAACACTGCCTGTGGCGGGCAATGTTTGTGGCGCAACAAATCCGGCTGGCATATAATAACCCGCGCCAGTGTTTGGATTAACTGTTGCTGTGTTACCAACAAACACAGGTGTTCCTGTATAGTTTGTTCCCATGCTCATTGCGGCCATACTGTCTGTGTATGCAATATTGTTCAGTGATTGTCCGGACAACATGCTCTGTGCCACATTTGCCTCAGCCAATGCCATAACAGATGCAGTGTCGGTAATCAAGAACGGTTTTTCGCGTTTTTTGATACATACGATTCTTTGACCGCTGCGTAACACCATGTCACCGACTGCTTCTACGATTAATAATCTGCCGTCTTCGCCATCTGTTCTGAATCCGACTGGGGATTCACCGCCTTCGACCAACAATGATACAACAGGTCTTTGTGTCATTGAAATAACCTTGTCGCCAAAGTCAATATATGTAAATATTCTGTCGCGCCATACGCGTTCTGGTGCGATAACATAATCGTCTGGATTTGGGACGAATATATCCAAATCAAATCTGAATTCAGAAGGGTCAATTTTCATTGATTTTATCCAACCGTAATCTTCGCCATCAACACCAACAACGCTGGATTGTTTGGCAGATTTTTGAAAGATTGATTTTGCTCCACCGCTGACCACTGCGGGTGTTCCGTTTGATGTTAACGCGCCACCGTCGTCCAGAACAATATCGACCTGGGAATAGGTAATTTCACTGGCGTTTGCGGGTTCGCTGCGTAAATAGAATATGTATTTATTGCCAGACTTGCCGGTTACAATCATGTTTGTATCAGAACCTTGGTTTGCTGCCTCTGGCGAAATGAACATTGTTCTGTCACCCTGGGTTGCATCGATTGTGAACAGACCGGTATTTCCAATAACAGCATCTGCAATTTGTTCGCCGTTTGGCAATGTTACCATTGTTACCATGCCGTTACGCAGTTTTATTGGCAAAACAGAACCAGGGGCCCAGGACAATTGTGCGTATCCGGGCTTTGTACTGCCGCTGGCCATGTTTGCGGTCGGATTATCCCATGCTTCTTGGATACCGTATTCATCGGCGAATACATATGATGGCGCGCATAATAACGCAGCCAGACATAATACAGATATATTCAATTTAAAAGCATTTCTCAGTGTCATATCAAACCTTCCGTTTGTTCAATTGTGTATGGATCAGTAATTTGTGTATATGGAACAAACTCTGTATCCAGCGGGTCACCATCGCCGGACACGATGGTATATTCTACCACTTTCAGTCCCAGCGGGTTTTCAATACGGTCGACCCATTTTATCTTTCTGTCATCTGTTTCAGATAACTTTATCTTTATTGTATAATCTTTTTGTGTCTCAGGTCCAGTATAATCTTTACATATATACCTAAATTTTATTTGATAAGATTCTGTTTCTGGTGTGTCTGATGATAACAGCATTGGTGCGCCGTCAAAGAACACTGCGCATTGTGCGTCAATCTTGGGTATACTGGTCATAATATCATTAAATATTTTTGTGTTTATAAAACCGGCATATACTTCATCTGTTGACATTGTGCGCACAGGACCACGGCTGTCCCATTTTTTATGCATTGCATTTGCGTCTGCGACAATTTCATTTCTGTTTTTTATGTATTCAAACACGAACGCCTTTTTATATGTATCCAGGTTTTCATCCTTGGGTGGCATTTCAACCAGTTTTATATCTTGACCGTCACGAACAGGTGATGATAAAAAGAATATCTGTGGTCGGTTAAGTGGAAACATTTTTGACAGCGTCACCCCCAATGCGCAGACGACAACAATGGCGGTCGCCAATACGAACGTCATCAGCCTGGATATTAAAACTGGCGGTTCTACGCGGTTTTGCACGAAATTCTCCCCCTGGATTCAGTGGTATTGTAGACAAAAAACAGTGTGCTATGCAAGGGAAAAAACAAAAAAAGTACAGAAAAATATGCGCTTTTGGGTCGGTGTATTTTCTTGTTTCGTTTTAAAAAAGTTCTTGCGTGTATTTGTTGAAAGTATTATAATATTTCCGCTTGATTTTTTATATTTGTGTGCTATCCTTGCGCAGACTGTCGCATTGGTATGCAAAGTGTCAAGCGTGGTCAAAGTGTGTTTACAGGGGCATAGTTCAACGGTAGAATATCGGTCTCCAAAACCGCGGATGAGGGTTCGATTCCTTCTGCCCCTGCCAGTAATAACTGTATTTAGTTATAGGCGTATTTATGAAGAAAATGCTTGATTTTTTTAAGTCGGTTCGCAGCGAATGGTTTAAAATTGTGTGGCCATCACGCGACAGCTGTTTGCGTGCAACGATAATGATATTGGTGTTTTCTGGTCTGGCGACATTGTTCTTTTTTGTTGTGGACAGTGTATTAAACGCGATTGTTGGTTGGATTTTCTAATAACAGGCAAAGGAAGTGCAAATGGAAGAAAAAATGCAGTGGTTTGTTGTTAATGTTCATACTGGGTGCGAAGATAAGGTTGCGCGTGGTTTGCGTGAACAGATTGATAAACGTCGTTTAAATGCTTTGTTTGGTGAAATTTTGGTCCCAACACGCGAAGTTACAGAAGTTAAAGCTGGCAAACGTGTAAAAAGTGAAAAGAAATTCTTTCCTGGCTATATTGTTGTTCAGATGGTTTTAAATAATGAAACATTTACCTTGGTCAGACAGGTTCCCCAGGTTGTTATGTTCTTGGGTGCAAAGAATAAACCAATTGCTGTCAGCGAAGAAGAAGCGCGTCGTCTGTTGAAACAGGTCGAAGAAGGTGCGGTCGCAACAGATGATATTGAATACGAAGTCGGTCAGGAAGTGCATGTTATCGATGGTCCATTTGCGGGCTTTAATGGTGTCGCATCCGAAGTTGATAATGTAAAACAAAAAATGACAGTGACTGTTCTGGTGTTTGGTCGTGAAACCAGTATGGAATTGGAATTTAATCAGGTTGAACGCGTATAACGCAGTAACAAAAGATTTTTGTGGTTTTCTGAAAAATATCATGTAAAATCACAGCAAACCGTGGTAGATACGCCATATCGTACCACGACACAAACGAAAAAAACGGAGTGAAAAATGGCAAAGAAAGAAGTTAAGGGATTGGTCAAATTGGTCGTCCCTGCAAAGCAGGCTAATCCTGCGCCACCAATTGGTCCGGCGTTGGGTGCCGCTGGTGTAAATATTGCAGAATTCTGCAAACAGTTTAATGACAAAACGGCTGACAAAGAACCTGGAATGCCAATTCCATGTATTATCACTGTTTATACAGATCGCAGTTTTGAATTTATTATGAAATTGCCACCTGTGTCATATTATATCAAAAAAGCATTAAAATTAAAGATTGGTTCTCATAAACCAGGTCGTGATTTTGTTGGCACAATTTCCCAGGCGCAAATCAAAGAAATCGCCGAAGCGAAAATGCCGGATTTAAATTGCTCTACCATTGAATCTGCGATGAATATTGTTGCTGGTCAATGCCGTTCTATGGGCGTAAAGCTGGGGGAATAATATCATGAAATTAACAAAGAAACAACAAACTTGGAAAAATTTGGATACAGATAAAGTGTATTCTTTGGCCGAAGCGATTGATGCTTTGCGTGAATATGCATCCAAGAAATTTGATGAAACATTAGAAATCGCGATACGTTTGGGTATTGATGTAACCAAGGCTGATCAAAATATTCGTGGTATGTTGTCTTTGCCAAACGGTACGGGCAAAACAGTACGCGTTGCGGTATTTACTGCAAATGCGGCAGACGAAGCCAAGAAAGCTGGCGCGGATGTTGTTGGTGGTGAAGAATTGATTGATTCTGTGGCTGCGGGCAATATCAATTTTGATCGTGTGATTGCAACACCTGACATGATGCCAAAAATGTCAAAAATCGCACGTGTTTTGGGACCCAAGGGTTTGATGCCGAATCCAAAATTGGGTACTGTAACAAACAACGTTGCCGAAGCTGTTGCAACTGCCAAGGCTGGCCAGATTGAATACCGTGCAGAAAAGAAGGGTATTATCCACGCTGGTATTGGTAAAATGTCTTTTGAAACAGCGAAATTGGTTGAAAATGCAAATGCGTTGATTGATCAGTTGAAAAAGGTTAAACCTGCATCTACCAAGGGTCAATATATTTTGGGTATCTCTGTTGCGACAACCCAGGGCCCAGGTTTGCGTGTTGATGCAAAATAATTAAATGCGACCAGGTGTAAATTCTGGTCGCATAAACAGATTTCTGTCCAAGACTGATGGTGTGGTAAAAATAAACTGCTTAATTTCCATCATAGACAAAGAAAAATTCTTTGGGGCAGGAACGAAGCCCCACCCAAGGGCGACCTTGGATGGAAAGTTAAACAAAACAGAAGCTTGAAGGAATAAACAGATGAAACGCGAAGAAAAATCAGATTTGATTTCAGCGTTACAGTCGTCCCTGAAAGACGCAAACGGTGTTTTCGTTATTGAAAACAATGGTTTGACAGTAAAAGAATTTGAAACATTGCGCAATGAATTGCGTCCAATGGTTTCTGTATTCAAGGTTGTCAAAAACCGTTTGATGAAGTTGGCATTAAAAGACACTGAATTTGAACCTGTGTCTGAAATGATGCGTCGTCCAACAGCTGTTGCGGTTGCAACAGATGGTTTGGCTGTTACCAAAGTATTGGCAAAATTTGCGGAATCTCACCCAAATTTTACAATCTTGGGCGGTAAAATGGACGCAGACGTTCTGGATGCGAACGGCGTATTGCAATTATCCAAGCTTCCTTCCCTGTTGGAAATTCGTTCTACAATTGCGCGTATTTTGGTCGAACCTGCATCGCGCTTGGCACGTGTTTCAGCAGAGTATGGAAAAAAAGAACAATAAAATCAGAATAGCAATATTCTGACCTAACTAATAAATTAGGAGTAGAAAAAATGGCAGACATTCAAAAATTAGTTGAAGAATTGTCAAAATTGACTGTTTTGGAAGCAGTTGAACTGTCCAAAGCATTGGAAGAAACATGGGGCGTAAGCGCTGCTGCTGCTGTTGCAGTTGCTGCTGGTCCTGCTGCAGCTGCTGCAGAAGAAAAGACAGAATTTGATGTTGTCTTGGCAGAAGCTGGCGCAAACAAATTGGCAGTTATCAAGGCTGTTAAAGACATCACAGGTTTAGGTTTGAGCGAAGCAAAAGCTTTGGTTGAATCTGCACCAAAGGCTGTCAAAGAAGCAGTTGCAAAAGATGAAGCTGAAAAAATGAAAGCTACATTGGAAGCAGCTGGTGCAAAAGTTGAATTGAAATAATTCATCTGTTTGGGACATTTGTCCCAGCAAAAAATACGTCATATGAAAATATGACAAAACGCCGCCCGCGTGGGATAAAATCCTAGGCGGGCACAAAGGCGTAAAATACACAATAATAAATAAAAGCGGTACAAAAAGGGGATTGTTGAACAAATCGTTATTAAAAATATTTTATTTAAATTAACAATTTGTTTGTAAATCTTCTTTTTGTACCGCCTTGTTTGCAAAACGCATAAAAAAAAGGATTAAAACCGATGGCAGTTATCCAAAGACCTAGAAAATTTTTTGGTACAGGTATTTTGCAAACTCCGCTTCCTGATTTAGTTGAAATCCAATATAATTCCTATAAAGATTTCTTGCAGGCAGATGTTGAACCGCAATCCCGCAAAAATATGGGATTGCAAAATGTATTCTCTTCCATGTTCCCAATCAAAGATTATGCCGGCGTTGCCGACTTGGAATTTGTGGAATATACATTGGATAAACCTGTATACAATGTAAAAGAATGCATGTTGCGTAACATGACATACTCCAGCAAGTTGAGATTGAAGCTGAGATTAATATTATGGGACGTCGCCGAAGATGGCAAAAAAACTTTGCGCGACATCAAAGAACAAGAAATATTCATGGGCGAAGTGCCGTTGATGACAGAACGCGGCAGCTTTATCGCATCTGGCGTTGAACGTGTTATCGTTTCACAAATGCATCGTGCCCAAGGTGTTGTTTTTGCCACAACCAAAGAAGCCAAGGTTGCAGGCAATCCAATCACATATACCGCGCGTATTATTCCAGAACATGGTTCTTGGATTGATTTCGAAGAATCCAAGGGCGTAATTTATGTTCGCATCGACCGTCGTCGCAAGGTTCCAGCAACCGTATTGTTGCGCTGTTTGCCATCGGCCGAAGATGAAAAAGCATGGATTGCAGACCCACGCAAGCCTTCGATTCGCGGTATGTCTGATACTGAAATTTTGGGTGCGTTTTATAAACGTATTCCATTGTCTTTTGACGGCAAATTATGGGTTGGTGAAACATCATCATTCGAAGGTCTGGATAAATATCGTCTGAATTATGATTTGATTAATCCAAAAGACAAAAAGGTTATTGCATCCAAAGGCGATCGTTTAAATGCAAAACGTATTAAAAAGCTGTTGGATACATCCAAGAATTTTGGTATGTTGCCTGAATCTTTGATTGGTGAATATTTATTCGATCCAATTATGTCTGGCGATGAAGTTGTCTTGCCAGCAGGTACAGAAATAACCGAAGAAATCCTGAACGATTTGGACAAAATGAATATCAAAGAAATCAGCTTGATTTCCATTGATAACACAACAATCAGTGCGCACATGCGTAACACATTGTTGGCAGATAAAACAACAAATCGCGAAGAAGCATTAATTGAAATTTATAACATTATCCGTCCAGGTGAACGCCCAACATTAGAAGCGGCAATAAATCTGTTCCTGCGCCAGGGTTTTGAACCTGCGTATTACGATTTGTCCGCGGTTGGTCGTTTCAAGATGAACAAGCGTTTGAAAATTGAATCTGGTAAAAAACCAGAAGATGAACGTTTGTTAACAAAGTCTGACTTCTTGGCGGTATTGAAAACATTAACAAACATTATCGATCGTAAAGATACTGTTGATGATATTGACAACCTGTCAAATCGTCGTGTTCGCACGGTTGGTGAATTGTTGGAACAAAACTTCCGCACAGGTATGGTTCGTATTGAACGTCTGGTACGCGAAGCGTTGTCCAGTCCAAATATTGCAAATATGCAACCCCAGGAAGTTATTAATGTAAAGCCATTGATGTCATTGGTATCAGAATTCTTGGGTACATCGCAATTGTCCCAGTTTATGGATGCATATAATCCATTGTCTGAATTGGAACACAAGCGTTTGATTTCTGCATTGGGTCCAGGGGGCTTGAATCGTGAACGTGCCGGTATTGATGTTCGTGACGTTCATCCAACACACTATGGCCGTCTGTGTCCAATTCACACACCCGAAGGTGCAAATATTGGTCTGATTAACCACTTGGCAACATATGCGCGTGTAAATCCATACGGGTTTATTGAAACGCCATACTATGTTGTTGAAAACGGTCGTGTTACAGACAAGATGATATATCTGACAGCGGACGAAGAATTGGGTCATAAGATTGCCCAGGGAAATACCCCGATTTCAGCAGATTATACATTGGCCGAAGAAATGGTAACGGCGCGTGTTGATGGCGAATTTACAATGGTTGCCAAAGACGAAGTTGACTTGATTGACGTTGAACCACGTCAGGTGGTATCAATTGCAACTGGTTTGATTCCATTTGTTGAAAATGACGACGCGAACCGTGCATTGATGGGTTCAAACATGCAACGTCAGGGCGTTCCATTATTGCGTGTTCAGGCACCATTGGTCGGAACGGGTATTGAACGCGAAGTTGCGCGTGATTCTCGTACGGGTAAGGTTGCAAAACACAGTGGTATTGTTGAATCTGTTGACGCAAATCGTATCGTGGTTAAATGTATGAACAGCCGCAATGTTGTAACTGGCGTTGATATTTATAATTTGGAAAAATTTGAACGCTCCAACAGTGAAACATTGATACACCAAAAACCATTGGTCAAGGTTGGCGATCGTATATCTGCTGGTGATATTATTGCAGACGGTTCTTCGATGAATTACGGTGAATTGGCATTGGGTCGCAATGTACTGGTTGCGTTTATGCCATGGCGCGGATATAACTATGAAGACTCGATTGTTATTTCCGAACGTATTTCACGTGATGACGTATTTACATCTGTAAAAATCGTTGAAAAGGAATTCAAGGTTCGTGATACTCAATTGGGCCCAGAATCTTTGACACGCGATATTCCAAATGTTGGTGAAGAAGCGTTAAAGAATCTGGACGAATCTGGTATTATTTATGTTGGTGCCCGTGTAAAACAAGGCGATATTTTGGTTGGTCGTGTAACACCTAAATCAGAAACCTTGTTAACCCCAGAAGAGGCGTTATTGCGTAACATCTTTGGTGAAAAGGCATTAAATGTAAAAGATACATCTTTGCGCGTTGGACCAAACGAAGAAGGTACCGTTATCGGCGTCAGCGTATTGACACGTCATGGCGTCAAGAAAGACGAACGTACCCAGATGATTGAACTGCAAAAGATTGAAAAAATTAACAAGGATCGTGATGAAGAAGTTGCGATTATTGAAAAAGGTTTTGCAGATCAGATATTCCAAATCGCCGAAGGTCTGGTTATCGAAGCTGGCACAGGCAGCGTAAAACCATTTATTGGTAAAAAATTAACATCAGAAGTATTTGATGGTATCAAGGCATCTGATGTCAAAAAGCTGGTTGTTAAAAACAAAGAAGCCCAGGCCAAGATTGACGAATTGCGTGAACAACATGTTATCAAGTTGAAACAGTTGAATGAAAAAGCTGATGCCGAAGTATCCAAGGCAACAGAAAGCAATTCTTTAAGTGCAGGCGTTTTGAAAGAAGTCAAGGTTTATATCGCGCACAAAATGAAATTGCAACCGGGTGACAAGATGGCCGGTCGTCACGGAAACAAGGGTATCGTATCCAAGGTTGTTCCTGTGGAAGATATGCCATACCTGGCAGACGGTACACCGGTTGACATTGTTTTGAATCCATTGGGTGTGCCATCGCGTATGAACATTGGTCAGATTTTGGAAACTCACCTTGGTATGGCTGCCCGCACATTGGGTGCCCAGATTGGTGCAGTTTTGGACGAAGTAAAGGCCAAACGTGCGGTTACAGATGATTTGCGCAATATTATGGGCAAAATCTATGGGCCAGCGACGGCTGAAAAACTGGAAAAAATGACGGATACAGATGTCCGTGCCCAGGCCGCATTATTGCGTGACGGGGTTCCAATGGCAACACCGACATTTAACGGTGCGTCATCAGAAGATATCCGTAACATGTTAAAATTGGCTGGTTTGCCAGAAACAGGTCAGTTTACATTATATGACGGTATGACCGGCGAAAAGTTTGCCCGTCCAGTAACTGTTGGTGTTATGTACATGTTAAAGTTGCATCACTTTGTTGATGAGAAGATTCACGCGCGTTCCACAGGCAGCTATTCCTTGGTAACTCAACAACCTCTGTCGGGTAAGGCCCACATGGGTGGTCAGCGTTTGGGTGAAATGGAAGTATGGGCATTGGAAGCACACGGTGCCGCACACTTGCTGCGTGAAATGTTGACGGTAAAGTCTGACGATATCGCGGGCCGAAACAAGATGTATGAATCTATTGTTTCGGGCAATAACGATATCCAAACAGGCACACCAGAAGCATTTAATGTATTGGTTCGTGAATTGCGCGGTTTGGGTCTGGCAATGACACCCAAGAAAATAGATTAGTGGTTAGTTCCGAACCCATTTTTGGGTTCGGAACCTGAACACTAAGAACTAACCACTAACAACTCTTTAAGCGACTGAAAGGAGCGAAATATAATGAGCAAAATGTTGCAAAAGATATTTGGACAGATAGAAACCAAGGAACAATTTGATGCGTTGCGTATTACAATAGCATCCCCAGAAGAAATTTTATCTTGGTCCCATGGCGAGGTTAAAAAACCAGAAACCATTAACTATCATTCCATGAAACCAGAAGCCGAAGGTCTGTTCTGTCAGCAGATTTTTGGACCAGTCAAAGATTACGAATGTGCCTGCGGTAAGTATAAAAGAATCAAATTCCGTGGTATTGTTTGTGAACGTTGTGGCGTAGAAGTTGGTCCATCATCTGTTCGTCGCGAACGTATGGGGCATATCAAATTGGCGATGCCTGTTGCGCACACATGGTTCCTGCGCGAAGGTAAAATCGCAACATTGTTAAATAATCTGCCACAAAAGAAATTGGAACAGGTTATTTCTTATGATGCATATATTGTTATTGAACCAGGTTTAACTAACTTGAAACAATATGATGTTATCAGCGAAGATGAATACCAGGCTGCGGTCGAAGAATTTGGCGCAGATGCGTTCCATGTTGGTATTGGTGCCGAAGGTGTTCGTTCTATTATATCCAATTTGGATATGGGCGATGAACGTACACGTCTGCGTGCAGAATTGGCGGATACAAAATCCGAAGCAAAACGCAAGGGCCTGATTAAGCAATTAAAATTGGTCGAAGCATTTTTGGATTCAAAAACAGATCCTGCATGGATGATGCCTGATATTATTCCGGTTATTCCACCTGATATGCGTCCATTGGTTACATTGGATGCGGGACATGTTGCGGCGTCTGACTTAAATGATTTGTATCGTCGTGTAATTATTCGTAACAACCGTTTAAAACGTTTTATGGATATGCATGCGCCAGATATTATTATCCGCAATGAAAAACGTATGTTACAAGAAGCGGTTGATTCATTGTTTGATAACGGGCACAAGGCGCGTCCAATGGTATCCCAGAATCGTCGTCCATTGAAATCATTATCTGATTCTTTGCGCGGTAAATCTGGTCGTTTCCGTATGAACATGTTGGGTAAACGTGTTGACTATTCTGGTCGTTCTGTTATTGTGTCTGGTCCAACATTAAAATTGCATCAGGTTGGTCTGCCCAAGACAATGGCATTGGAATTGTTCCGTCCATTTGTTTATGCGCGTTTGATGGCTGGCGATTATGCAAATACGATTAAAACAGCCCGCAAGATGGTTGAAAATGGCGAAGATATTGTATGGGAAATTTTGGAAAGTGTTATCCATGAACATCCTGTATTGTTGAACCGTGCGCCATCATTGCACAGATTGTCATTGTTGGCATTTGAACCTGTTTTGATAGAAGGCAAGGCAATCCGTCTGCATCCATTGGTATGTGCTGGGTTTAACGCTGACTTTGACGGTGACCAGATGTCTGTTCACGTTCCAATTTCATTAGAGGCACAATTAGAAGCGCGTACACTGATGTTATCATCTAATAACGTATTGTCGCCTGCAAACGGTGAACCAATGATTGTTCCATCCCAGGACATTGTTTTGGGTGTGTACTATATATCGTTGATTAATGGTGAACACACTGAAAAGTCGCCACGTTTTGCGAACATGGACGAAGTTCAGATGGCATTGGAAAACAAGTCTATCACGATGCATACACCAATTGTTGCGCGTATCAAGGGAAAAACATACAAAACAACTGCTGGTCGTATGATTTTGGGTGAATTGTTACCAGATTCTGAAAATATGCCATTTGATTTGGTAAACAAGGTTATGCCTGTAAAAGAAATCAAGGCATTGTTGGCAACAACTTATGAACGTTGTGGTGACAAGGCAATGATTTTATTGGCGGACGCATTGAAAAACGTTGGTTTTGAACAGGCGGCACGCAGTGGTATTTCTATTGGTTTCGAAGATATCGTTATTCCAGAAGAAAAGAAGGCGTTAATTGCGGATTCTGAAAAGGCTGCTGCAGAAATTGAAGAACAATATCAAAACGGTTTGTTATCTGGTGGTGAACGTTATAACAAGTTGATTGACTTGTGGCAGAAAACAACAGACAAACTGGGTGATATGGCATATGCTGCGCTGGGCAAGTCAACTGGTGACGAATGGAATTCAGTATATATGATGGCATTATCTGGTGCCCGTGGTTCCAAGCGTCAGATTCAACAGTTGGCGGGTATGCGTGGTATGATGCAGAAACCAGACGGTTCTATTATCGAAGTTCCAATTATTTCGAACTTTAAAGAAGGTCTGACCATGTCTGAATACTTTACATCCACCCACGGTGCGCGTAAGGGTATGTCGGATACTGCGTTGAAAACAGCTGACGCTGGTTACCTGACACGTCGTTTGGTTGAATTGGCCCAGAATACCGTTGTTACAGAACATGATTGTGGTACAACAGACTTTATTACTGCGAAACCTGTATACCAGGGATCAACATTGTCTGTTGCGCTGGGTGATGTTGTTTTGGGACGTACTGCGGCCCATGATGTTATCCATCCGATAACCAAGGAAGTTATTGTTCCTGCGGGCGAATTAATCACCAAATCATTGGCCAAGAAAATCAATGAATCTGGTTTGCCATCTGTTGATGTTCGCAGTGTGCTGACATGTTGCAGTGATGGTCTGTGTGCAAAATGTTATGGTATGGACTTGTCCAGAAATTCATTGGTACACGTTGGCGAAGCTGTTGGTGTTGTCGCGGGCCAGTCGATTGGTGAACCTGGAACACAGTTAACATTGCGTACTTTCCACATTGGTGGTGTTGCCGCCGGTGGTACAGAAAGTCACTTTATCGAAGTTCCTGTTGCGGGTACTGTTAAATTGTCTGGTATAAATACAATTACAAACAGTGCTGGCCGTATTGTTGTCTTGTCGCGTAATGGCAAGATGGCCATTGTTGATGACGAAGGTAAAGAATTGTTCAGCTGTGGTTTACCATATGCATCAATGTTGATTGTTAATGATGGCGACCAGGTTGAAAAGGGTGCCAAGGTTGCAGAATGGGATCCATATTCAAATACAATCATCGCGGAAAAGGACGGTATTGTAAACTTTAATGACCTGATTGAAAACGTATCATACCAAGAAGAAGTTGATTCCATGACAGGTATCGTATCGCGCAAGGTTATTAACTGGAAGACAAATACTAAAAAGGCATTGAAACCGGCTGTAACATTGGTTGATGAATCTGGTAATGTTATATCGTTGGGTGGCAAAAGAATTGCAGAATATCTGTTGCCAATATATTCGATATTGAACGTTGCCAACGGCGACAAAGTTGTTGCTGGTGATGTTTTGGCGCGTATCCCTGTTCAGACAAAACGTACAGGCGACATTACAGGTGGTTTGCCACGTGTTAATGAATTGCTGGAAGTTCGTCGTCCAACAAATCCTGCATTATTGGCAGAAATTGACGGTACGATTGAATTGGAAGACGCAAAGTCCAAGATTATCATCCGTATTGAACCAACAGATGGTTCTGCACCGGTTGAATACGCTGTTCCAAAGGGTACAAACCTGTTGGTCCGCAGCGGTGATATCGTACGCAAGGCTGATAAGTTGGTTGATGGTGATCCTGTACCACAAGATATTTTGCGTATCTTGGGGCAAAAGGCGCTGGCAACATTTATGGTTGAACAGATTCAGCAAGTTTACCGCTTGCAGGGTGTGGTTATCAATGACAAGCATATTGAAATTCTGATACGTGAAATGACACGTCGTGTTGAAATCACGAATCCGGGTGATACAGGATTCTTGATGGGCGCGGTTGTTGATCGTGTTGATTTCGAAGAAGAAAATGCGCGTGTTGCGCGTGATGGTGGCAGATTGGCCGAAGCCTCTCAGGTATTGGTTGGTTTGACCCGTGCGTCATTGACATCGCGTTCATTTATATCAAACGCATCGTTCCAACAGACAACCAAGGTATTGGTTGACGCTGCAATCAGTGGTTCAACAGACAAATTGGTTGGTATCAACGAAAACTTGATTGTTGGTCGTTTGATTCCAATTGGAACAGGTGCATATGTGCGTCGTGTGCGTGAAATTGCCAAAGAAGAAGAAAAGGCAGAAAAATTGGCACGCGAAGGTAATGCGCAACAACAGTTGTTGGATATCTAATATCATCCAATAATATACACAGTCGCCCAGTTTTGGTTGATTCTCAGCCAGACTGGGCGTCGGTAACTGGGGGATAATATGCAAGAAATACCTGCGATTTTTTGTGATATAGACGGTGTTGTTTGTCATAAGTTTGCGCTGCCTAATTATGACAGATTTGGTGAACCTAATGAAAATATGATACGTATATTGGAAACATTGGGTCGTGATTTTACGATTGTTTTTATCACGGGTCGTTGGGCAATGGGACAAACCAAGGTTGAAAATCATATTAACAACCTGCTGCCAAATATTAACAAGCGCATATATTGTAAACCCCAGGATTATTGTGGCACCACTGCTGATTTCAAGTTGGCTACAATAAAATCATTGGAACAACAGGGATATCGGTTTTATATGGGGCTGGATGATCACAGTGCCGTGATTGGTCTGATGCATAATCATGGTATGTTTTGTGCCCAGGTTATATCCGATTAAACTTTTACTTGCAAATCGTAAAGAATTGAATAAAATAGAACAGTTATAAATCAAAAGGATAGAAAAATGGCAACGCCAAAAAGTAAAACAAGTAAAGCACGTTCCGCACAACGCCGTTCACATGACGCATTGTCTGTAATGCCATGCGGTGTATGCAAAACATGTGGCGAAAAGAAGCGTCCACATCATGTTTGTCCTGCATGCGGTGCAAAATAATTATATTAAATACAAAATAATGCAGAAGCAGGGCGCATGTCATGTGCCTGTTTCTGCTTTTTTCGTTTTACAATGTCAGAAGATAAAAAAATCATTTCTATTGATGCAATGGGCGGCGACAAGGGGCCTGTTGCGGTATTGGGTGGTATAAATCAGTTTTTATATCAAAATGGCGAAGGCGATGTTTTCTTTCGCTTGTTCGGTGATGACAAGAATTTGCGTAAACTGTTGTCCAAGTATCCACGCGTTGCGCGTAATTGCGAAATAATCAATGCGCCAAATGTTATCAAGGGTACGGACAAGGTTATGGATGTATTGCGTCATTCCCAGGATACATCCATGTACATGGCGATCAAAGACGTACGCGAGGGGAAATCTGCGGCTGTTATCAGTGCGGGAAATACCGGTATGTTAATGTCTTTGTCGAAATTGGCATTAAAAACGATTGATGGGATTGCGCGTCCTGCGATTACAACAATGTTGCCATCTGGTGCTGGGGACAGTCGTGTTGTTGTTTTGGATTTGGGTGCAAATGTTCATTGTGATGAAAATATCTTGTTTGATTTTGCCGTCTTGGGCAGTGTTTATGCCGAAGTTGTTGGTAAAATGCCAAAACCAAAATTGGGGGTTTTGAATATTGGTTCCGAAGAAACCAAGGGCAATGAAACATTGGTGCATTTAAACAAAATTCTGACAGAAAACAAGGATAGTTTGCCATACGAATATATCGGTTTTGTCGAAGCAAACGATATCAGCGCCGGTCGCGTCCAGGTTGTTGTTACGGACGGCTTTACGGGTAATATCGTATTAAAAACGGTCGAAGGTACGGCAAAATTAATAAAACGTGTTATTGTTGAAAATTTCAAGAAGTCCGCATTGGCGATTATTGGTGCGTTTTTCTTGGTGCATGTTTTCAAGCGTCTGAAACACAAGATTGATCCGCGTTCATATGCGGGTGCGACATTTTTGGGGTTGCGCGGATTTGCGTTTAAAACCCATGGTAACAGCGATGCGTTGGCGTTTGCGAATTCGATACGATATGCTGTTGATTTGACCAAGGCGAATCTTAACGGTTTAATCGAAGAGCGTGCCCGTGCATTATCTGTCATCCGTGCAAAATTGCAAGAAACAGAATAAGTATAATCCCCGTTTGTACGGGGATTTTTTTATTGCAAATGTATATTTTTACTGTATAATTCTGTTGATTTTGCGGGTGGGCGCAAAGTCAGTCCGATTAACCCCACAAGACCCCCAGAGAGATTTTAGGTGGCCGTGCCACCCGAAAGCTTGGTGAAGGGTGGCAAACTTTGATGAATATTTTCTGATGAAAGATTTATCCAAAGATTTATTTAATCCATTATCTGGCGAAGATTTTGTCCAGATGTTTGACGCAAATTACGGTTCCCAAGAAACATTACAGGGCTATGCAACCAAGGGTACAGTCAAAGATATCCGTGGTGATTTTGCAATGGTTGATGTTGGCCTGAAATCCGAAGGTCGCGTTCCATTAAAAGAATTCGGTGCATCTGTACCATCTGTTGGTGATATTATTGACGTTTTTGTTGAACGTTATGAATCCCGCGAAGGTACTGCGGTTCTGTCTTATTCCAAGGCGCGTGCAGAAAAAGCATGGAAAGAATTGGAAAAAACAGTTGCCGAAGGCATTGATCCAGAAGGTACAATTATCGATGTTGTTCGTGGTGGTTTCACTGTTGATATTAACGGTGTATTTGCGTTTATGCCATCATCTCAGGTTGATCATAAACCAATCCGCGATGCAAAATCATTGATTGGCTTGAAAGATAAATTCCGCGTATTGAAAATGGATGCATTGCGCACAAACGCAATCGTATCTCGCCGCGCGATTCAGTCTGATACAATCGCAGCAGCACAACGCGAAGCAATGAAAAATATCGAATTGGGTGCCGTTATCGAAGGTACAGTTAAAAACATCACAGATTACGGTGTGTTTGTTGACTTGGGCGGTATTGATGGTTTGTTGCACGTAACAGACTTGTCTTGGAAACGTGTAAATCATCCACGTGAATTGGTCCATGTTGGCGAAAAGATCAAGGTCAAGGTTATTCAGTTTGATCCAGAATCTCATCGTATTTCTTTGGGTGCAAAACAACTGGAAGAAGATCCATGGGATACAGCGTCACGTGCATTTAATGTTGGCGACACAGTATCTGGCAAGGTTTCTTCATTAACAGATTATGGTGCATTTATTGATTTGGGCAATAATATCGAAGGTCTGGTTCATATGTCTGAACTGTCCTGGACAAACAAAAACATCCACCCAAGCAAAGTATTGCAAAACGGTCAGGATGTAAATGTTGTTGTTTTGGGTATTGACCAAGATAAACGTCGTATTTCATTGGGTTACAAACAGTTGCAACCAAACCCATGGAAGCAATTTGCAGAAACACACAATGTTGGCGATGTAATCACAGGCCCAATTAAAAACACAACTGAATTCGGTTTGTTTGTTGCCTTGACATCTGAATTAGATGGTATGGTTCATATCTCTGATTTGTCATGGAACAAATTGGACGAAGAAGAATTGAAAAAATTCGTTCGTGGCCAAGAAGTAACAGCAAAGATTTTGGATATCAATCCAGAAAAAGAACGCGTTACATTGGGGATCAAGCAATTGACCGAAAGCGCAGAAAACAACGCTGTATCTATCAAGAAAGGCGCGGTTGTATGCGGTACAGTTTCCGAAATTACACCTGATGAATTGATTTTGGCGTTGCCAGGTGATGCGCGCGGTGTTATCCGTCGTACAGACCTGTCGCGTGAAAAATCTGAACAGGATACATCTAAATTTAACATTGGTGATTCAGTCGAAGCGTCTGTTGTTTCTGTTGAAGATAACACTGTTAAATTGTCTATCCGTGCATTACAGGTTACATTGGAAAAGCAGGCTGTTAAAGAATTCGCAAACGAAGCAGACAGTGGTTCTGTTTTGGGCGACATCTTGGGCGCTGCAATTGAAAACAGCAAAAAATAATTTTGTGTGTTTTTCAGAAATAAAACTGGGCAAAATTTGCCCAGTTTTGTTTTTTATGATAGAATACAGGTGTGATGAAAAAAAAACAGATGATTTTAATGATGGGTGGCCAGGGCGTAGGCAAGGGGACTATTTCCCGTATGCTGATGGCGCAACAGCCATATAAGTACATTGAAGCCGGGGCGATTTTGCGTTCTATGCCGGCAGATTCTGATGTTGCGAAGATAATTTCTGCGGGAAATTTAGTGCCTGATGAAATATTGTTTGATGTAATCCGTGCAGAAATACCTGTTGATAAAGATGTTATCATAGATGGCTTTCCGCGCAAAGTATCCCAGGCGCAATGGTTGGTTGATAATTATACAGAAATGTTTGATGTGTATGCGTTATATCTGTCGGTGCCAACAGATGTTTTGATTCAGCGCATAAACAAGCGTATCCGCGAAGGTGCTAACCGCAAGGATGACGCGTCGCCGGAAATAATTCGTCGTCGTTTGGATAATTTTTTTAATACAACAATTCCTGCAATAGATTGGTTGCGAAACGCGCCTGGGGTGCGGTTTGCCCAGATTGATGCGCGTGGCACGATTGATGATAATTTTGCGGATATAATGTCTGTGTTACAAAAATAAAAATTCCCCAATTGGGGAATTTTTTATACGAAGAAAGGAACTGTTGAATTTTATTCGCCGATTTTCAGATTCGGCCGTGCGTTACGCAGATTCTGTAATGATTTTTCCTGGGCGGCACGAAATGCATCTGGATTCCAGATTTGAAAGCTGTTGCCGCGTCCGACAAATATTGCGCGGTCTGTGATGCCTGCGTGTTTTAATAAATCTGCGGGGATTATTATGCGTCCGGTAACATCAAATGCCAACTGGCGCGCGTCTGCGAACAGCATTGCGGACAAATCGTCCAGTTCGCTGTCAAAAACGCCCATTTTATCAGCGGCGGCTGCCATTTTTTCCATGCGGGACATTGACAGGCCTTCGATACAGTTATTTGTAAAAGAGCGATATAATACAACCCCGGAAAAATTTTCATTTACAACCGAAGCGCGGAATGGGGCGGGCACAGAAATGCGCCCCTTGGTATCCAAACGATTTTCATAAGATGAGAGAAACAATGACATTTTATGATCTTCTTCTTTTGGGCTTTTTCCGTGGTCCCCTGTTTCCTGCTTCGTACGAAATGTAGCATGGGTTTTTATGGTTGTCAATGACAATTTATGGTTGTTCTGTGGTATATTGTGGTTTTTTAATAAAAAGTTATAAAAAATAAAATTATTTTTAAATAAATATATTTTGTGCTTGACCTGCGATTCGTTTTTGTTCTAAGATATTTGTATAGACAAGGGAAAAAGAAATAAAAACCGATATAAATCGCAGAAATCTGGGTTTTTTTCGGTAAAAAACGAAACGAAACACTAAAATATTTGTTTGATTTGTAAATACTTTGGTATGTACAATAAAAAACGAATATTTTTCAACAAAACGCCCGAAAGGAGGGGAAGCGCGCCATGCAAAAGAATATCAAAGAAATAATGATTGCCTTGAATCAAGTCCTGACAACAACTGTTTGGGTTAATTCTGAACGTCAGATTGTATCATTGGCAGATGAATTAAAAATTGGTTGTAATAATGCCCCCAGATCTATCGAAGATTTGTCACGCGCTTCGTTGGTTGGTGCGTATGTTTCGTTGCAAATTCGTACAGATAATTTTGATGTCGCCGCAGAAAGTATGGAAACATCAGATTTGGCAATGCGTGTAAAAGCAATGGTATTTGCCGAAGCTAAAAAGTTAATGGATGCTGCGAATTCTTCAGTTTTGTCATCAGAAACCGTTGCCAAGGCCGCATAAAACAAAATTTGTTGTTTTATTTGCGCGCACGGTTCATGACGCATGGTTTCCGGATAACCGGAAGGAAGGGAGCTGCCGCCAACAAGCAATTGTTGGCGGTTTGTTTTTTTATCTTAAAAAAAAGAAACGCCTTTTTGGCGTTTCTTGTCGTTGTTTTTTTGTTACGCATTGACTTTTTGCAGTACGGCTGTAAATGTGGATTCTGCCACCTTTTTGCCGCCAACCAATGCAATACCGTGGAATTTATACAGTTTCATTTTGGTCATTAATAATTCTACATGTAATTCCAATTTGTCCCCGGGGCGTACCATGTGCGAGAATTTGATTTTTTCCATTGTTGTAAAATATCCCAGCATGTCCTTGCGTTCTTCGTCGCTCAGATTTTTAAACGCAACAAAGCATGCGGTTTGTGCCAATGCTTCGACCTGTAAAACGCCCGGCATAATTGGATTGCCCGGAAAGTGTCCTGTGCACCAAAATTCATCGTCGCGTACATATTTTATGCCGACCGCGCTGGTGTCATTGTATTCGCGAATTTCGTCAATCAGTCGCATATCACCACGATGTGGTATTATTTTTTCTATTTCTTTTGCATCAATCATATTTTGTTTCCCTTTTTCCCTTATTTTTTTACATTTTTGCGCAGCCATGCATAGTGGCGCATAAATTCTGTTCCTGGGCCGGCTGGGTATCCCATATGTGATTCGCCATCAGGGATATTGCGGAATACACCACTGTTCGCACCAACGGATGCATCGTTTCCAATTTTTACACCGTTTGCAATTCCAACATGTCCGCCCAGTAATGCGCGGTCGCCAACAATAACACCACCTGCCAGTCCAACACCGCTGGCCAAGAAACACTCTTGACCGATAATTACGCCGTGTGCAATCTGACACAGGTTGTCGATTTTTGTTCCGTCCCCAATTGTTGTGTCTGTCATTGCGCCGCGATCAATGCAAGTGTTTGCGCCAACAGACACGCGTTCGCCAATTATTACGCGTCCAACATGTGGGATGAATATATTTTTTCCATTTTGGCGTGTGTATCCAAATCCATCTTTACCGATAACTGCGCCGGCATTAATAACACTGTTTGCACCGATTGTTGCATTTTCAATATGTGCACCGCTGTGAATAATGGTGTCGCGACCGATAACCACATTGCGTCCAATAAATGCCCCAGGATATATTTTTACCCCTGGTTCAATTGACGCGCCGTGTTCAATTGTTACGAATTGTCCAACATAGTTTGTGCGTTTTTTGCGAAAGAACACACCGCGTTCAATATATGCATGCTTGCTGATACCGTATCTTGGTTTTTCGCGATATATTTCGCCCAGTATTTTTACAATATTGCCGCGTGGACTGTTTGTTATTAACAGTGTTGCGCCCTGTGGTGCGTACTGTGCCATTTCAGGTTGTACCAAAATGACTGTTGCGCGTGTGTTTTTTAATACTTCCAGCGGCAGTATTTTAAACGCATTACTGTTTTGTTCTGTTGAATAAAAGGCCAATTGTCCCGGGCGTGCGTCTGCGATTGGTGCGACACCGCGTACAACGGTATTTGCATCGCCGCGTATTTCCAGGCCAAATTTGACCGCCAATGCGCCGGCTGTTGTTTTGTTTGCTGCCGGCATCAGCAAATTTCTTAATATTTTCATCATAGCAGGCAGATTATAAATCAAAAAAAAGTCATGTGCCACATTTTTGTTGATGTTGTTTTTTTACTTGTATTTTAACGAATCGTTGTTTATAATAAGTTACGTTCTTAAATAATTCTTTAAGGGCGGGGTTGAAAAACCCCGCTCTTTCAATAAGACATACAACTAACGTAAAAGGAGTATATAGATGTCTTTTGTTTCTATGCCACGTCAGGATTTGTTATTGGCGATTGACTCATTGGCCCAGGAAAAACAAATTGAACGCGATATTGTTATTTCTTCACTAGAAGCTGCGATTGCAAAAATTGCAAAACATAAATATGGCGAAGAATTCAATATCGTTGCGAATATTGATCGTAAAAATGGTGCGATTCATGTAAAGCGTTTATTTGATGTTATTGCGTCGCCTGAATCTGTTGGCGAAGAATATGATCCGAACACAATGTTAACTGTGGCCCAGGCAAAAAAGTATGCATCTAATCCGTCTGTTGGTGATGTTGTCGAAGATGCCTTGCCAGAACCTGAATTTGGTCGCATGGCATTTCAAACTGCGAAACAAATGATGACTGCGCGTGTTCGCGATGCTGAAAAAGGGCGTCAATTCGAAGAATTCAAAGATAATATTGGCGATATTGTCAGCGGCGTTGTTAAACGTATTGAATTTGGCAATGTATTTGTTGATATTAATGGCAAGGCCGAAGGTTATATCAAGGGCACGGAATTAATCCCAGGTGAAAGATTGACTGTTGGTGATCGTGTTCGTGCATTAATTATGGATGTTGCGCGTTCTAATACGGGGCCTCAGATTTTCTTGACTCGTACTCATCCAATGTTCATGGAAAAATTGTTCGTTCAAGAAGTTCCTGAAATTTACGAAGGTATTATTAAAATTAAATCTGTTGCGCGCGCACCTGGTTCTCATGCCAAGATTGCTGTTGAAACGGCGGATCCATCGATTGATGCTGTTGGTATGACTGTTGGTATCAAGGGGACACGTATTCAACCAGTTATCAACGAATGTCATGGCGAAAAGATTGATGTTATTTTGTATTCCGAAGATCCTGCGGTCTTTATTGTAAACGCGATGCAGCCTGCCAAGGTCGCAAAAATCATCGTTGATGAAGATACACGCAGTGCGGCGGTTGTTGTGAACGAAGATCAGCAATCTTTGGCGATTGGTCGTCGCGGTCAAAATGTTCGTTTGGCGTCTCAGTTAACTGGTTGGAACATTGACGTCATGAACGAGGCCGAAGAACAAGAAAAACGCGCCAAAGAATTCAAAGAAAAAACAGAATTGTTTATCAGTGGTTTGGATGTTGATGAAATGATTGCTCAGTTGTTGATTACCGAAGGTTTCCGTACAATTGAAGAAATCGCATTTGTTGACATTAATGAATTGGAATCTATCGAAGGCTTTAACCCAGAATTGGCGGCAGAATTGCAAAAACGTGCCAAGGATTATTTGGAAAAAATCGAACGCGATTACATTGAAAACGGCCGTAAATTGGGAATGTCTGACGATTTGTTGAATTTTGATTTTATCAAGCGTCCAATTATCATGCAATTGGGTGCAGCTGGCATAAAGTCTTTGGAAGATTTGGCTGATTTATCCACAGATGAATTGGTTGAAATTTTGGGCGAAGATACAATGTCTGCGCGTTTGGCGGGTCGTGTCATTATGAAGGCGCGTGAAATTGCATTTGATATAAAACAAGAAGAAGAATAAAAAAACGACGGAGTGGTTTATATGGCAACATTAACACTTGGAAAATCTGTAACGACTGATGCTGTTCGCAGCAAAAAAGGCGATGCCGTATTTGTAGAGCGTCGTCGCCGTGTCATTGCACCGGGCAACAAAGAATTACGGGACGAGCCTGCATCAGCATCAACGCCGAAAAATGCGGCGGATGAAAAATTGCGTGCTGTTCTGGCTGCGGCCAAGGCGCGCGAAGAAGAACGTAAACAGCGCGAAGCCGCAGAAGAGGCTGCCCGTGCTGCCCGTGCGGCTGAAATCGAACGTGAAACACGTGAATATGAACAGGTGAAATCTCAGTTGGCGGCCCGTGAAAATGCTGCGTCTTCTGATGTTGATGTTGTCGAAGAAACTGCTGTACGCAATGTAAAACCGGCGCAACAGCCCAAGGTCTTTACTGATAATGCGGTTGCTGGCGCTGGACGTAAAAATCGTAACAGTGACGATGAAGATTCACGCCCATCTAAGTTTTCTAATCACAAAAAAGATTTCAAAAAGTCTGGCAAGATTCATTTGAACGATATTGTTATGGGCGGCGAAGATGATGACGAAGAAATTGGATTGCGTGGTGCAAACCGTCGTCGCAGCGAAGCATCGTTAAAACGTTTCCGGGACAAGGCGCGCGCCGTATTTAATGCCCCGCAAAAGGTTGAACGTGTTGTTAATTTGGGTGACACCATAACGGTAAAAGATTTGGCCGCAGCCATGGCAGAAAAGGTTGGAAATGTCGTTAAAAAGTTGATGGAAATGGGCATGATGGCATCGGTAAACCAATCAATTGATGCAGATACTGCTGAATTGGTTGCTGGTGAATTTGGCGCCACTGTCAAACGCGTTGTTGTAAAACCATATGCGGATATTTTGGAACGCGCGCCAAATCCAGAACACATGACGCCACGTGCGCCTGTTGTAACTGTTGTGGGGCACGTTGACCATGGCAAAACATCTTTGTTGGACGCGTTTCGTAATGCCAATGTTGCGGCGGGCGAAGCGGGTGGTATTACCCAGCATGTATCTTCGTACGAAGTAAAAACAAAATCTGGTGCGATGATAACATTTTTGGACACACCGGGGCACGAAACATTTACTGCGATGCGTGCGCGTGGTGCCCAGATGGCAGACATTGTTGTATTGGTTGTTGCGGCAAATGATTCTATTATGCCCCAGACCATAGAGGCAATAAACCACATTCGTGCGGCCCATGTTCCATTTATTGTTGCGATTAACAAGATTGACCTGCCCGAAGCAAATGCGATGCGTGTAAAAACAGACTTGTTGCAACAGGAAGTCCAGATTGAAGAAATGGGTGGTGATGTTCAATGTGTTGAAATTTCTGCAACCAAGAAAATTGGTCTGGACAAACTGGAAGAGGCTATTTTATTACAGGCAGAAATGATGGAATTAAAGGCTGATGCACAAATGCCTGCGGTTGCCTATGTTGTCGAAGCAAAACAAGAAAAAGGTTTGGGGGCGGTTGCCACGATATTGATGCGCCAAGGTACATTGAAAATAGGCGATGTATTTGTTGTTGGTGAAACATTTGGTCGTGTTCGTGGTTTGATTAATTCTAATGGTGAACGTGTAAAATCTGTTCGTCCGGGTCAGCCTGCGGTTGTATTGGGATTGAATACGGTTCCTGGTGCGGGCGATGAATTGCGTGTTATGGAAAACGAGGCTCAAACGCGTGAAGTTGCGGCCTATCGTATCCAAAAGGCGAAAGACAAGGCAAATGCTGTAAAACGTTCTTCACTGGAAGAATTGTTTGCAAAACGTGATGACAACAAGAAATTAATATTGCCAATTATCTTGCGTGCAGACGTTCAGGGTTCTGTCGAAGCGATAACAGACATGGTCAAAGACATTAACACGGACAAGGTTGGTGTTGAAATCTTGTCATCTGGTGTTGGTCAGATTACCGAAGGCGACATCCGTTTGGCAACGGCGTCTGGCGCGGTTATTGTTGCGTTTAATGTTCGTGCGGATGCTGCGGTTCGTGATATGGCGCGTGGCAACGGTGTTGACATCAGATATCACAGTGTTGTTTATCGTATTACGGACGAAATCAAGGAAATATTATCTGGTAAATTGGCGCCTGAAAAGCGTGAAACATTTATCGGTTATGCGGACGTCATTGCGCTGTTTACGGTTGGCAAGGGCGTACGCGTTGCGGGCTGTCGCATGACCGAAGGCACGGTTA
The DNA here is from genome assembly GCA_045539815.1 of Candidatus Enterousia sp. Classification (GTDB taxonomy): domain Bacteria; phylum Pseudomonadota; class Alphaproteobacteria; order Rs-D84; family Rs-D84; genus Enterousia. The sequence goes on along the minus strand of JAZQGC010000033.1, from coordinate 636 downwards.
AAAAGGATGCTTTTGTTCGTTTGTTGCGCAACAATGTTGTTATCTATGATGGCAAGATTGGCCAGTTGCGTCGTGAAAAGAACGAAGTGAAAGAGGTATCTGGTGGTGTTGAATTCGGTATGTCATTTGACAAGTATAATGACTTGAAAGAGGGCGACCGTGTTGAATGTTACGAAGTAGAAGAAGTTCGTGCCCAGATATAGCGTGTTACTACACCCAAACACCCGCGAACAGCGGGTGTTTTTTTTGTGCTTATTTATAACAAACTTCGTTCGCTTGAAACCGTATTTCTCTTATCTGTCATCCTGTGGCTTGACCACAGGACCCAGGTTATTCCATAAATAAAAATTAAGAACTGTTTTTATTCGTTTAAATCCCTACTTCCTTGTCATCCTGTGGCTTGACCACAGGACCCAGGTAATAAATTCCGCATTTATGCAAAAAATCCCCGTTTTCTTGAAAATTAAAAACTTTTGTCATCCTGTGGCCCGACCCCAGGATCCAGGTCGTGCATTCCGCATAAATAAGCATTATAACCTGGGTTCTGGTGTCAAGCACCAGAATGACAAGGAAGAAAATTTCTAAAAACGATAAATACAGTTCTTAATTTATATATGTATGTGTTTGTAAATAATT
>JAZQGC010000032.1:0-25350 GCA_045539815.1 Candidatus Enterousia sp. | reverse complement strand
TTATACATTAAATTGACAAAAAAGTCAAGTATTTTCATGCACCAATCGACTTGAACATCGCCTGACGAAATTGAAGATTATTCCCCGCATACTGTCCACAACTGTACGTACAATGACGAATACAGCCGTCTGTGTCCCACGCACTGGTACCAACCCATCCAGACATAACCGGATGCAGCATTTTACAAAAGCAACTGCCCCTGGGATTTCCATCAACATCTGTTCCTGACAACCCGGATTGAATATTACCATTTTGATATTCTTGTGAAGATACACATGTCGCCTCACCCTGAATACGCCCATATGCATACGAAGTGACCCAGCCCCACTCGGATTGATTCAATAGACCACCACCACCCGTAACAATCGGATCAAACACCAAAATCATAACATCATCCCGCGCGCACATATCGGTTGCAATTGCACATACAGGTAAAAACAATCCAAATAATATCAACAGTCGTTTCATATTCCAATCCCCCAAATCAAAAAACCACCAGAACAATTCAGGTGGTTGGAGGTTAGAAACTATAATACGGTATAGCGGGTTTATTCAATGTATTCACCGCCCTCCAACCATATGTTGGAGTTATGTTATTGTCCGTTACAATAAACGAACACCGTATTTACAGGTTTCTACGCCTCATCATCAGAATCCCCGATGACACATATATTATAAAACAAATAAAAACATTTTACAATTATAAATAATCCCCCAAACGGGGGATTATATCAAAATCGATACGAACCGGATACCTTGATATTATGTAACTGTATATCCGAATTATATTGATATCTGTAATCAATACCGAACTGAACACCGTTTGCAGACAATAATTCGATACCCGCACCGATATTTGCCCACATCGGATTGATATCAATATCATATGTTGAATATCTGTCCGCCAGCGCAAACTTGTATTGTGCGCTGTCTGGTGCACCCAGCAAATCATATTCTATACCAATTGACGCATACGGACGCATCTGGAACCATACAGACGGATAAATACGCTTTTGCGCAACCAACGAATACCCTGGCGTCAAGACCAAATACCCATCTGATTCCATACGCATATATTCAGAACCTGCTGCTGTTTCCTTGACATTAAATCCGAAATTATACCCAGCGCGTGCATATACATTACCAACAATATATTGATTCAAGATATCATGTAACAAACCCCACTCTGACATCAGACTGAACGATGTCCCGTCACCATCAATAGCATCGACAAAATTCTGACTGCGATTAATATCCAAAATATGGGTATCCAAAAATGCATTTCCATACAGACGCATTTTTTCGTTTAAAGTCTTCATCAGATAACCACCCAATCCGATATTTGTATCTGCGACATCAACATTAACGGCCCCATGTTCTGTAATATTATTATACCCTAAATCCATTGAATCATGACTGTCAGATGATGTGTACGACACGCGTCCTGTCAACCCCAAAATCAATGTATTTGATTCCTGCCAGTCAAATCCACCGGCCACACTGAAACGATGTCCATTGGCATGTCCCCCCGCATTCATATTTTGATAAAACATACCATAATCCATATTCATCCACGCTTTTTTCAAGCTGCGGTTACGGTTCCAGATAAATTCATCAAACATGCGGTCTTCAAACGAACGAAATGCCGTATGTTCATTTTGCACAATCTGTCCTGCAATTTGTTCCATTTCATGGGTCTGGAACAAATGACTGAACGCTGTCAACGGTGCACCATCACGATTTGTAACATAATCTTCCATACGCAGATACAATTCATTGGCCGCAACGGACAAGTTTGTATTCTTGAACACTTCTGGAATAACTTCTATTGGTGTACGGTTATAAAACTTGTTTCTTTTTATCTGGCCTGCAATCAGATTATCCAACGCACCTGCAGAAACATATTCACCATATGTATAACCATATTCGCGCTCTACAATTGGTTGCAATGCAAATATTTCAACGGGCCCACCAAACCGCGAATCAAATACAACATACAGACTGTCTGCAACACCATCTGCATATAACATATCGCGCACAGACACATACGCTGGCAAATCCGTCCCAGAATTATTATTTGCTTCACCTTTATCAAAGTAATCAATACAGATACTGCCGTCCGCATTACAGAATTTAACATCTATGTTACGGATTTTATCATCCAGTTCTGTTATTCCCTTGTCCGCGGCCAATAACCAAACAGCCGTTCCGGAATCAATCATATCAAACACACTCAGCCCAATCTGCGCATTTCCCAGTGTTCCTGTCGCACCACTGGCCATATTATTCAATGACAAATCAGATATAAATCCACCATCAACATTAATCAGCGCGCCTGCATTTGTTGGATTTGTTATTTGTCCCAACGTATTGTCATTATTCAGACTGACTGTTGACCAATAATTAACATCAGATGTATTTGGCGCCATACCTGCGGCATATGGCAACAACGCAACACTCAAAGAACTGTTGTTGTCAAAAGTATAATTTCCGCCGATATGTAACTTCTTTAATCCAATAAAGTCAACACCACCAGACACATTACCACCAACATCTGCATACATCCAACCATCCGCAGAATTTCCCGCCACAAAACGTAAATCTTCTGCGTTAATATCACCACCCACGGTAATATCACCTGACACAATCTGCATATGTCCCGTTTGTTCAATCCCTGCAACATTGATATTGGACGTATCCACAACATAATTTTGATTTTTGACATAAACATCACCACCTGCAACATTTGTATTCAAACCTTGATACAATGTACCTGTTGCAACAAAGGCACCACTGGATTGCAACGACGCGCCATCCAAATAAACCATACCATCATTTACCTGCAAGAACGCGACATCTAAGCCCGAATTTCCAGAATCTAATGACAACTTGCCCGAATTATTTGTTACCCCGCCCAGATTGATACCATTTGCATTAATTGCAAATTCAGCATTATTTGTCAGATTTTGCGCACTAAACGAATCGCCGACAACAATTTCCGCAATTGCGCCATTTGCAACCAAAACATCCCCACCAAACACAACATCTTGATTAATATCGTACAAAGTATTCCCAGACGCAATATTCAACCCACCAACAGCATTTAACTGTTCTGCATATAATTCTGTTGTATTTAACAGGTTTAATGTACCAACTGACGTCCCCTGGGCAATTACGCCATTAACATCAATATTATTATTAATATTAATCACACCTGCATTTAATGTAACACCGTTCGCGTTTACATCCATGCTGTTTGCCTTGAAATTATTGGCAATAACACTAAGTGCACCACCATCATGTGTAACATCACCCATACCAACAGTATCTGCCGCAGACACACCATCAGATGCCGTAATTGTAATCATCGCTGCGGTATTTTCAACATCCCCCATAACAACAGAATTATCAGCAAACGCATTAACAACCCCAGATTTTGCGGCAACATCCCCCGTTGTCACAGACACCCCAGACATATTTAAACGATAACTGGTATCAACAGCACCCGACACCAACACGGCATCAGCGGCATCCATTTCCAATATACCACTGTTGTTCACATTTCCTGTAACATTAATATCGCCTGCCGAAACCAATTCTAAATTTTGAACATTACCAGCAACAGTTTTAACATTTACATCCTGTACTGTTATATCAGAATTTGTTGCGACTGTCTTGATTTGATATGTATTTCCATCAATTATATCCAACCCTGTATTGTTTGTTGTTTCTGCAAAATTAACATCGCCGTTAATATCAATATCACCTGTATTTGCAACCAATGCCTGACCAGACAATTTCAGTTTTCCTTTGGCATCAACAGCGCCTGTATTAAATGTAACAGATGTCGAAGATAATACAGATGTTGCATCAACATCAACCACGCCATTAACCGTTACAGAATCTGTGGCGTTGGTCCCCAGCTGCAATTGCGCATTATTTTGTACCGTTGTATTTCCACCAACATACACAGGCCCATCAAACACAACATTACGATTTTCGCCCGCTTGTCCAACCAAAACATTACCACCGATTAATATTGCATCCGCCGCCAATGTAAAGGCAGTATTCCCAGACACCCCGATACGCATATCACCATCGTCCATGACGGCGTTCGTATTTGCATAAAAATCGCCATTTAATTGAACATTTCCACCAACAGACACATCAAATATATCCGCACCCAGATTCAACTGACCATTTGTAACATTTACAGTACCGGCAACATCCAACGCGCCCGCGGATGCATTAATATCAATCAAGCCACCCTGTTTTAATGCGCTGATTGCACCAACAGACACCGCGCCACCATTATGATCAGACGCCTTGACATATAAATTTCCGCCATTATTTATCAAACCACCAGAAACGCTGACATCTTTGGCCCACAGGGTTGTATTGCCACCATATGTTGAAACATCACCACCCAGACTAATAACACCTGTCTGATCTGTCAACGCGCCAATGGTTAAATTGGCCCCTGCCCCAGAATTCACAACAGACGCCAAATTAACCTGGGTCGATTTCAATGTTGTGTTACCACTGTTAGACACATCGCCAGTAATATCAATTTTACCCGAAGACGCAACAGACGTTTCTGCGCCTGCTGCTGTATATATTGCGTTATCCGTCGCGCCATTTACATTACCATCTGCACTGAACACATCAGACACAATATCTATATTTCCGCCATTATTTACAACATTATTGACCGTAACCTGCCCCGACACATCAACATCCATTGACGCGCCACTGGCAATATTTGATAAAGTCGTCAGATTTAAATCGCCATTTTTGACATTTAACGCAAAATTCTGCAAATGATTCAGTATCGCCTTGTTTGCACCTAATTCCAGCTGACCGGTTGTTAAGCTGAATATCGCATCTGATGCCATATCAGAAATATCAATACCACCCGCAAACGATGTTTTATTTGTAACAGTTGCCGTCAAATCCGCATAGTTAATCAACGAATATCCCGCATCTGCACCATTAATTGTCCAATTATCCAACCCCTGCAAGACCAAAGAATCCCCAGTATTATTCATTGTGCCGCCAACCGTCAACCCAGACGCAGCAATATTCATACTGCCCTGATTTTCCAGATTGCCCCCGACGGATATTGCGCCATCTGCCCCCAGTTTCATTTGCCCGGCATTATTCTGAACATCCCCGGACACACTGATATTATTCACAGTATCAATTTCAAACATACCCGACGACTGTTTTGCAATATCACCATTAACAACAACATCACCATCTGTTGCGGTAATGTTCATATCACCCGCAAATACATTTATCGCCCCAGCTGATAATTCACCAACTGTAACCCCCATATCCCCATATGTGGTAATTGCGCCATCAACCTGTAATTCATCAAATCCCAACACATCCAGGCTGGCCGTCGCCTGTTCGTCACCAACCGTTATCGCACCAACCTGCATATTTGCACTGGTCCCCGACATGGTTGATACTTCCAGATTATAATTATTCAACACCTGTAACATTGCGGCAACAGATACATCACCACCCGCAGACACAACAAAATCTGTCGCAGTGTTATCCGATTGCATTACATATAAATTATTACTGGTCCCCAGTCCCGCGGTACTTGGCGTACCAACCTGCATCAATCCCGCGATATCAAAGCCAGTACCCGCATTAATTCCTGCGCCTGTTGATATTCTGATTGTATTACCCGCAGCAACCGCATCATCCCAATCCGCATCAATTGACACGGCCGAATTTTTATCTGTTGCATTAATATCAACGATGGTTGACGCCATTGAAACCACTGGAAACACACAGAAAACCGCAGAAATTAATTTTTTTAACATTTTTTTATTTCCTTCCAAATATAAATATGCTTATATTATGGCACAATTCGTTTTTCCAAGGCAAGGCGAAATTGTGTTTTATATACATAAATATTAACAGGAGAAAAAGGTATGTTTAAAATCAAGAAAATTCACGCTCGTCAAATCATGGACAGCCGTGGCAATCCAACTGTTGAATGCGACATTGAATTATCTGGCGGCGCATTTGGTCGTGCAGCGGTACCATCTGGCGCATCCACAGGTACATTTGAAGCGCTGGAATTGCGTGATGGCGGTTCGTCTTACATGGGCAAAGGCGTATCACAGGCGGTAAAAAATGTTAACGAAATCATTGCCCCAGCATTAATTGGCATGGACGCCACCCAACAAACAGAATTAGATGAAAAAATGTTGGAATTAGACGGCACACCAAACAAAGACAAACTGGGCGCAAATGCAATTCTGGGCGTATCCATGGCACTGGCACACGCCGCAGCAAACGCGCAGAAGTTACCTTTGTACAAATATATTGCCAATATTTACGGCAATGCCAACCCGTGCGTACTGCCACGTCCAATGATGAACATTATAAATGGCGGTGCACATGCAGATAACGGTTTAGACGCCCAAGAATTTATGATTATTCCAAATGGCGCAAAATCCGAAGTCGAAGCGATTCGCATGGGTTCTGAAATTTTCCACAATTTGAAAACAATTTTGAAACAAGGCGGAAATTCCACAAACGTTGGGGACGAAGGTGGCTTTGCACCAAACTTTAATTCCTGCCGCGAAGCACTGGATACAATTGTTTCTGCAATAAAATCCGCTGGCTATATCCCTGGCGATCAGGTTTCAATTGGTTTGGATGTTGCTTCTTCTGAATTCTATTCAGACGGCACATACAGCTTTGAAGGCAAAAAATTATCATCTGATGATATGATTGCTTTTTACGAACAGTTAATTTGCGATTACCCAATTATTTCTATTGAAGACGCCTTGGCCGAAGAAGATTGGGATGGATGGAAAAAATTAACAGAAAAAATCGGTTCAAAATGTCAATTGGTTGGCGACGACTTGTTTGTAACAAATCCTGCCCGCTTGGAACGTGGCATCGCAAATGGTGTTGCAAATGCAATTTTAATCAAGGTTAATCAAATCGGTTCTTTGACAGAAACATTGCGCGCAATCAAAATGGCCCAAGATGCAAATTATGGCGTCATCATTTCACACCGCAGTGGCGAAACCGAAGACACAACAATTGCAGATTTAGCCGTTGCAACAAACGCGGGACAAATCAAAACTGGTTCAATGTCACGCACAGACCGCATGGCAAAATACAACCAATTGATTCGTATCGAAGAAGCACTGGACAACAATGCAAAATATGGTATATAATCCATAAAAACACAGGGGGGCAGATAAAATCTGACCCCTTTTTTTATATTTCACAGAAATAAAACGAATACGACAATGACGGGAAATATTGTTTTTATTACAAAATATATCGCATGCATATTGTTATTAATTACGATAATACTGTTACCATCATGGGTTGCGCGCCAAAACGGCAAAGACAAGGTTAAAATGGCCAGCGTTCGTCTGGGCAGTTGGTTATGCGGCTGGTCAATTATCGCATGGTTATGGGCATTGTTCATTGCCGCAAAAAAATAAAATCCCCAAAACGGGGATTTTTTTATTCCGTAACAACCGGCTTAATCAATCCAAACGAAGTAATATAATTAAACGATATTCCCATAATAAAATTACTGCCATATACATCGGCACCACGTGCATGTCCGCGTCTGTATTGAACATACGGTCCCATCGTCAAATCACCCCACAAATTTGTATCCAGACGCAACACCGCGCTTAAATCATATGTTAAATCTGTTGGATTATATGCAGAATAACTTAAATACTTACGATAATATCCATTTGTTGACAGTTTAACCCCTTCTCGCACCTGGTATTCCAATCTCCACCCCAATTCTGATGCCAGCTTGCTGGTCTGTTCACCCGCATATGTAAAATCATATTCATACACAGCGGTCAAATACAAACTTTTTATAACACTGTTATCAAACAAGGTCAAACCAGCATTACCACGCAAAACATTTTGACGCGGGGAATTATCATTGGCCACAAATTCTGTATCATATGCGGCCCTGACCATTGGACCAAATTTTATACCAGAAAAATTCCAACAAGAATAAGACAAATCACTGGACAACAGTATATCATCAGCATTTTCACTGACAGTTGCTTCTTCATCATATGGTTTTAATTCTGTTTCGCCATATTCCATAAACAAACTATTTGTCCATTGCAAACGATTACGTTTATATTCCAGGGCGGTATCGAAAATACCCTTGATAAAATCTTGACTATCTGCCTTTAACGCGGACACTGGCGAATCTTGATATTGGTCTGCGTGCTTAACCTCTGTCTTGGACCATTCCAGTCCAATACGTCTGACATTTAAATCCAAAGACGCACCATCTGCGGCCATTGCCCCACCAGACAACATTACCCCCAACGCAATAACAGATATTTTTTTCATGACCAACCCCCTTTTTTTATATTTTATGAATATATACTGAAAATAATAAAAACCACCAATCAGGTCAAGGAAATATAACCCTATCTAGATATTTGCAAAACGCCATCCTGGTCAGAATACCGCCAACCATTTTCGCGCAATGTGATTGTGAACGCACCACGCACAGCCTGTGGCAAATTCAACAGCAACACATTTCCCGACATTGTCATCAGATTTAAATCAATTTTTTCAGAATTTGCGATTCGATTTAAATCTATCCAATCTGCCAATTTATTGTTCAAAACAACCCGCACGACAAAAGTATCTTGACTTTGCATATTCGGCAACCAATTTTGCACATTATTCGTATCCAGCCACTTACGCGCAGCATCTGCATCAATAAGCATTGAAAACTTTGCAGAATACACCGTATCTGATGACTTTTCCCCACCAATACTGGACGAAGATATCAAATTCGTTAAATCCGACGTTTTCGATTGCGCCACCAATTCTTTTAACGCATCAGAATCAGTATAAGGTCGCAACACATCAAGAATAATTTGTCGTTGCGCCTCGTCAACGGCCATATTTTTTGCATTTGCGGCAGTATCACTGGTCATATTTACAAATGTTGTCCCCTGCAAATCTGCGGCATCAACCCCACCACAGGCCATAAAACACACCAATAAAGCACAAACAAATTTCAACATATTAAATCGCCCTTAGAATTTGGCATTAATACCGACACGCACACCCAGGGATTTATAGAAAGATTCTATTTCACCACCATCCTTGCAAACCCATCCTGGACAATCTTCTTGCAATTTTACAATTGACTGCGCGACCTTGTTTTCTGCCAGCATTTTTTCTTCATCGCCTGCAAAAACATCGTTCAAGATTTCATTATAAACACCCATATAATAATCGCTACTTAAATATGTTTCTGCATCTGCATCGGCAACAGAATAATAATCATACGTAACACCAACAGACAAAGATATTTTATCTGTCAACGCCGTTGACCAGCTGGCACCTGCGCCAAAATGAAACGCCCCGCCCAGTCCAGCAGTATCTTCAACAGACTTTGGATGTTCCCAATCAAATCTGTACGGTTGATCGCCTGTTGCATTATATGACGGCAATCCCAATTCAACACGTGCACTAAACGAATTATTAGCATTGATATCATATAACATATCCAACGCTAAATATGGACCAGACCATGCAACCTCGTACTTATGACTGACGGATGGCTGCATATAATAATAAGAATTTCCAACAGATACCGCCACCGCACCACTTGGCACCAGGATGGCATCTTCTGCGCTTATTTTATCATCGCCATTTGTATCTGTACGCGTAACAACACTTGGTGCGCCATTACTATCATAAAAAATCAAGATTGGATCACATTGAACCTCATTAGACCCTTCAACAGTAAAACAACCATTTAACCCAGTATAAGTATCAATTGACATACCGTGATTATTATGTGTTTCCAATTCATATTTCAGATACCGCCACCCAATACTTGGTGTAAACTTAACCTTGCCCCACTTAAAGAAATCTTTTAATCCGACCCCGGCATTAAATTCCATCAAAGAACCCTTTTTACTGGTTCCAATTGACAGTGTATGCCCAACCTGGTCCCCCAGATATTCATCTGGATTTCCCAGGGCGTCTGCGGACCACCAATCCGTAACAAAATACCCACCATTTGTGATATCATCGTCAATCATTGTTGATTCACCGGCCTGCATACCATACTTAAAACCCGCGGCAACCTGCACCGGAACTTTACCAGCTTGAAAGTCATACATTGCATTTACATCAAACACATTCCAATCCAGGTTATCATAATGCAATACAGATTCCGCACTTTTCATTTCAAACTGCCACATTGCGGTATGTCTGGAAATTCCCGCCCCGATTGTCAACCCTTTATTTTGTGCAGTTGTACGAACAACATTACCCTGTTTTCTATCCACCTGTCCCGACTGTTGTTGCTGCACAGGCACATATCCAGCCTTGGCATACTGTTGACGATTATACGCAGACACCCCCTGTTGCCCATAAGATGACGTCCCCTGATTTCTTACGCGTTGCGAATAAGATTGCTGGGCATATCTTGTTTGTGGGGATTGATAACCACCTGTATAATAAGTACCCGCCGCATTTGCCCCAACAGGTCCCAAAACAACAGCCAACAAACCGGCAAAATAGCGTGAAAATTTCATCATATCAACAGTCCTTCCTTGTAAAAAATTATTTAACAAGACAATTTTATCATAAAAACAGTTGAAAAAAAAGTACCAACTTGTAAAAATACAAAAAATTTATTATGCGACCATGGCGGAACTGGTAGACGCGCAGCACTAAGGATGCTGTGGGGCAACCTGTGGGGGTTCGATTCCCCCTGGTCGCACCATTTTTTTACACAACGATTATTTTATGCTTGCCCGAATTTTCAAAAATTTGCTAACATACTGTATACAGTATGAAGGGAAGAATATTATTTTTTGCTATAATGCTTGCTCCGCTTGTGTTTCAGGCGGCCTGGTCTGATGATGCAACCGACATTGCACGCGCGGCATCGCGTCGTACGACACAAACAACCACCCCTGTTGCGACACGCGGGAAACAGAAAATAACCACCAACACACAAACAAATGCGACTGTATCGCGCGCCACGGCAAATATTGAACCCGCAATCAAGACAACGACAACGGTCCGCGAACGTCCACAATCTGTATCCACGCGCACCCCCCAACAAAAAGACGCACCTGCGCCACGCACAACGGTTGCGCGCACGGCCACCAACACCGTATTACGTGACACAACCGGCCCTGCCCGCAACACAACAACACGCGGCACAACGGCCCGCACCGCAACCCCCACCACCATCACACGCAGTTCGGACATTGTGCGCACAACAAAAACACCGCGTGCAACACCCGTACGCGATCGCGCATCTGTTATACGTTCTGCCACGACAACTGGCGACACTGCGTATCAATCTGTGACATCGCGCGATTACAAGAAATGCCGTGACATATTTTATAATTGCATGGACGAATTTTGCGCATCCAAGGACAGCTTATTAAAACGTTGCGCCTGTTCATCACGCATCCACGAATTTGACAATGTAAAGAAACAAATGGAACGCGTCGAAGAAAAACTGTTGGATTTCAGTCAGCGCCTGCTGACCGTTAACATGGACGCCGAAGACGCATTGGCATTAAACACCGCAACCGAAGGTGAATTGGCATACAACCAGGATGACAAATCAGATTCAAAAAAAATGCTGGACGAAATTGCCAAGAAATTAAACACAACATTTGACGACACATCGTTTAACCAGGGTCTGAACGCGATATCTTTGTCACTTAATACAGACGCTGCATTTGACAATGTTGATTCTTTGTTGGGTGCGTCCACAACGACAAAAACCGGCACAGACCTGTATGCGGCGGCCCTGCCGATATGTCGCGAAATGGTACTAGAAGTATGTTCTGACGAAGATTTAAAAATAACCGAAAGTGGTTATCAAATGTCAATTGAACAGGACTGCAACACCGTTGCAAAATCATACCAAACCCAAACAGAACAGGCACGAACAAAAATATTTGAAAGTGGCGCCTTGTTGGACATGTCGCGTCTGGACGTTCATCAAAAACGAAATTCGGACGACATCTTGACATGCAAGCAAAAGATGCTGAACATGCTGACAGACAATTCTGTATGCGGTTCTGACATGACAAAATGTTTGGACACCACCGGTCGTTATATTGATCCCACAACGGGCGAAGCGTTCTTGACGGATGATTTGTATCTGTTATCCACATTAATTACCCGTCCCGAAGCGAACCAGACATGGACCAGCGCGCCTGGCAACGAACGCTTTGTATCATTTTTAAACAGTAAAAAGTTATTTTTGGAACCTGCAATGGAAAAATGCCAGGACATATCCGACACCGTATGGCAAGATTTTATCGAAGATGCATTGGCGCAAATTAAATTGGCCCAGGACAAAAAACTGGAAGAAATACGTCAATCTTGCACAACATTAACATTTCAATGTCTGGATGACACAATGGATTCATTGGCGGACTTTGATGCGCGCGCCCTGTCTATTTTTGGTGTATCTGCAATAAAGACCGCCGCCGCCATGTGTGCGGATGTACAAACGGCCTGTACCGCATTACTAAACGCAACTGATTCCGGCACCAGCCCGAACACCGAATCTTCGTGGTCGACGGGTATTACCGGCGTTATTACCGACAAAACATACGAAACAATATTATCAACCTGTCGCACAGTTGGCCAAAACTGTATAATACAAACATGTAAAAATACATCTGGTAATTTCGGCCTGTGCGAAGATAAAGGTTCTATTCACTATAAAAATATTATCGATCGCACCGCCTGCTGGCAAGAAGTTCGCGACTGTGTTACCAGCGCCAAAGAAGATTTTTTTGCAGAATATTACAAAAGATTCAATCATAACGCACAAGATGAGATTCTTTACAAACTATATGGTAATGATCAAATCGACCCAAAAGACAGCGAATGCATAAACGATGTCACCCATGAAAGTGAAATCGAAAAAAGAATCAAATACACCAAGTGTTTATTGGCAGAACAAATTTGGGGACACTGTTCCGAAAATGTAGACGACGATGATAAGCAAATTATTAATATTATTACGAATTCAGATGACAAAGAAAATGAAACACTGTTATCTTGGTTTGCACGCAACACAAAAAATACAGACACACAAAATAACTGTTATGTTTCAAGCTGCAAATACAACGAAAGAGATTACAACGGAGAATGCGTGTCACGAACAGATTTTACTACAGATGACAAATATTGTCCTGAGAATTTAAAACAGCGTTTTAATGTCACAACTCAGATAACCAATTGTTGCCCAACAGCAGATACAAACTGGGCATGTTGTGCCACATCAAACTATTATGAAAATACAAATTATAAATTCTGTACATCTTCTGCCAAACTTACTTGGATAGGTTCTTATAATAATGGATTCATTTATTGCATGGGCGGCGACATAACAGGACAAGACACAGCAGCATCAGGATATCCAGGTGGAAAAACAGTTAATTGCGATGGAACTATTTTATATATCAAAGACCCAACACCAGAAAAACACAACATACATCGTACACCATCTTGTGAAGAAAACGGAAAGGTGGCCGGTGTATGCGCAGAGAATTTTTACATAACGAACACATCTGGCACAGAATGTGTATATGATCTAAAGACGGGATATTGGCTAAAATCCACAGACAATAGCCAATGTGAAGAACCAACAAAATGGCAAATAAGATACAAATAACGGAACAATGATGACAAGAAAGATTATATTATTTATTTTTATTAGTATTATTTACAATAATACTTCATACGGTTTCATGACAAAAAATTATTATACCGACTTGGGCGAAGCATGTGAAAACGATTTTACTTATAACAAATCTTCAAATGGATTCGATACAGGCGCTGGAACCACAGTAAAAACAATAATATTAAACAACTGTGAATCCAGACAAAGCAAATGTCGTATAGCTTATTTTGAAACAGGCAACGGAATCTGTACATTTCCATTCGATCACAGCGAATCTACATTGTCGGCACCCAAATCCCCATGCTCATCTATTGGCGAACTTTATGCATATTGGGCAGAGTCTGTTAACGACCATCTATTTTACAAAATCAAATACAACGAAAATAATCAACAAACCTCTTTTGACTACTTTAACTGCGACCCAAACGAACCAACAAAAGCACGCACTTGGATTGACAAGACATGTACAGCAGGAACAACTTTTGGTTATTATAAAGCACGCCCAGAGAGAGAAGACGGCTATCTCTCCTCCGCTTCACCCCAACATATAAACCCCAAAGCTGAAATAACCACTGGCTCATTAACTGGGGAATACAACGTATTAAACATGGAAGTAACGCCTATCCCATGTCCCAAGGGATATTATTGCGAGGCTGATAAAAACTGTTTTGAGAACAAAATAAAGTGCCCAGCTGGACATACAACAGCAGGCACAGGCGCAAAATCCAAAGACGACTGCATTATAACAGACGAAACAGAATTTTGTGATAAAAATGGTTGTTTCACGATAGGTGATTTAAACTAAAACGCCCAAATGGGCGTTTTATTATGCAACCTTTTTATTTGATTTCTTTTTCTCTATCGGTTTTTTATCACCACGAACAACCGCCGCATCAATTATAATTTCGACCAAATCTTCTTGATCGGGCGCATCAAACATTGGTTGCATCAAAATACGTTCCAAAATACTGCGCAATCCGCGTGCACCGGTCTTGCGTGCCACCGCCATTTTTGCAATTTCACGCAATCCATCGTCTGTAATGGTTAATTTTACATTATCCATCGCCAACATTGCCGTAAACTGTTTAACAACCGCATTTTTTGGCTCCGTTAAAATCTTGACCAAGGCATCTTCATCCAATTCCTGCAATGTTGTAATAACAGGCAAGCGCCCAATTAATTCGGGAATGATACCAAATTTCACCAGGTCTTCTGGTTCAATTTCGGACAAATAATCCTTGGATTCGCGTTCTTGTTTTGATTCAACATACGCCCCAAAGCCAATTCCACGACGCGCACATTTACGATTTGCAATTATCTTGTTTAATCCGTCAAACGCCCCGCCACAGATGAATAAAATCTTGCTGGTATCTAATTGAACGGTGGCCTCGCCCGGGTGTTTACGCCCCGCCCCACCGGCCGGCACATTTGCGACCGTACCTTCGATTAACTTTAACAAGGCCTGTTGAACACCTTCGCCAGAAACATCACGTGTTAATGATGGATTTTCAGATTTTCTGGAAATCTTGTCTATTTCATCGATATAAATAATTCCACGTCCTGCACGTTCCACATCAAAATTCGCATTTTGCAACAGGCGCGTTAAAACACTTTCCACATCATCACCAACATATCCTGCCTCGGTCAATGTGGTGGCGTCTGCGATTGCGAACGGCACATCCAATATACGCGCCAGTGTCTGTGCAAACAATGTTTTACCGGTACCGGTTGAACCAATCAACAACACATTTGATTTTTGTATTTCAACATCAGAAGTTAACGCAACATTATGTCGTTTAAAATGGTTATAAACCGCCACCGCCAGGGTACGCTTTGCCGTATCCTGACCAATAATATATTCATTCAAGAACGCATAAATTTGCGATGGTGTTGGCAATTTTGTTGCGTCTTTACTGACCTGGCGACGCGTATCATCTGCCATGATATCATTACACAGATTAATACACTCATCACAGATACAAACATTACGACCACTGACCAGTTTTTTTACTTCATAAACCGCCTTGCCGCAAAAGCTGCAAAATTGCTGATTATTTTCTGTTTTTGTTGTTTTATCTTCGCTCATCCCTGCATCCCCAGATTTTCTTTAATTATTTCTTTTCCAGCACAGAATCAACCAAACCAAATTCTTTGGCTTCATACGGATTCAACCAATTATCACGTTCCATCGCATCAAACAATTCTTGTTCTGTGCGTCCGGTAAATTCAGACATTTGTTTAATCAATGTTTGTTTATTCCTTTGATACTGGGTCAAACGAATTTGCAAATCTGTAATTTGCCCTTCTGCGCCCGCCAGCGGTTGATGAATCATAATTTGTGTATTTGGCAAAACAAAACGCTTGCCCTTTTCACCGGCCGCCAACAGAACAGACCCCATAGACGCCACCAATCCCATACCAATTGTTGATACAGGCGCCTTGATATATTGCATAGTATCCATAATTGCCCAACCTGCGGACACATCACCACCAGGGGTATTTATATACATTGAAATATCTGCATTTGGGTTTTCAGATTCCAGAAACAACAGCTGTGCCACGATACTGTTTGCCATTGTTGGTTCGATTTCCCCGTTAACCATAATAATTCTGTCGCGCAGTAAACGCGAATAAATATCAAACGAACGTTCCCCACGCGGAGATTCTTCGATAACCATTGGTATTAACGCCATAAAAAATCCTCTTGTTTTTAAATAAAACTATATCACAAGTTTATCCGATTCGCGAATTTAACATATATATAATTACAACGCCAATAAAAAACAAGTCCCGAACACAAATAAAAAACCCCGCATTCGCGGGATTTTTTATTCCAACCGGACCAGATTATTTATCCAATGCGGCCTTGATTTGATCTGCTGGAACTGCACCAGGGAATGCCTGTTCGTTAACAATCAAGAATGGTGTGCCAGTGATTTCAAAGCGTTGTGCCAAATCACGAACATTTGCCAATTCACGTGCAACGACTTCGCCTTCCATATCTTTTTCCAGTTTTTCTGTATCCAAACCAGCTTCTGCAGCGAATTTCAAGACGTTCTTTTTAATTGCTGCAACCATTTTTTCTGGTGACAAGCCTTTGTCTTGTGGACGATATTCACGAGTCATAATCAAATCAACCAATTTTGCAGCCTTGTCATTGCCCTGCAATTTCGCAGCAATCATCGCGCGTGCTGGCGCATCTGACATTGGCCCATGGATAGAGAAGTTCTTGATAACAACACGAACATCATCACGATCAGCCAAAACTTTTTCCAATTCGCCATGTACACGGCGGCAATAACCACAAGAAGCAGCTGTCCAAACATAAATTGTATTTTCTGCTGATTCATTACCCAAAATTGGTGCATCTGCAATCATAACATCTGCATTTTTACGAACATAGTCGCGAACCAACTTGTTCTTTTCTGCATTTTGTTGTTCTTGCATACCTTCTACCATTTCCTGAATGATGGCAGGATTAACATTTGTCAGATAGTATGGAACATACAAACGACAAACACAGCCAGCAACCAACAACCATGCAATAATATTAATTGTCTTTTTTGCGAATTTCGCACCTGCAGACGGTTTCTTTGGATCTTGCTTAACAATAAATCCGCTGAACACGTACAAAGCGATACCCAATACCAGTACCAAAATTGTCCAAGTCATGATTTTCTCCTTTTCTTGTTGAACAGACACAACATAGCAAATTTTCATAAAATGGCAAGAAATAAATACATCAAATTTTTAACATTTTTCGCATTAATGGCATACGCACCCCCTGCTGGGCACATACAGAATCCAAAAACATGTATGTAACCGCCAAATTTATCGGCAATTTATACAATTTATCAATATATGGCGCCGCACAAACATCACACACAGCGCGCCCTGTTCGTGGCGACAAGAAATGCAAGTTATGTACCCCACCACACCCAGAACAATGCGACAAATCCAACGCATACCCTAATTCGCGCAACAGGTCCACCTCCCACTGCAAATATGTGGCATGCGCATCGCCCCCCAGCATTTCCAAACAACGCAATGTCTTGTCATACAGATCTGCATAGTCCTGGCGTTCTGGCAACAGACTTAATAATAATTCAAAAATAGAATTCATACACGCCAAACATGTCGGATTTAACATTAATTGCGCAACGATATTCTTTTCAGCCTCCCAATGAAACACACCTAATTGCGAATCCAAACGCGCGTTCCATGCAACCTGGCCCACCTGACCAATCAGGGGTTTGTTTTTCTTTGCGATTTGCGCCCCCCGCATAAGCCCAGACAAAATCCCATTATCACGCGTAAACACATACGCAATCGAATCGCGTTCATTCAACGGTCGCAAATTTATCAAAATGCCAACAGATTCAATTTTCACATTAGCCCCGAAACAGTTCGATACCCGTAATTACATTATTTATCTGTTTCAATTGTTCTGAATCAAATCGCCCCAACACCCAATCCGCAGGATTCATATTCAAGTTAAAATCACGTGGATGTCCAACCCCAATTCTGATACGCCGATAATCATTTCCTGCGTGCAAATCGATTGACTTAATACCGTTATGTCCGGCACTGCCACCACCAATTTTTTCGCGGCAATTACCAACCGTAATATCCATATCATCATGTATTACAATCAAATTTTCCAACGGTATCTTATAAAAATCCATCAATGCCCTGACCGCTGTTCCACTGTTATTCATAAATGTTTGTGGTTTAACAAAAATAACCTTGCGATTATCATACAACACATGTGCCGTCAGCGCATTTTTTCCCTTTTTCCATGTTGCACCTTCCCCAACCAAGGCATCCACCGCCATAAATCCAACATTATGTCGTGTAGAAACATATTCTGCCCCTGGATTCCCCAGTCCGACAACCATAACAGGTTTATTTTCTTGCATATCCTATACCCTTTTTCTATTATAATAACACAGAAAGGAGAAAACATGAAAGCAAAAACACTAGGGATATTAACAGCCACATCTATTATGTTTGGTATTGGTAACGCGAACGCAAACATATTATTTGATATTTATATGGGTGGCACATACGGCATTGGCGGTTATTCTTTATATGACGGCGATGATTATACATCAAAATCATCCCAATCATATGGCGCAGTTCTGGGGATGGATATTCCAATGTTTCGTATTGAATTAGAATACAATTACCTGGATACAGATGAATTAAAATTAAACACAGGTTTTGTAAACGGATACTTTAAATTACCAACACCTGTACTGTCACCATACATCGGCGCGGGTATTGGGATGAATTTTTCCAGCAAATACGAACCAAAATATTTATCCAGTATTGATTTAGACGACAACATTTTATACCAAGGAATGTTGGGCGCGACACTTAACATACCTGTATTGCCATTTAAGGTTGACATCGAAGGTCGCGTTATTTATGCGGATAAATTACTGGAATACGCAAACCAAGACATTGACCTGATACAATACGAAGGTCGCATAAAACTGCGTTATATATTCTAACGCAACACACACGGGGGCGACAACAGCCCCCGAATTCAACAAACGACCAACACAGGAACAAATATGCTGACACTGATTGACGGTAATTCATTGTTATTTCGCGCCTATTACGGCGTACACAGCCGTTTGACACGCAGTGACGGCACACCAACTGGGGCCGTATATGGTTTTATAAACATGATACTGCCAATTTTATCCGCGGCCCAACCAGACGATTATATTGTATGCGTATTTGACGCATCCCGACAAACATTTCGCCAAGAAATATATCCTGAATACAAACAGAATCGTTCTGAAACCCCGGCAGATTTAATAACACAAAGTCACCTGGTCCGCGAAGGTTTAACCGCAATGGGAATTCCCGTATTATGCGTACCAAATGTCGAAGCAGATGATGTTATCGCAACGCTGGCACACAGAAATTGCACAAATGCTTTGCAAACCAGAATTATCACCAGCGACAAAGACCTGATGCAACTGGTTTCAGATTGTGTATTTTTGTATGACGGGATGAAGCAAAAACAAATCCACGCAGAACAGGTAATTGAAAAATTCGGTGTCACGCCAGACAAAGTTATCGACGTACAATCTTTGATGGGCGATTCTTCGGACAATGTACCCGGCGTCCCTGGCATTGGCCCAAAAAAAGCGGCCGAATTAATTAACGAATTTGGCGATTTGGACAACCTGTACGCGAATCTGGACAAAATAAAAAACGACAGAACAAGAAACTTGTTACATGATAATCGCAACCAGGCATACATATCTAAACAACTGGTAACATTAAAACGGGATGTTGATTTATCTGGATTAAAATTATCCCCTTTCAGATTTAACACACATGATGCACTGCAATTCATACAAACCAAACTGGAAAGCAATTCTTTATACGCAAAAATAGAAAAAGCCTTTCCACAAACAACAACACCAATTACAACATTTGAATTTAAATCAAATGCATGCGAAATTCCTGCGGCAACCCATACCGAACAGCAATCAGAAAATCAAAATATTGAATTTGAATACAGAACAATAACAACCATTGCAGATTTAGACAACTTTTTATCGACTGTTGACACGATACTGGCACTGGACACAGAAACAACAGGACTGGATGTAACAACGGACAAAATTGTTGGAATATCATTAGCGACCAGCAAAAACAATGGTGCATATATACCGATTCAACACAGTAACAACAGCAGTAACCTGTTTGACACAGACAACAATACACCACAACCCCAGCAACTGGATTTAGAAACCGTCCGCAACAAGTTATGGCCATTTTTTACAAATCCAAACATCATAAAAATTGGTCATAATTTAAAATACGATTTGCATATTATGGAAAATGCAGGTTGGAATACTGCGGCAATATCCCCAATTGACGATACAATGTTAATATCATATATATTACATGGTACATTGCACGGACACAGTCTGGACGAACTGGCAAAAAAATATTTATCGCACGATACAATAAAATTTGAATCCTTGTTTTCATCAGACATATTTAAATCGAACATGCGTTTTGATACATTGGACATTTCAATTGCATCAAAATACGCCAGCGAAGATGCCTGTATTTGCCGGGCTTTATACGACATAATGCGCCCAGAACTGAACAAAAATGAAAAATTACGGCAACTGTATGAACAATGCGATTTACCATTAATGCCAATATTACTGCGGATGGAACGCACTGGGGTATTATTAGACCGTCAAAAATTAAACAATCTGTCTGTTGTATTTCACAATCAAATGAAAACGCTTGAACAAGAGATATGGGCACTGGCAAAGCACGAATTTAATATCGCCAGTCCTAAACAATTGGCCACAGTATTATTTGATGAAATACAATTACCTGCCAACAAGAAACGTTCCACAGACGCATCATCTTTGAACAATCTGGCAGACAGTCATCCAATTATTGAAAAGATATTAATGTGGCGTTCTGTGGCAAAACTGGCGGGAACATACACAGACACATTGCCGCACCAAATCGCATCAGACAATCGTATTCACACAACATATTTACAAACCAGCACCAACACAGGGCGCCTGTCCAGTCGCAACCCCAACCTGCAAAACATACCAATAAAAACAGAACTTGGCGAAGAAATCAGGAAATGTTTTATTGCCCCACCGAAACGTGTTTTAATATCTGTTGATTATTCCCAGATACAATTGCGCCTGCTGGCGGATGTTGCCGACATTACCACCTTCAAAGAAACATTTAACACAAACGCCGACATTCACAATCAAACCGCGCGCAAGATTTTTAACATCCCCGCCGACAGTCCTGTTCCAAAAGAATTAAGACGCGCCGCCAAAACAATTAATTTTTCAATAATCTATGGGATATCATCATTTGGTTTGGCCGCACAACTGGGCGTATCCAGAATCGAAGCAAAAAAAATAATTGATTCTTATATGGCCGGCCTGCCCGAGATACAAGAATATATCGAAAAAACAAAACAATTTGCAAAAAATAATGCTTATGTCCTCAGCCCATGGGGCAGACACATTGAATTACCCGAAGCACGCAACCCACGCATGCAGGCGTATGCTATGCGCGCTGCAATAAACGCCCCAATCCAAGGATTCGAGGCAGACATAATGCGACGCGCAATGATCGAGATATATAACAAAATCATCGTTCCAAACAGCGATAAAATCTGCATGATTATGCAGGTACATGACGAAATCGTATTTGAATGCGACGAACAGTACGCTGCACAATTTGCCGAACAAATCAAATTCCAAATGGAAAACATTGTAAATCTGTCCGTTCCATTGATTGCAGAATATGTAATTGACCGCAAATGGGGCAAATAAAACGGTTGAAACCGACAAATTTATACATTAGTATGAAAAAAAAGGACAAAATATGACACAAAAAATTACCACTGCACAAATACACCCAGAAAAACTGTATAAAAAAGTTATTCCAATGCTGCCTGTTGCATCCATTAATCCTGCAACAATCAAACGCACACCATTTAACAAACGTAACCTGTTGGTTGAAACCAATGACATATATAAATTGTTCGTATCTAATCCCCAGATATTAAACGAACTGTTATCTGATGCCGGCACGACACTGCTGTTATTCTTGTGGTTGGATTTGTCAGAAGCCAAAAATTCTGTATTCAAATCGATTCAGGCATTACCACAACAAATGCACCAGGCACTGCAAACACATAATTTAATTAATAAACTGCATACACCAGCGAACGCAGACACCATAAATACCAAGGCATACGACATGTTTGGTCCATGTTTTAACTTTTGTGGCGATTTGTTATTCACCCATACCGGCAATCCGAACGCAAAATCATCTGCGCATAAATACGAATTAACAACTGTTGCCGACGTATTTAATACAAAACGTTCTGAACTGGCAACATTATTACCCCAGAATCAATCAACATTACAGCACTAAAAAAACCGGCGCATGCCGGTTTTTCTTATTAAACAATTCTGCGTCTGATTATACTGAACAATGCAAACCCCAATAACAACACCATTATAAAGATAAATATTGTTGTGGCGGCACTGTCATATTCTGCGAACGGCAAATCCATATTCATACCATAGTAACCAACAATCACAGTTGGCACAACCAGAATAATATTCCACATTGTCAATCGGTTAATATTGGTATTTGAATCCATATTAATAATACTTTCAAATGTCTCTTTGATAGACTTTAACATTTTGCTGTAAGAAGTTACAACTTCGATTGCCTGGGACAATTCGATACGTGCATCCTCGGCCAGTTCTTTGGCGTCATCTGTTTTTACAAATCCCCTGACCTTTTCCAATTTATCCAGCACGGCCACATTTCCCTTGATACCTGCCATATACAAAGTGTAACTATTTTCCACCTCTAACAGGTTTAACAGTTCCTTTTTTCTGATTTTTTCTTGCAACACATGTTTTGAATCCAAGACACGTTTATTTAATGCCTTTAACATACGCAAATAAGATTCTGCGATATAATAAATAATATTCAGAATAAATTCTTCGCGCGAAGTTTTTTCAGACTTTTTAATTTTATCCAACAAATCGCATCTTTTTCTGCAAACGGTGATAACCATATTGTTGGCAAAAATAATAGACAACGGTTCAGTATGCCACAGGGTATCAGCCTCTCTATTAATAATCGGGAAACGAACGATAATAACCTTGTAATCGTCTTCTATTTCCAAACGCGGCTGTTCATCCGGGTCCAAGATATCAGAAATAGTATCTTCATCAATTTTGTATTTTTTCTGTAATTTTTCAAAGTCTTCATGGTCCGGATTGCCAACATTAATCCAAGAGAACGTTTTTAATTTTTCTGTTACGAACATAATCATTCTCCTTTGGCTATGACTCAGGCTATTTTATAATAAAAAAAAGAATAAATCAATAAATTCTGGGAATAGATACGCCTATTTTTTACCCGCATCATGTGCTAACCTGCCATTGGAGACAACCAAGAGATTAGAAAACATGCCAAAATTCAAGACCAACATTTCATCATTTACCATATCACACTATATACTGTTATTTTTAGTAACAATAATATGCATTGGTGTTATTGCATGGGTGCTGATACACCGCACAAACACGCATCCCCAGAACAATATAGAAATCCCCATCACCCATATACGCGGCAACACGCCCTGTGTGCAACGCACCATTGCGACGGTAAATCAAATGTGGCGATACGACCCAAAAATGGTTCCACAAAAATATTGGGAAATTGCCATGCGTTATATGAATCAACCCATCACCCAGGAAACATATGGCATATGTCAAGATGTTGGATATATATGTCATCCCGGTCAAACGCGACGCGATTGTGATCCGTGCGCGGTACCTGCGGCGCGTCAATACGCACAAAACATCCACATTGCCGACATGTTGTCAGAAAACTGCAATGAAGAAAAATAAAAACGGGTTCTATCCCGTTTTAATTTTTATGGTCGCCGTCAAGATTCCCTCGCCCGTCAAGATGACGGGACTGCGGGGCATTCCTGACGGTTTGACTGCGATTTTCTTGTCAAACCTACTCATTGTCGAACAGGTGATTTTTTGCAAAATACACCGAATTTCCAACTTTCGTACCCACTGATAAAAATAAAAACGGGTTCCATCCCGTTTTAATTTTTATGGTCGGGGTGACAAGATTCGAACTTGCGACCCCTTGCACCCCATGCAAGTACTCTACCAGGCTGAGCTACACCCCGACAACGCAACAATAATAACCACAACAAACATAAATTACAAATACTTTTTTTGGGAAAACACACATATTGTCTGAAACCGCGTCATACGATACAATACCAAATGTCCGGACAACAAATAATCAATCAAACAAAGGAAAAACATTATGTCAAAAACAGATAATAAAACATGCAAATGCAAACATTGTTCTGAAATGCACACACCAGAATCCCAGAAAAAAGAATACCCAGATTCCAAGTGCAAAAAATAAAATTCCGCCGGTATGGCGGTTTTATTTGTTTTTATAAAAAAATATGATATAATATACCTGTCACAGGGTATTCCTGTGGTGGGGTGTCGAAACCCTGTCATTGGCGTCGGATAACAATATTGGACGCAACGCGTCTTTTTTTGTTCGACGAAGAAACTCCTGATTTTGGTCAGGAGGGTTGCGAATATATTGAATAAGCACACAATTCCAATGATTGTTTCGAACCTCCTGACCACCCGTTTTTTCTGGTGGTTTTTATTTGCAATGGGGGGAGAATTAAGTGCGGCAGATTGCAATATTTTTCATATTGATTGCGGGCGGTGTTAATGCGACGCACGCATCAATCGCGTCCGTGTCATACGTCGATGGTGCCGTCGCACCCAAGGTTGATACCGACGCATCCGCAAACCAAACCATGGCGGGAACTTATACGGTTTCTGGAACAATGGCTGTTCCCACCCCTGCGTTACCAGAACCAACCGATTAAGGACCCGCCACCATGTTTAAAAAAATTCTGCTGTGTTTATTGGGGTGTTTTTGGATTCTGGGGGCGCACGCCGCACAGATTGTTAATGTCGAATATATACACCTGTTGATTAAACAAGAACATGATTTGGAAATA
>JAZQGC010000031.1:0-6675 GCA_045539815.1 Candidatus Enterousia sp. | reverse complement strand
CCCCTTGGCTACACAGCAGCTACACAGGATCCGCAACCTGTCCGCAGTCCGATGAATAACTTATGCTTTTTCAATCAGTAAAATTGTCTACATATTTGGAACATTTTGCCAGTTTTGTATTTATGTTACAAAAAACTAAACCAAATATCGCAAAAAATCATTTCAACCACTTGAAATCCTGCCAAAAAAAATTATATTTAATTTGCCCTGTTCTTTAGGTTCAGGGGGATCGAATAAACGAAGTCAAGTATCCATTGCAACGCAAAGAATACTATGACCAGTGAATCTTGGCAAACTTGAATATTGAAGCATTTAAACAAGATTTGTGCGAATATCATCAAGACCTCCCTTGGTTCATAATAACGTTCATTACGATAAATATAGAACCTTTGATAATTTGTGCGTGTACTTTTGCGTGAACAGCAAGGATGACCAGCCAAACTGAGCACAGCTTAGTAGAATCAAGGTTTACGAGAGACGTCTCAAATGGTTAGCGCAAACCTGGCGTCTCCCGGGTATTTTGCTGTTGGGTTATAACAATGGAATTTGATTGGGAATCTTTTTTTAAGAACAATAGAAAAAAGTATAAACATATTGATGCACCAATACCTGCGTACAGATTACCAAACGGTACAATATCCAGCGCAGCTAAGAACATTATCGAGTATATAACCAATGCCAATAAAATAGCCCAACATCCCTTTCTGCCTTTTATTGGGTATGACATTGAAGAACGGCGCGTATCTAAAATAGATAAAACCACGCCAAGAGACCAACAACAATCTATTGTAAAAAAACGTCCAATCAGATATGCCGCTCATTTTGATTCAATGATTTTTTCATATTATGCAACTATATTGTATGATTTATATGAAAGAAAGCTCTCAAAATTGGGGCTCGGCGATGTGGTATTAGCATACCGTAAGTCCAAACATATGCAAAAAGTCGCAAATAATATTACTTTTGCACGAGAAGCATTTGATATAATAAAAAGCAGAAAAAACAACTGCTTAGCTCTCGCATTCGATATAAAAAATTTTTATGACTATATTGACCATAAAAACCTAAAAAAACAATGGGCTGCGCTCCTTAGTAGAGATGACGCTTGCGACACCCTACCACCAGATCATTTCAATATTTATAAAACACTGACTAAATACAGTTTCATCGATATTGACACCATAAAAATGTATTTGCAATGTATGCATTGTATTCCAACTGCAAAAACCTGTTTAAACTGCCCGTTGCGAAGGGGATATAAATTACCGCAAAAATTATTTAACAATATGTCCGATTTCCATAAATTTAGACAATGGTATAAAGAACACCAAAAAATCTGTAATAAAGAAAAAATCAACAATCATACATTTGATGTTAACCCTGGTGTTCAAGGTACAGATGCACCATATGGTATTCCGCAAGGTTCTCCCCTTTCGGCGTTATTAGCGAATATTTATATGCTGACATTTGATAAATCCATGAATGAATTTTGTAATAACCATGGTGCTGTATACAGACGTTATTCTGATGATATTTTGATTATATGCGATAAAGATTCAAAAGAAGATATATGCCGACATATTATGACAACCATCAAAGAACAAGGAAAATATTTATCAATACATCAAATCGAAGATAATAAAAAATCTAAAAGCAAATGTTATGATTTTACTTCTGACAGAATAATCGAAGACCCTTTACAATATTTAGGATTCACGTTTGATGGCAAAGACATAAAAATTCGTGGTTCTAGTATGGCAAGATATTTACGGAAATCCAAACGTGGTATTAGATCCATGCGCTTAGCAACACAAAACAAAATTAAACGATTGGTCGAAGCTGGCCAAGCCCCCAAACAAATCAAAACCAAACTATACAGGAGAAGTTTATATAGGAGTTACACACACCTAGGCAAAAGAACTTTCTGGGCCTACGTCAATAGAACCTTTGACGATATGGGCGATATCACATTGAAAAAACAAATGCGAAAACATTTTGAACGCGTTAAAAAGATTATAGACTCAGAAGATGTGGAACTTAACAAATTTATAACAACACTTATCAATAAACCAATAAATTAAAACGTTATAAAAAACATCTAGTTTTTGGTTGTTAATCCTAATTCTGGTTTTATTTTTGACAATATATTTTTTATATTCTTTTCTGTGTATTCCAAACACATCCACACTACTATAGGACTAAGCTCTCTGTACTGATTTTTATTCATAACAACCCTATCTTTGCATAGAACTGGCGCATACATAGCCGCCCCGCAGTGTTTTATTTTGCAATATGACGAATAAAACAACACAAGCTTTTTATCAATACCGGAAAAACCATAAAAATTTGACAAATCTTTCCTAAACGGCCTCAAATAATCTTCAACCACCGGAAATTCGTAATTATTTTTTATAATTCTTAACTTTTCCGAATTTGTCATAGCCATCAATATAGTCTGGACCAATTCTTCGTGACTTTGTTTCGCTTTTTTCGATACAACTATGTCGCATCTATTCTTAAAATCATCCATTATAAAATCTATAGTTTCTTGAGTTTCTGCATCCACATTATCATCGCCTACAAATTTGAATAAATCACATAGAGTTTGTACCGTTTCTCGTGCCAGATATTTGCTTATTTGTTTTGTATTAGCTTCTTGCAAACTGGCAGAAATATAATTGATCACCGCGGCATTCTCTAACAAATGTCCTGCTATCAATACAGCATCTGAAAACCTTTCATTGTCCATTAGTAATAAATACGATTTTCTTGACTCTGCCATTTTATTCAACAACAAATGCACATTATATTCACAAGACGTCATATCCAATGGAAATGAATCAAAATATAACAACTGCGAATTTCTTATTTTATCCAGACATTCCTTATAATCTGCCATTTTGTCCCCTTTTGTTCCAAATTACCAAAAATTTGAAAAACAAGCAATATCCTTTAGTTACAACAAATGACTGGGACAATCCCCTGTTGCGATTTTGTCTTAAATCCGCTATCGTTATTGTATGCCAAAAATATTTACAATCGGTTTTAGTGGTAAAAGCCCCGAAGCATTTCTGGAAGTGTTGGATGCGGCGCGCATTCGCTGCGTGTGGGACATTCGCCTGTGGCGGGTCAGCAAGTATGTCCCATATTACAGTGGCGAAAACCTGGCGACTGTCTTGGGCGACCGATATGAATACCACCCGGAATTTGCGCCTGAATTTGAAATGTTGACCGCGTTCAAGGATAAAAAGGCAACCTGGGCGGATGCCGAACCGATTTACAGACGCCTGATTGCGGGGCGTGCACCATTGGCGGGGCGCAATCCGGACGAACTGGACCGCATATGCCTGATGTGCACAGAAAAGACCGCACACCAATGCCACCGCCGCTTGGCCGCCGAATACATCGCATCACAATTCCCCGACACCGAAATTGTACATTTATGAAAAACGATTTTCGCCCCCGAAACACATATCTTGACTTTTGCTATATCATACCTTACAATGACTGTGTCAATATAGTGTAATTGCACTGACCCGCCGCAAAATCTCAAAAAAAATATAATCACGCAATAATTGGTTGCGAAACAGCCAGTAAATTCATACGAATTTCTGGGGTGTTTTGGCAATTAAACACACAGGAATAAAAAAATGACAACTGAACAAATCCAGGAAACCATCACCGAAACGTTTCCTGAAATAGAAATAAAAAGTATAAAAAAAATAGGTTCGGGACGAAATGTCATCGCTGTATTGGTTAATGACAGCGTTGTATTCAGAATACCTAAAAAAGAAGACGCGCCATTTAACAATCCTGACAAAGAAATCAAAGTATTAAACTTTCTAAAAGGAAAGTTGAGCTTTGAAGTTCCAGAAATTTTATATCACAAAAAGGACAAGTCAGGTCGAAACATCATTGGCGAAACATTGGTACACGGCACGACATACACCCAGGAAATGCACGATTCTTTTGACGAAGAAACAAAATCCGATATATTACGTCAAATCGGTAAAATTGCACGCGAATTACATAATCTGGAGAATGATTACAGTTGGTTGCAAGATGCACCATTACATTACACAGACAGCTTAGAAGTATTTGACGAATACTTTCCCGACACAGTAAAAAAACAATTCACAGATGAGCAGATTCAGCACATCAACGCCGTGCGCGACAGATATAAATACTTATCTGAACAATATCCTGTAAAACCAGTTTTGACACACTGTGATTTGCATTTTGGCAACATGATGTTCGATACAAACACAAAAAAAATCGTGGGGCTTATTGACTTTGGCGAAGCGGGATATGCCGAACCATCACGCGACATGCACTATTACTATGGCAATGGTGCAAAAGAATTGCTGGCAGGATATGGCGACACCGGAGACGTATATTTCCCAGAAAGACAGCGTTTTCAATCTGTAGTAAATCTGTTATGTAATATCAAAGAAGATTTAGAAATGGGTAAATCACCCGACAGAAATGTAAATAAAGTATTACAGATCGTGATGTAAAACACAGGAATAAAAAAATGACAACCAATGAATTAAAACAAATTATTTTAACAAATGATTTAAACCAATTTATCCATGGGGCAGATGTGCAACAAATTGGTATTGGTTGTTCTGGTGATTCTGTTTTGAAAATATCCAAAGATGGGAACGACTTTTTTCTTAAATATTCGGCGAACAAAAATATTGAAACAGAATATAAAAAATTAAACTGGTTGCAAGGTTGCCTGCCTGTGCCACAAATAATATCTTATCAACACGAGAATGGCATACACTATCTGCTGACACGTGGGCTGGATGGCGAGATGATATGCACACCAAGATATATGAAAAATTGGCACAGTGGTTTAAATGTTATCCTTCAAGCATTTGAAAAATTGTGGGCAACAAATATACAAGATTGCTCTTTTGATGCGAGGCTGGATTATAAACTAAAACAAATCAAGGTTAAGATAGATTCAGAACAAATCAAACCCGAAGATATAAGACCAGAATTTCTTGAAAAATACGGCAGTATTGATGGTATTTATGAATACCTTATCAAAAATAAGCCGGACGAGCAGTTATGTTTTTCGCATGGTGATACCAGCCTGCCCAACATTTTTGGACACGGCGATAAATTGTCGGGTTTTATTGATGTATCTGATTGTGGGGTTGGGGATATTTGGTTTGATATCGCGGTGACAGCAAAGTCAATTAAACGAAACTATAACGAAGAAGCCGTGCAAATATTCTATCGCGAAATCAAAAACAAAATCGGAAAAATCAAACACGACATTATTGATTACTATCTTACATTGGTTGAATTATAGACCGCAAACACCACCCTTGATTTTTGTGGAAAATGGTGTAGAATATATGTGTGCAAGTAATTGCACAAAGACATTATAAGTGCGAACGGGTTTAGTCACCCACATGCCATAACTTTTAATGTCCCGACAATGGTCGGGATGCTGTTGCTATACAACAGGGCTTGTCCCAAAGGCAACGGAGTTCTGTATGTGAACTGACTAACTCCCGACCACTCTTGTTTGAGTGGTCTTTTGTTTGGGGGTGTATGTTTGTCAGACAATGGACTTTTGTTATTGGGATTGCGTTTGCCATTGGGGTTGGCGTTGGGGCGCAATTGCCCACACGGACGGTCGCACCACCCAGCGCACCCGCACGCATAGAAGCATATTTCACCCCCGGCACCGAATGCGAAGACCGCATAATTGCCGAGCTGGGTCGGGCCGATAAAATCGACATTGCCGTCTATTCCATAACCAATCCGAAAATTGCGAACGCCATTATCGCCGCCCACCGTCGGGGCACCAGTATCCGCATCGTCACCGACCGAACTATGGCTGGGCATAAATCGTCTATGATTGATGAACTGGCCGCTGCCGGCATACCCGTCCGCGTCAATCGCCGGCACAAGATTGAGCATAATAAATTTGCCGTCTTTGATAATCGGCGTATGGTGACCGGTTCTTATAACTGGACCACCGCCGCCACCAAGTATAATAGTGAAAACTGCATCTTCCTGACCCACCCCGCACAAGAATACAGCAAACGGTTTGAGGTGTTGTGGAACGCATATAAAAAATAACCCGCCCACATGGGGTGGATGGTTTCAAATTCTATTATTTTTTCTTTTTTGGCCTTGACTGTACCGCCGTAGAATTATAAACAGCCCATATCAAAGCAAAAACCCAACCAAACAATGTAAATCCTAAGAATAAATTTAGAATAAAAATTGCCGTAAAATTAACGTGCTTTCTGCATGCTGCAACAATAGACGGCAAAAAGTAGACAGTGACTAACAAAATTACGTATATCGAGCCTAGTAAAAATTCCATAATGCACCCCTTTTGCTTGTGTTGCTTATTCCGCAAAGCCCATAGATTTCAGATAGGATTTTTCTTTTTCAAAAACAGTGATGCAGGTTGAATTATCTGTCGCTGGGATATATCTTTCTGCCGACACATTTATCAGCCCCAGGGAATCAACAACCGATACACGACACCCCTCTACAAAGTATTCCATACCTGCCTTTGACAGAATTTCATTAACAGTTAATTTCACACGGTCATAATTCTTTACATGACAACCAGGGCAATTAGTATTTGCTTCATTGGCAACGCCCGTATTTTCATAGCCCTTTAATGTGCCCTTGGCA
>JAZQGC010000030.1:0-28739 GCA_045539815.1 Candidatus Enterousia sp. | reverse complement strand
TTCTTGCCTTTGGATTTTTTTCAGGCACAATATGAAACATGACAAAAAAATTACCAGAACTGTTGGCGCCGGCAGGTACGCTGGACGCCTTTAAAACCGCCATTTTATATGGCGCTGATGCTATTTATGCGGGACTGCCGGGTTTTTCAATGCGCGCCCGTGCAAAAATTGATGTCGAAGGTGTTAAACAAGGCATTGAATTAGCGCACGCTGCCGGTAAAAAAGTTTATTTGGCGTTTAACCTGTTCGCGCATGATCACGAATATGCAAATATGCCGCGTGTTGCAGAAGTAATACAATACTTGAAACCAGATGCATTAATTGTGTCCGACCCCGGGATAGTAATGTGGGTGCGTGAAAACTTTCCAGATATTCCAATTCACATTTCAACCCAGGCAAATATATGCTCGGCCAAGACAGTTAAATTCTGGCAAAATGCGGGCGCAAAATTATGCGTTCTGGCACGCGAAGTTTCACACAGCGAATTTAAAAATATTCGCGCAGAATGCCCCGATATAGGTCTGGAAATATTTGTGCACGGTGCAATGTGTATGTCTTATTCAGGGCGTTGTTTATTATCAAACTTTATCACAGGACGTCCTGCAAACCGTGGCGCATGCGCACAATTGTGCCGTTGGAAATACGATGTAATCCTGCGCGAGGTTGATACAGGAATCGAAATGCCGATTGATGAAGACGAACGCGGTGCATACATTATGAATTCAAAAGATTTGTGTCTGATGCCACGATTGGGCGAAGTTGTGGCGGCAAATCCTGATTCTTTGAAAATCGAGGGACGCAATCGCAGTGAATATTATGTTGGCAGCGTTGTTCACGCATATCGTTGCGCACTGGACGCGTATGCGCGCGACCCTGAAAATTTTGACCCAACTGCATTTATGGATAATCTGAACAGATTGGAAACACGTGGATATACAACCGCGTTCTTTGACGGACCATTGGGTCCCAGCGCACATAACTATGACACAACACGCAGCACATCTGAATATCATGCCGCGGGGGTAATCACTGCGGTGGATGACGAAAACATTATATTTGAACTGCGTAATGAAACACGTGTTGGCGATGAAATAACATTTATACTGCCCGGCACAATGGACAAGATTTCTGTAACACTGGAAAAATTAATTAACGCCAAAAATGGCGACGCCGTTGAAAAAATGGCAGCTGGCATGGGTAACAGTATTCTGATTCCGCGCGCATGGCTGGGCAATAATCATCAAGATAAATTGGTACCTTATGTGCTGGCATATAAAAAGAAAAGATGAACACAATAGAATACTCGAAATACATATCAGACATAATCTATGACACACAAAATTACGAAGTCGAAGCACTGTTTTATTTGACACGTCATTGTAATTTTAAATGTTCTGGGTGTTATATGCAATCTTCGCCAGAAATACAAAAAAGCATATTGTCGTTGGATGACTTGGGTTTTTATCTGAACGAATTTAACAACATTGAAAACTTTACACAATCAGTTGTTTTTTCTGGCGGTGAAGTGTTTACCGCGCCAATTAAATATATCAAACAATGTTCCGATAATGTTTTAAACCGCGGATGGACATTGCAAATCAAAACAAATGGAGCATGGATTCAAGACAAACAAAAAAGCGGTGATATTTTAAAAATGCTGCGTCAATTAAAACCACTGCATGGATATGTTGCAAATAAACAAGAAATACAACACATAATAAAAAAATATCCCAGATGGCTGTTGCATATATGTGGAAATGCATTGATAAAAAAACACCTGACCAAGTCGTCCGCATTATCCATGGCAATATCTGTTGATGACAAATTGCATCCAGCACAATCTGCTGATTGGTTTATAAAAATTGCAAATGCAATAACAGCAGATAAAAAACTGCGAAATAATGTGAATTTAAAAACATTTACATTATATGAATCTGTTCCATTATTAGAATCGCGTGTTTTGAACAATCCTGAACTGCATATAAAGAATTTTGAATTATTCGAACACAAACAAGCCGCAAGATATACAATTAAAAACACACCTGTTGAATCTTATGTTGGGGAATTTATAGACGCAACATCAATACCAACAACAACCAAATTATCTGAAATTGCTGTATCACCAATTAGCGATGCCAAGGGACGACTGGTTTATTGTTTTTATCCAGATGGAACCGTCGGGTTTGATTGTAACTATTTGGAATCTGTGGGGCGCGTACCGTATACCGATGAAACTGGGAAATATAAGTCGCTGACACAAATCAAACATGACATACACAAAAAATTGGTTGCTGACTATGCAAAGGCAATACAAAAATAACCCCAAAAATTTGGGGTTTATTTTTTTGACAATCCAACCTGCCATCGCCATGCAGAAGCCAATGTTTCAGAAATCGGTGTTTTGGCCGTCCACCCCAACACACGCATTGCCAACGATGCATCCGCCCAAATAGATGGAACATCACCCGCACGACGCGGTGCAATTTTATACGGCACAGAAACACCAGTTGCATTTTCAAAACCACGCAACAATTCCATAACAGATAATCCACGCCCTGTTCCCAGATTAAATACGCCAACACCATCGGCGCCACCCAACATATAACGCAAGGCCGCAACATGCGCAGACGCCAAATCATTTACATCAATATAATCGCGCACACAAAAACCATCCGGGGTATCATAATCATCGCCGAACACACTTAATTCAGAACGAATACCCGCGGCCGTTTGCGTAATGTATGGCATCAAATTATTTGGAACACCGTTGGGCAATTCACCAATCAAACCAGACGGATGTGCGCCAATTGGATTAAAATAACGCAGTAATGTTGCACGCATTTGTGGATTTGCATGAACCGTATCACGAATTATATTTTCGCCCATAACCTTGGTCTGGCCATATGGCGATGTGGCGGGTTGCAATGGTGTTTCTTCGGTTACAGGTAATGTTTCGGGCACACCATACACCGTTGCCGATGACGAGAATACTATATTCGGAACAGAAAATTCACGCATCATACTTAACACATTTATCAAACCGTTTAAGTTATTACGATAATACAACAATGGCTGTGCAACAGATTCACCAACGGCCTTTAATGCAGCAAAATGAATAACACCAACCGCGGTCCTGTGCGCAGAAAAAGCATCGCGTAACGCAACAGCATCCGCACAATCAACATTTATAAATTCTGGGCGCACCCCAGTAATACGGGCAACACCATCCAATGAATCAATACTGGAATTAGATAGATTATCAAAAACAACAACATCAAAACCAGACTGTTGCAACGCAACCGTGGTATGCGACCCAATATAACCACACCCACCTGTGACAATAATTTTTTGCGACATATTTCCCCCGTTGTTATAAATTAACCTGATACACATACTACACAGATATCACAACATACGCAACAACAAAGGTATTTTTTAATTTGCACACATGCAATATTTACCACAATAAAAAAATCCCCAAAAAAGGGGATTAGTTATTTCTTGGTGCGTGCAGTTGGGGCCGGGCGACGACGCACAGGTTTTATTTCTGATTCTGTTGACATCAGATCTAATTCAACATCACCATTTGCAACATCAATTACATGATTTATATTATGACGAATATTGGGATGACGATCTGCATATTTTTTGATTCCAACCAAAATCGCAGCAGTAATTATTTTTTCCATATCTTGCAAATCCAGATTTTCAGATATCTTGCCACGCATACTGGACAAAATACCATTAACCATACTTTTGGCACGACGAATTAATCTGCGACGACGACGCGCATAATAAATTTCACGCGCCCACATAACCAACAACATAAACAATAACGGAACAACAACGCAGAATAAAAAATATCTGAACCAGCTGTCGCAAAATACAGTTGAAAACATCGTGTCGCACACACGTTTAAAATGCAACGCAGTAACGGCAACGATTTCATATATGGTTAATACTGTAAAACATACTTTTGATTTGATTAACATTTGAAAGACTCCCTTGTTTCTCTCTCGTGGTCTGGACAAAAACAGTATGCAAAAAAATACCTGCTGTGTCAGCAGGTATGAATTCCGAAATACACCAGAATTATTCTGACACAGAATTTGTATTAGATGTTTTTTCTGCGCGTTCTTCGATTGCACGCGCAACAGTTTCAATTTGTAACAACTGGTTTTCCAGCGCCGCGCGTTCAGATGACTTGTATCCTGTTTCTGGTTCAGGTTCAACAACCGCCCCTGCGTCTGTGACAGATGCGCGTTGTATCGCAGGATTTATTAAATTCTTGTAAATCTCTAGCGCCTGATGAGTCCCAGCCATATCGCGCGCCAGCAATCTGTTTTCTGGCCCGGGGAAAAACCATTCGTCCAACTTTACCGCGGTCATCTGCATCACAGGACGCATGCGCGACTGGGCGATTGATTTTGGCAACGATGGCATATCAGAATAATACCATAACGCACCCCAATAAAATAATCCCATTACGACAATACCACGAATAATACCAAATATAACCCCCAGGGTTTTATCCGTAACATTCATTATGCTGTCTTGGATTTTATCGCGCAGTTTTTGATTGATAAAACCAACCAATAATAATACTGAAAAAAACACAATAAAATACGACGCAACCAATGTCGCAACCGTAGATTCCGGCAAATCAAACCAAGCCTGCAACATTTTATCCAACCAAGGGGATGCAAAACGCGCAGAAATCGCCGCAACAACCCATGACAAGGTCGCAATCGTTTCAAAAACAC
This sequence comes from Candidatus Enterousia sp., assembly GCA_045539815.1. GTDB lineage: Bacteria > Pseudomonadota > Alphaproteobacteria > Rs-D84 > Rs-D84 > Enterousia. Next base: position 23,976 of record JAZQGC010000030.1, on the reverse strand, counting down.
CACCGCGTATCGTCGCCCATATAGTTGACGCCAATATAACGCCAATATAAATGTAATCTATAAATGTTAAATCAAACATTTTGTAACCGCCGTATTTATTGTTTACTGTTTTTCGTTACCCTGGCGAACCAGCAAATACCCAACACCCGCAACCAATATAATCAGCATGATTATACGCCAATCTGGTCCGCGCGAATTATCATTTTTTTTTTCGCTTGAATCAGTTGCGTTGTATTCAATCACAGATTTTGCACGTGATGCGTTTTCTGATTTAAATTTTTCCGCGTCTAATTCCAATGCTTTTTTATTGGCAGCGGCAACAGATTTCTGTTCGTCGGTCAAATCCGCTTCGACTGCACGACGCAAATCATCCTGCATAAAATCAGCATAGCCCTGTTCGCACTTGTCCCCAATTACCAACACAGGCACACCACCAGATTTAAATCCGCATTTTTTTACCGCGTCTTGAAACATATCACGATGTTCAGGCAATGTAACATTTACCATTGTTAATGTTAATTCTGGGTATTCATAAATCAATGTGTTTGATATAAAATCACGCGCATGATGACAGTGTGGACAGCTGGGTGAATAATACATTGTAATATCCGCCGCGTTCGCACCACACATAAACAACAATCCAAATAACACAGATAACCGTTTCATTATTTTTTCTCCCTTGGTATCAAGGTGATTATAGAAAATATATAACAATTGGTGCAAGCGCTTTTTATTCAACAAACAAAAACATAACTAGTTGCATCTTATTTATTATTTACATTTTTTATTAAATAAATTATACTGTGGTTGAATCCACGAAATTGGGTTCGGGGCTGTGGTAGGCCCAGATTGTGCGGTGCAACACGCATCGTTATTTGATGTAAATGGTGCAGACAGCGCCATTATCATCCCTGACATACGGTTGGGGAGCCGCTGGTGGTATATATAAAGCCCGGCGGAGTCATTCACAATCTGATTTACCAACTCCCCGACCACCTGATTTTCCTGGGTGGTTATTTTTTTACCATGGGGGGTTGGGACACATGAAACGCATTGCGATATTTCTGACATTGTTTATTAGCACCACAGCAATTGCAGAACAGGTAGATTTGCATTTTATCAACGAAGACAATACAACATATCAAAACTCAACTTGCACAATTGGAGACGAATTAAAAGTACCAGAAACACATCCAACAAAATATGGATATGATTTTGTTGGTTGGCGCCCAAAGGCCGCCCGGGAATTAGAATATGTAACATTCCAATCCAATAATGAATTAACATATATTGATACTGGTATCATGTTTGATTCAAATGAAATTGAATATGAAATAAAATTTAATTTTGGCAACAACTATTCTTTACCTTTTGGCGCAGAAGGTATATGTAGTGGCACGACCAGCATATCTAATAGTTCGGGCACAATAATTATAACAGGAAGCACGACCCAAAATTGTTTTGTGGCTGGCACCGGCAGTGTCTGTGATAACAACATTCCATACAGATCACTTAATACATATACACTATATATAAACAAAACAAGTAAAGATATTATCGGAACAATTAATGATAATGTTTATAATACAACGTTGGCAGGAACAGTGACATCGGATAAAAATATTTGGTTGGGCGGCGCTGGCGAAGGTAAATACTGTAATTTTTCGGGTAACATTTATTATTTTAGAATAAAAAAAGATGGGGTGTTGGTATTGGATTTTATACCTGCGACAGACCCTGATGGCGTTGTTTGTTTCTATGACAAAGTTACCAAAACATTTTTTTATAAACAATCGGGCCCAGATTTAATCGCAGGACCGATTAAGGAATAATATGCGAAAAACACTTATATTTTTTTCGTATTTCTTTACACTGCCCGCCGTTGCGGGGGACTTTATTTCAACAACGATTACAGACGGCTGTAATACAGATATATTAGGATTTACAGAAAATGTCGAAATGGTACCAATGTTTGAACCAAAACAAATAACATGCACAGACGGATTCTATTTGCCTATAAATACCGCACATTGTGAGGCATGCCCGTCCGAGGCGATTTGTACCCCTGGAACATACGCTTTTAACGAAAATAAAAGCCAAGGCGTTGTTTTTAATGACGCAATTGGGCAAAACAAGCCCAAAGGATGTGTTTCAAATATACTGGGGGTACATAATGATGTTTTTCTGGAAGCGGTATTTGCACCACGTCAAATAATATGCCCATTGGGATATTATTTGTTGGCAAATAATGTTGAATGCACACGCTGCCCAAATGATAGCTATTGCACGGGGGGAACGTATAGTTTCAGCGAAACGATTGACCAAGGGTTAATACCCTGCCCCGATCAACACCCGTTTGCACCCGCTGGAATGTGGTTGGAATCTCAATGCGGGCGAAAATTACATATTGGCGATAACGTCTTGTATTTACACCAGGCGCCCGCAAATCCCACAGAACGACGACTGTATGTGCAATACGGCGACACAAAATATTCTGCAAATTTGTATCAAATATCCGATGGCGCAAATATACAAAAAATGTCTGTTGATGCAACACGGTCTTTGCGCATAAAAATAAACGACATAGATTATGTCGTTTATGATGATTCAATAAAATAAAAAATTATCTGTCGTATATTACTGGCGTTTTATTTATCGTATAAACACGACCATCATTTTCACGATTGTAATATACATATATCACATTGGTCGCACCAAAATCGTTGCGCCATGGATTAAAAGACGTGTCAACAACCTGACGCATGGTGTTGTGCGGAAACACATGCTTAAATGTATTATCAAATACACGCGAATACTTGTCACCAAAATCAGGCATCACAACCATATTCATGGTTATTATCCCATTGTCTGCAACACGCGATTTTAAACGCTGCATAAATTCAACTGTTATCAAACTTTCAGGAACCTGATATGAATTCGAATAAACGTCCAGCAAGATAAAATCATATTTCTGGTCCGTGTTTTTCAAAAATTGACTGGCGTCCGCAACAATGAATTTCTTGTTCGGCGTTAATTTACGTTCCAAAAAATATCGTTCCGAGATGTCTTTTAATGTATGTTCAATATCAACAAATGTATATTCGTTACGCGTATCATCCAACCCCAGCGTAAAACCGCCCGCACCCAAAACCAAAATCTTGTAACGACGGTCTGTCGGCATATTGTATATAAAGTTATCATTTAAAAAGTTTATATAATCTGCCATGCTGTTGTCACCAATATTCATAACCGACATCGGCAGTCCGTTCATATACAAAATACGCATGTCAGATATGTTTTCAACAGATATCGTCGAATTCGCATTGTTTACCAATATGCCATAACGATTGTACTGATACCAATTACTGTTGATATACAAAGATACACATAAAATAACAATACCAACACACCATATCCACCAACGACGGCTTAACAATAACGCACCAACAACAGATAAAATTGTTATTAATACAACCGTGTTATTCACACCAACAAATGGCATCAATATTAATGTTGTTATCACAGAACCAACAACCGAACCAATCGTGTCCCACGCCATAATGTTACCCGTGGAATTTGCAGAATTCTGACGCAACAGGCGCGACAGCAAGGTCGTATTCAAACCAAACAAAAACGGACCAGCCGACAAAAAGATTATTGAATAAATAAAGGTCTGTAATACACCAGATTCAACCCCACCAGAATACATCCACATAAAATACCGGGTGATTAACGGAAAACTGGCCGCGACAACCGACAAACAACCAATAAACAAGAAACTGAATACCAATATGCCAGATATTTTTTTAGAAACCAATCTTTTAGATTCGCCAACAAAATACCCAAATGACATAAACCCCAGAAATATCGCCATTATAATACTGGTAACGACGGCACTGCTGCCAACATAAAAATCCAACTGACGCAAAACAGCCAATTCCAAAGATAAACTGATATAACCATTTAAAAATATCAAAAAAATTAATACTGCACGCGAAAACTTAACCATATTTCCCCCCGACATATATGGGAAGAATTCTAATAAAAAATCGCCAATTTTGCAATAATATTTTAATGCGCGTTCATTAATCTGATGTCGTCAAATTCAGGATAACGATTAAACATCGCACGCGCAAATGGACACAGACTGATTACACGACGATGCTGACTGCGCGCCAAATTTGCGACACTGCGAACCAACGACAATCCAATATCTTGGTTCCTGTAATCAGGGTGCACATCAGTATAATCAATTATCATTTTATCAATACCGACACGCACATAACTGATTTCGCCAATCTGGCGACCATTATGGTACGCAACGATACTGTCTGATTGTTCCGACACAAGATATGTTACAGGTGTTTTCATACCATACAACATATCACAATATAGACACAAAGTGTATATGACTGTATTCAAAAGATTTTTTGTGATTTCAGACCGTTTATGTCACAACATGCATAACATTTTGCACAATTACAATAAAATGCAAATCATTGATTAAACAATCCCCCAAATTGGGGGATTTTTTTATAGTGCATCATAATTTTTACGGATTATACGTCCACTGCGACGCAGGGCTGCCGATTCTGATGCATCCAGACGCGGCATCAATGTCGTTGTAACGCCATTACGCCCGACAATGCGTGGCAAAGACATCGCCAGGGCTTTTTTACCAACGCCATCAAGCGTGCTGACCGTCAGAATTCGATTTTCATCGTTTACAATACAACGTACCAGGTCCGCAACCGCACCGGCAATTCCATCCCATGTTGCACCACGACCACGAATTATTTCATACGCAGCATTGTGTACACGGTGTTCGATTGTGTTTTTGGTCGTTTGTGGCAGGCTGATTTTCGTTTGCTTGCAAAAGCCCGCCAAATCAATTCCGCCGATACACGCCGCGCCCCACGCAATCATACTGCTGTCGCCATGTTCACCCAAGACATAGGCACTGATAGACTGGGTTGATACAGATAACTGGCGCGACAATATCGTACGCAGGCGCGCAGAATCCAACATAGTCCCCGTACCAATCACACGATTTGCAGGCAGTTTTGATAAGCTTTGCGCCAACATAACCATAACATCCAATGGATTGGTTACAATAATCAACTTGACTGTCTTGGCATCAACATTTGCCATTACACGCGGAATAATATCGCGAATTACATCTGCATTTGCATTTAATAAATCTGTGCGTGTTTGTCCCGGTTTTTGATTTGCACCGGCGGCAATAATTACAATTTCACTGCCACGAATTGCACGGTAATTATTGACCGCAGTTATCTTGATATCGTATGAAAACGCCGCCGCATGCCCCAGGTCTTCGGCCGCCGCACGGGCACGGGCACCATCACGGTCAAACAAAACCATTTCACGCGCCAACCCGGTATTCGCAACAGATGTCGCAACCGCAGAACCAACAGACCCCAGACCAATAATTGATATTTTCATGTTCTCTCTCCGATTATAATTTAATGTTATTATATCATATATTTTTCTATTTTGTATGATGAAAAAAACGGGGCAACGCCCCGTTTTTGTTATTAATACGACTTTGCAACAAATACATATGTCGGATCATTGTCATCCAAACAACGACGGGTAATCTTATGCTTGTCCATCAATGCATCAAACTGTTCATTTGTTGTCAATTCATATTTGATACGAAAGAATCCAATTTTGCCAGTGGTCAATGCAGAATCCAATTCTGCCAAATCTGCAACATTGTGTATCATTTCGCGATTACGTTGCTCGACACGGGAAACCATATCAGAATGAATCTGGGTCATAATGTCATTTACAGTTGCAACCAATTCTTCTGCCGCAATTGTGCGTTTTGATTCACGACCAATATCACGACGCGTAATTGTAACATCGCCAGATTCCATTTCGCGTGCACCAATTTCAACACGCAATGGAACACCGCGCTTAATCCATTTCCACATTTTATCAGGCGCACGCATATCGGATGAATCAACCAACACACGAATACCCATGCCACGCAGTCTTTCACCCAATGCTTCGGCATGCGCGTTTAATGCATCTGCCGTTTCTTCGCGAGTAATTGGAATAATAACAACCTGATACGGTGCAACAAATGGTGGCAAAACCAGACCATCATCATCAGAATGCACCATAAACATTGAACCCATCATACGCGTTGTTGTACCCCAGCTGGTTGTCCATGCATGTTGCAGTTTACCATCTGTGCCCAAGAACTGGATGCCAAACGATTTTGAAAAATGCTGTCCCAGGTCATGCGATGTCCCCGCCTGTAAAGCCTTGCCGTCTTGCATAATATGTTCCAATGTGTATGTATGGTCAGCACCGGCAAATCTTTCTTCTGGTGTTTTTTCGCCCATAATGGATGGAATCGCCAACACATCACGCATATAGTTGCCATACATTTTATGCATTTTACGCGCGTCTGCATTTGCTTCTTCGTGGGTTGCGAATACATTGTGACCTTCTTGCCAATTAAATTCAGATGTACGCAAGAACATACGTGGACGCATTTCCCAACGCATTACATTTACCCACTGATTTAATTTCATTGGTAAATCACGATATGATTGAATCCATCTGGACATCGCTTCGCCAATAATGGTTTCAGATGTCGGACGAATAATATATGGTTCTGTCAGTTTTGATTCTGGGTCAGGTTGCAATTTACCATCAATCATTTTCAGACGATGATGTGTAACAACCGCAGATTCTTTGGCAAAACCATCAACATGTTGTGCTTCTTTGTTAAAAAATTCAATTGGTATCAACAATGGAAAGTTAGCGTTCTGAACACCGTGCGATTTAATACGACGATCCATTTCGTCACGCATCAATTCCCAAATTGCCCAACCATATGGTTTAATTGTCATACAACCACGCACAGGTGCATTTTCTGCCAAATCTGCAGCGACAATTAAATTCTGATACCATTCGCTGAAATTTTCAGCGCGTGTTGGTGTAATAGCTGTTTTCATTTTATAAATCTCTTTTTGTTTTTATTTTTTATCTTTTAATTCCATATATTTTTCTGAAACGATTTTGTGCAGTGTTTCAGCAATCTGCTTTCTGTCCATACCCGCCAGGGGCGGTGGCGGCAGTAATGTTATTTCAACCATAAATCCGCCCAGCATCATAATATGAAAAACCTGACCAAAGGCACTGCGTTCGCGTTTGCACAATGGACCCATATCCATCTTTTTGTTATCGAAGTATGCAAAGTGGTCCGCCAATGTTTGTTCATCAATCACAGAACCGTCTTTGTATCTGTAATGCATTGCCATCGGCTGAACCGTCACATTGGAATTTTCAACAAAGTTAAACAACGAACTTTTAAATGGTTTTACATATGCGCCGTTTGTTGTGGTGCCTTCGGGAAACAAAATCATTGGATATTTAACAGATTGCACCGCACGTTGCACAACCGCCAGCGCATCACGCGCATGCGATGGGCGACGATCGACAAAAATCACACCGAATCTTTTTGCGACCCAACCAACCAATGGCCAATTTTCCATTTCTTTCTTGGCAATAAAACTGCCACGAAAAACACAGGGAAATGTCGCCAATTCAAACACCGATATATGATTAGACACAACCATCAATGGACGCCGGTCCGATAATTTGCCATGTACAACAATCTTAATCCCCGCCAGTTTTAACAAAAACCACATAAACACCGGCATATAATGCACCGCCCAACGACGTGGCAACAATGCAATTATAGGTACCTGGATAACAACCATTACCCAAAACAGTAAAAACTTAACCGCAGCACCAGTTGTGTTAAAAATATTTTGTTTTCTTAATTTTGCCATTGTTATTATTCTTCGGTTTCTGATTTTTCACTGTCTTCGATATATTCTGCATCTGCGGCATCTTCGCGCAATAAAAAGTCAACAAAGGCACGTACAAACTTAAACGGCCCAACAACCGGCAATGTTATTATGCGACCAACTGTTTTCATAATATTTTCACGGTCGTCATCTGGATTGCCCAGCGCATTTTCACGACCCAAGAAATGTTTTTGATAAGTCGCATTCATCTTGCGCGTTTCCATCATAACAAATACATCATATGAATTAAACGGCGCATCAACAAATACCCCCTTGCCAAAAGTTGCACCCAAACGCAAATACCCCTTTATCAATGGTGTCATTTGTGCGCGAGCATCCGCTTCATCAACGAATTCACGTGGCAATATATTCATGCGCGACAATTTTGGATTAACACTATCTGCAAAATTTTCCGATAACACCGTTGCGCGCAAACGATTTGGCGTTAAATGATTATAATACAAATAAGATATCGCCTGGGCAGAACGCGCAGGTTTTGTTCCAACAAAAGATGCAACACCGAATAAAATTTCTATTTTGCGACGAACAATCATTTCGCCCAATCCCGCCCATAACAAACGCATAACCAATGCATTTTCACGATAAGACTTTTCAACGCACGCACGGGACATTTCTGCGATGTTGCCATGGAATTTTTTTATCTTAGAAATATTATATTCACTTTCTGTGTAAAAACTGCCCATCTTTTCTGCGGCATTTCTGTCGATTATACGATAAGTACCAACAACGCGCCCATTATGAAATACAGCCATATATTCTGCATACCGGTCATAGGCATCATATTCTTCGCCCAGTGCACGCTGTTCTTCTGTGGCGGACGCCCCCTCTTCTTCGACAAACACTGCATAGCGCAATTGACGCACCTGCTTTCTTTCTTCTTTGTTACGCGTTAAACGAACCTCGTAATCACGTACCTTGATAGCCATTAATATATCCTTTGTATTTATATATACTGGGAAGAATATCAAAGAAATACAGATATAGCAATTATTTTATTTTAATTTATCTGCAAGCTCTGCAATCGCAAGTGCATACCAGTTAGAATTATTCCACTTTTTTATGCGATAAAAATTCGGATATGTCAGATAAGCCTTGATAATGGGTTGCGGTGCGATATCAACATCAGAATCTTCTGAAACAGCGGACGCGTCACGATGCGCCTGAATTTCAGCAATATCTGCAACCAAACCTGCATCCAAATCCACAACCGGCAATGCCGTTCCATCAGGATTAACAACACCCATTGCAACCCACTGCGACAACGGCATACGCGTTTTCCCATCCAGCAAAGACAAATCAAAATCAGCAGGCAAGGCAACCTGGCGAACAATGCGTTCGTTCGGATTCCAACCCAATTTATTTAAATAATTTGCCGCACTGAACATCGCGTCACCAACACTGTTTATTATATCAACGCGACCATCACCATTACCATCAACACCATATTGCGCCAATGTCGTTGGTATAAACTGAAAATGCCCCATGGCACCGGCCCAAGAACCATGAATATTATTTATATCCAGATTATTCTTATCAGCAATCTGCATCAATGCCAACAACTGATTTGTGAAAAAAGTTTCACGACGGCCGTCATACATTAATGTAAAAAATGCGTTTGTTAACTTATGACGCGACTTTACCGCACCATAGTTTGATTCCATACCCCAAAATGCCAAAATAACATGCGGCTGGACGCCATATTTTGCACTGACACGCGACAACATCGTTGGATATAAACCGCGGGCGCGCATACCGTCTGATATACGCTGTTGACTGACCGTGCGCTGTAAATAGCCATCCATTGTCAATTTAAATTCTGCCTGATTCTTGTCACTTTTTACAATTGATGGGACAAATACCACGTTACGAACTGTTGCGTCTATGGTCTGGGCAGACACTCCGTTTTTGGCGGCACGCGTACGAACAGAATCTATTAAATCATACCAACGTTCAACATCAAATGCACCACGCGCATGAACAGTTATTGGTAACAAAAACAACGCAGAAAAAATCCCTGCAAAAAGAAATCTCATGCTTCCTCCAAAATGAAAAACACTTCTTTAAAATGCGTACTTGAAACCAAGATGCAAACCAAAAGACTGCCATGTTGCACGTTTCAAAGAATCAGATATATGTTCTGTATGTGCAGCAACGGTTTCCAATAATGGAACATAGAAAACATTGCCAAATTCGTCATACACTTCCTGCATAACATATTGACCATTTTCATCAATGACATATTGACTGGATTCCGCAACATATAATTCCCCAGGAATCTTGCCAACATGGAACAAATTCATATCAACCTTTAACGACAAGTGTAATCTGTCAGACAATTTATAGTCATATTCCATTTCCGCGGCATAAGAATATGCACCGTTACTGCCCTCGTCCAAAAAGCTGGGGTTCTGTTGCCAGTCTGTACGATTTGGCCATATACCTTCGGATGAATACTTTGGTAAACCAAACTGCATATAAAAACGCAATTTGTCTTTTAATGTCATTTGCTTTTCAATTTCCAACCCAACATAAAAACCAGACCATGTCGTGTTATATTCGTGTGTTGTACCTTCGACAATTACGGGACCATCACCACCGACAATTACACATTCACCCGACCCAACACCCCATGGCGTCGTGCCCATATCAATGGAATAATCACCAGTAATCAATGCGTCACCCAAAATAGCGTACCCATCATAATAACCAGATGGCGTGTTTGTTACGACCTTGATATCTTCGGGGCCCATACAGACCTGATACCATTCTTCGGGTGTTTCCATACCCTGGGGTACAGAATAATAATTACCCAACGCGTCACCGAACACATATTCACCAGTATTTGTCATCAATGGCAGATAAACACCAGGATTTGGATAATAATGATTGGACATTTCCAAATTATGCTTGAATATTTCATAACCAAATGTTGGTGATAACTTCCAGCCACCAATATCCCAAATATGATGCGCAGAAATCCCAAAACGCAAATGATTACTGCGTCCAGATTGATCACCCATCGATATTGTAAATAAACCAATTTCAGGATACGCTTCGTCATATGGTTTCAAGTCATAATCCATTGACAAACCACCATGGGACATATCGCCATATGCATATTCACCATAAATATACATATCAAAATCACGAATACTGAAATTATGACGGGCACCAACATGAATTTCGTTCCAAATCATATCATCCCATTCCAAAACAGAATTTACACCCGTTTCAAATTCAAAATCTGCGAAACGACGCGCATAACCAGCATACAAAGTTGTGTGCGGTTCAGATTCTGGGGGTAACGCAACACCGTTATATGTCATCGCACCATAACCAGATGGGGCACTGACCACCGGGACCTGATAAGAATAAGTACGCGACCCAACAACCTGTTTCCGACCAGATTCACCAACATATTTTGTGTACCCCTGGTCAGCATAACGACCGTATGCCGCCTGATTTGCGTTTTTTTCATAAGATTGTTGATAATAAGAAGGCACACCTTCGGACGCAGAAAACGCCGCCAATGGCGCGAAAATCAAAGATAAAAAAGAAAATACTCCAACCTTCTTCATCATAGTACAGGTTCTAGTATATCATATTTTTTTTTATTAGAAAAGCATTTTAATTTATCCCTTGCACATTAACGGACAAATTGTACAATACATCCACAAATGACAAATACTGCACACAATATTTATATACATGTACCATTTTGCCTGTCTAAGTGTAATTATTGCGCTTTTTTCTCGCACGCATGCGCACAACCAGACTGGGACAAATATACCCAAGACATATGCCAGGAATTGGAATTCTGGGGACAAAAACTGGGAAAAATATCCGTACCAACAATTTTTTTCGGTGGCGGTACACCATCACTAATGCCAACATCATGCTTTGAAAAAATTATAAATAAAATAAAAAAACTGTTTATATTGGCGTCTGATGCAGAAATCACAATCGAAGCAAATCCAAAAACACTGGATAAAATAAAACTGGGGGATTTTTGCAAAAATGGCGTCAACAGACTGTCCATCGGGACACAAAGCCTGGACGATGATAAATTAAAATTCTTGGGCAGACAACACAATGCAACGAATGCGTTACAATTACTGGAAGACGCAAGTGTATTTAATATAAAAACATCTGCCGACTTTATATATGGCCTGCCAGATGAAACAATTGATGATGTTGCAAAAATGTGCGAACAGATAAATTCACTGGGGTTGAAACACTGTTCTTTGTACGAATTGACCATCGAAGAAAATACGCCGTTCGGAAAACAAAAACTACAAATGCCAGACAATAACACAATGGCAAATATGTACATCGCAATCCAAGAAACATTAAAACTGAAACGGTACGAGGTTTCAAACTATGCCGCCGATGAAAACAATCAATGTAAACACAATGTAAATATATGGGACGGCCAACCATATATCGGTATTGGACGCGGTGCCGCAGGTCGCGTTTTTATAAACAATACCTGGTTCGAACAGGCCGGAAATTACGCCGCGTTTAATATGCTGGCCATAACAGAACGCGCAACAGAAAAAATTATCACAGGAATCAGAACAACACGCGGATGCACGCTGACCGATGACATCAGAAATATCATCGATGAAAAATGGGTTGAAAACAATCCAAATTTAGTCAAAATAAACAACAACAGAATATACGCAACAGATAACGGCATATTGATTCTGGACGAAATAACACGAAACCTGATAAAGTAAAAAATATGAACAATAAAATATTAAATATAATCGGAATCATTTCCGTTATTACAACACTGATTTGGGCACATAAAAAAACAGAGGTGAACACAATGAACGCTGGGATAAAATTAGAAAACTTGAACACAGAAATTAGCGCCGGCAACGATTTTTATGAATATGCAACAGGCGGTTGGCAAAAGGCACACCCAATCCCTGATGATTATGTCAGATACGGCGTATCAGAAGTATTATATAACACCAACCTGGAACGCATTAAACAGATTTTAGAAAACGACGACGGAAAAATTGGCACACTGTATAAATTGGCAATGAATACAGACAAGCTGGCCGCAGACGGCACAAAACCTGTTCAAAAATATTTGGATGCCGTTGATTCTGTTACACGCGAAAACCTGGAATCTTTCTTGGGTAATATGCACAAAACAACAAACGCGTTTTGGGGTGACAGTATTGAACCGGACGAAAAAGACAGTGAACACTATCTGTACCATATCGGACAAGCAGGTCTGGGGATGGGACGCGATTACTTTTTTGACACAGATTCAAAATCAGTCGAAATCCGTAAAAAATACAAAGAATTTATTACAAAACAAACACAAAATTTTGGCATTGATGCAAACGCAGAAGAACTGTACGCACTGGAAGAACGCATGGCAAAATCGTTCTATCCAAAAGAAAAACTGCGCGACCCACATGCAACATATCACAAAATGACAATCGATGAAGTCAAAGAAAAATTTACTGGATTTGATTGGGACAAATATCTGGATGCGCGCGGAACAAAACACGCACAATATATAAACATAAACCAACCAGAAGCAATCACAGAAGCAATTGCAATAATAAACGACACTGATATCGAACTGATTAAAAAATATTTAAAGAAACAAATTTGCAGCAACGCCGACGGATTATTAGATGAAAAGACATATGATATTGCCTTTGATTTTTACAACAGAACAATCGCGGGCCAAAAAGAAAAAAAGCCACGATGGAAACGCGCAATTGCGATAACAGATGATATGCTGGGCGAAGAAATTGGAAAAATATTCGTTGCGAAATACTTTCCAGAGGCCGCAAAAAAACGCATCCAAACAATGGTAAAAAATCTGCAACGCGCATACGCACAACGCATTGAAAACCTGGATTGGATGAGCGATGAAACAAAACAAAAAGCATTGGAAAAACTGTCAACATTCAAGGCAAAAATCGGTTATCCCGATGTATGGCGCGATTATTCAGAACTGGAAATAAAATCAGATTCTTTGTTTGAAAACATGATGCGCGCCGCAGAATTCGAAGACAAATTCTGGACCAGCAAAATCGGCCAGAAAAAAGACACAACAATATGGTACATGACACCACATACGGTAAACGCATATTACGACCCGTCGATAAACGAAATTTGTTTTCCCGCCGGAATACTGCAATATCCGTTTTTTGACATGGATGCAGATGACGCATTTAACTATGGCGGAATCGGTGCGACTATCGGACACGAAATGACACATGGGTTTGATGACTTTGGCAGAAACTTTGATAAAGATGGAAACATGAAAGACTGGTGGACACCAGAAGATTCTGACAGCTTTAACAAACGCGCAAATGTTATGAAGGAATTTTTCAACAACATAAAAATTAATGACGAAGTTAATGCAAACGGCACATTTACACTGGGCGAAAACTTGGCCGATTACGGCGGATTAACAATCGCGTATGACGCGTATAAAAAATTCGGTGACAATGTTTTGGATACAGTCGGAATAACACCTGATATGCGTTTCTTTATCGCATATGCCACGACATGGGCACAAAACATCCGCGCCGAAGAAGCGTTACGTCTGACAAAAAACGACGAACATTCGTTGGGAAAAAATCGCGTTAACGGAATCGTTGTACATATCGATGCATGGTACGATACATTTAACATTGATAAAAATTCAAAAATGTACATTGCCCCAGAACAACGCGTAAAATTGTGGTAAAAAAAATCCCCAAATGGGGATTTTTTTATTTCTTGTTTGCGACACGTTCACGGAATTCATTACTGGGGCGAAATGTCGCAACACGACGCGCAGATATCACCGCAGACGCACCAGTTTTTGGATTACGACCCATACGCGCATTTTTTTCCAATATTTTAAAAGTACCAAAGCCTGCAAACTTAACCTCTTCCCCGTTTATTAATGCGTCACGTATTTCATCAAATACAACATCAACCAATTTATACGCGTCCGTTATTGTCAGTCCAAAACGTTCACGCAATCTGTTTGCAAAATCATTTCTTGTTATCGTTGCCATTTCAATATACCCCTTATACTCTTATTAAAGCCGCACCCCATGTTAACCCACTGCCAAAGGCCGGATACAGCACCAATTGTCCCGGTTTGATAATACCATTATCAAACGCATATGCCAATGCCAAAACCCCAGATGCACTGCTGGTATTAGCATGCTTGTCAACAGTAATTAAAATCTTGTCCATTGGAAAATTTAACCGCTGGGCACAACTGTGAATTATACGCAAATTAGCCTGATGCGGGATAATCCAATCCACATTTTCCGCAGTTATCCCCGCATGCTCCATAATATAATCCGCCGCCGCAGGCATACACTGTACCGCTTTTTTATAAGTCTCGGGCCCGTTCATCACAATCTTGTTATCACAGGTCCCATGCAAACATTCAAAATCTGCGCCATCCGACATAACAACCGTATCAATAATACCAGAATAACTGGACGAAGAATGTTCAAAAATCAATGCGCCCGCACCATCACCAAATAATACAGCAGTCGACCGATCAGACATATCAACAAAACGTGTCATCTTTTCTGCGCCAATTATTAATATTCTGTTATGAATTCCAGATGTAAAAAATGCACGCGCACAATGCAACGCATAAATAAAACCAGTACACGCACCACGGACATCAAATCCCGGGGTGTTATTTGTTGCCCCCAAGCGACCCAAAACCTGGTTCGCAACAGATGGAAAATCCAGTTCCGCAGTAACATTGGAAACAATTACCAAATCAATATCATTAATTGTCAAACCCGCATTATCCAATGCGCGCTGGGCGGCAATGACCGCCATATCAACAACCGTTTCATCAGGGCGCGCAAAATGACGTTCGCGAATACCAGTACGCGTTACAATCCATTCATCGGTTGTATCCATAATCTTCGCAAAATCTTGATTCGTCATGATTTTTTGTGGTAAATAAGACCCATACCCAATCAATCTGCTGCCCATACTTTTTCCCTTTCATAAAAAACCATGGGCATTATACATGCACATTTTGAATCTTGCAATATAATTTCACAAGAAAAATTTCCACAAAAAAAAATAAACAGAACAAACACAATGTCTGTTCTTGATGATTACATACAAATATTTCTTATCTTATCAGCTATCTGTTTTATCAACATATTGTTTGGTGTCAAGTTTTCCAACTTGTCCACAAAACACAACATGTTCTGATCAGAAGAAACACATTCTAAATCTTTTTTAATGTCGCTTTTCTGTGCAACAGGCAAATCCAAGCAATCAATCGACGCCTGTAATTCATACACAACATCGCCAAAACGCCCAATTTGATATCGCTGTGCAGCACCGGCATCCATATTACCCTTTAAACCTTTGATATACACAGATAATTCACATGCGTTTGACATATCGACTTTTGACAAATCACCATTACGAATCGCTTTCAGATACGCCGCACGATTTTTACTTTGACCGGTATGATCCGAGAAACAGCAAACACCAACTATTTTTTCATCGTCATAATACCATACAATACGCGGTCTGTTGTTTTGATTGCCCAATCCCTGGGCCAAACAACCTTGTTTTTTAAATTCTATATTCTTAACATCTATAACCTTGTCATTTTCAATGGCAATAACAACATTACCTGGTGTCGAGTTTGGATGTACATTAATTTTTTGAATATTATTTAACAATGTTAACAAATCATCTGTGTTTTTACCGCACAACGAGACAACTTCACTATAAACACTGCGCAAAATATATGTTTTAAAATTATGTTTTTTTACTTCTTTGTCTTTGAAGTAATACTTCTGTTCTGTAACAGGTTGTGTTTTATCATCAGCACTTGCAACAGGCACCACAGGTGCAGCAACTGGCGTTTTTTGAACAGAATTTTGTTGTGGAATTAATGCGCGCCAAACAAATTTGAATAACACATCTACACATTTTTCAGATACACACGAAACAACGTCGTTATTCAACCTCATATATTTAACATCCAGGTTTAATTCAAGCTTTCTGGAAGTCGCCTTGCGTAAAACCCTGTTCAAATCTTTGTCTGAAATATGTTTATATTCAGGATAACGCTGTTTGAACAACACAACCAATTCCCGACGCGATAAATAATCAGGTGTTTTTTCTGGAATCTGTTCAACAGGCGCAACAACAACTGTTTCTTGTTGACGCGTTTGTGGTTTTTTGTTTTGTGGTTCGGGTGATGCGGTCAATTTGTCCAGCTCGTCCAACTCTTGTTGCAACACCTGTATTTTTCTATCTTCCTCTTCCATCTGTTTTAGAAGATCCAAGCATTCTTCCAGACTACCTTTATACTCGTTTTTAAATTCCTGGTCATAAGAATAAAGCAAATCAAACAAATTATCAGTCTTGCCGTCTGTAACAACCACCCCAGGATGTGATTTTCTGAATTCATACGCCTTTAATAATTCGTGCGGATTACGTAACTTGCTAAAAACAAAACTGTCCAAATAAATACAGCTGACACTGTCTGGTACTTTCAAACAGCATAAATCAGAGAAATTGAAAACAGAACCGGATAAATCCAGCGCACTGATACCATCGGGAAAAACAGATGCCGCATCAACCCTATAATTTCCTGTACACAATGTGGCGCCATCTTCTTCCATATAGACATCTGTAAAATCCGGTAAAATGATACGATTTTTCTTTCTTGGCAAAATAATATCATCTGACATAAAAATTTTCGCATTTCCAAAACTTTTCTTTACAGAACGCATTTTGGAAAAATCAACGTATTCAAAAATGCTGCTACCATCCGGACGTTCTACTGTAACAAAAATCTCTTTTGACATAATATCCTCTTATACCCATGTATACATAACACAAATTACCGCTTTGTCAATATACATTTTCATAAAATTTATTGAATTTTTTGTAAAATTGCCGTAATATTCACAAACCGTCCCCATAGTTCAACAGGATAGAACAAGTTCCTCCTAAGAATTAGATGCAGGTTCAAGTCCTGCTGGGGACGCCAGTTCACACAGGACGAAGAACCGTCCAAGCAACGAAGTTGCGACAGGTTCGGAACGCAGCGCAACGCGCCAAGTGAATGGGACCCATCAAGGTGACGCACCGCAGATGGGAATTACAGTCCTGCTGGGGACGCCAGGCATTTAAAAAAATTATCGATAATTTTGGTGCCTCATAAACAAAATCAAATCCGGTTTGCCGGGCACATCATTAAACATCGAATCAATTTCTTTGACCTTGAATTGTTGTCTGTCAAGATTTTCGCAATAACGCGCATATTCGCAATAATTACCCAATACATCCAGACCATCCGCATTCCATAAATATCTGAAATAAATATCACCACCATCTGGACCAAGCGCATTTTTTGCCAGACGATTTAAAACAAAGAAATAAAACAACTGATAAGCATTGCGTATCGTTTCATTACGATAGACATAATCAAAAATATTTGAAAGATAAACTAAATCGTATTTTCGCTGGCATATATTTGGCAGGAATTCTAAATCCGTATGCAGAAAACTGATATTTTCAGGCAACTTGTCACGCAAAGCATAATAATCCGAAGGCGTTTTTAAATACGTAATAAAATCCTTGTTACATTCGTGCACTTTTGGATAATCGCACGTAAACAAAAACGAACCATATTTTTCGTATAACGATAAAAATTCTGTCGCAGATTCTGATAATTTGTTTTTTATAGGCTTTATTATCTGGGGATTAAAAAAATTTTTGTAATCAAAAAAGAAATCTAAAAAATCTTCGTATGATACATTTTGTATCATCGTCTTTTTTAATTCCATTACAGACTTTTGCATCAAATTTATATCAAAGACATCAACAAATTTTGCGCCCGCCAAATAAGCACCGAACGCATGATCACCAGACGAACATACTGATAAAATACGACGATCTGAAAAACTATTTGCAAACTTGGCAACATGTTCATTACTGAATAAATATACCGGCCCGTTTTGCGTACAGCATTTTTGTGTTGACATTTTTTCACCGTTGTTTTTTCTGCAATACAAAGACTGTATCATTGACACTGTTAGTATTCACATCAAGAATTCCGCGAACAGAAAAACGATATTTATCATTTTTACAATGACAATCAAAATGATTTTGCCATGCAACAATATTCGCGGCATCACTACCCCATACATATCTGAATATAATACAACCTGTTTCGGTCAAAAACTGATCCGCCAGCGGCTGTAAAAACACATTATAAAAATATTCAAAGGCATCCGATTTGGAGCGCCCCATAACCACATAATCATAAATATTTGACAGATACACTAAATCATATTTACCTGAAAAATTCTGGGATACGCGGCCCAAATGACAGTGTTGAAAATTTATTTTATTACACAGTTTGTCCTGTAAAGAACGATAAGTCGTTTCGTCAAATAAATACGGAACCTTATCAGCCGCCAATACACGCGTTGCAATATTACTGGAAATAAAGGCATTATCGCCACGCACCTTGACATAATCATCAATAAATTCCGTCAGCCCCTTGGAAAAATCGCCACGCACATCCTGTAACAGGCGTTCGTTAAAAAAGTGCGCACGCGTAAGAAAAAAATTCTTGAAATCTGAATAAGACACTTTTCTTATCAAATGCCATTTTAATTCCGTCACTGCATACTGATAAGAATTCACATCAAATGTATCAACAGACTGGGCGCCGGACATATATGCGCTTAATGCGTAATCACCAGATGAACAAACAGATAAAACACGACAACCACTTAAATTACCGGCACACAACATTGCACCCGCAACATTTTCATTAGAAAACAAATACACAGGACCTTTTTCCTGAAAACAATAATCGTTTGATATAAAATAGTCCGAAGTTTTACTCATGCCAATATAAATACCACAAAATTTGTTTATGTCAAGTTTTTTTATAATTGATATGATATTAAAAAAAATATAATATACACCTGGCAATTTAATACAAAGAAGGATAAACAATGAAAAACAAGGCCGTAAAAATCGGAATTATCGCAACAATCGCACCGCACATATTTTGCTGTGGCATACCGATGATATTGGCAATAATCGGATTAATTGCGCCCGATACAGCGCACTTTCATTTACTGCCCCACTGGATGGAACCATGGCTGTTTGTTTTTTCTGGGTGTATGTTGGGGATATCTTGGTACATGGTATTACGCGATTGCGAATGCGAATGCGAACATTGCGGTGGCAAAACATCACATAAAACACAAAAAATTATCCTGGGGATAATAAGCGTATTGTTTATAATCAGCATCATATTACATTTAATTTCACACCAATAAACAAAGCCCCAAAATTTGAGGCCTTGTTTTAAACAAATTTTTCAGGAACTAAATTACACACAGATTTCCAAATTCGGCGAAGCACGCCCGTATCTGGTGCATGATGATGAATCTGGGGTTGCGTATCCGCAGAACGACGCCCAGTCCACACAGGATCCCCATCGTCATCCAATGTGACATGCCATGATGTTTGCGTATCTTTGACAATCATTGCGCGCAATTTATCTGCAAATTCGCGACTTTCAAAAATTGCCACATTTTCCGTGTTGTAATACGCACTGCGTGGATCCAGATTAAAACTGCCAATCCATGAAATATCATCATCAAACACCATTGTTTTGCTGTGCAAGACAGAAAAACTGGACTG
The DNA here is from genome assembly GCA_045539815.1 of Candidatus Enterousia sp. Lineage (GTDB taxonomy): Bacteria > Pseudomonadota > Alphaproteobacteria > Rs-D84 > Rs-D84 > Enterousia. The sequence goes on along the minus strand of JAZQGC010000030.1, from coordinate 3,400 downwards.
TTTTCTTTCGCGATCATTGTCCCTGCCACGCAGATTTTCAGCCGATTCCATAAATTCGTATACATCTGCGCCAGATTCAATTAATTTTTTTCTGTATTTTTCCCATTTCGCATAAACCGTTGGTGCATTAGTCGATGCCAACGAATTCGTTACAATCGTCATATGAACGCCCGATTTTTCTTCGTGCAACAAATGTTCCAAACCGCCCTGCCCGGGCACAAAATACGCCGCAGACATATAAACCGAAGATTTTGTCCGTCCCCATAAATGCTGTAATGCCTTGATAATATCACCACGATAAGCCTCTTTTTCAGCCATGGACATTTCTACTTTTTCCGGTGGGTCCGCCAAGAATTTGCCCCGCCCCCAACTGAAATCAAATTTACGGTTACGATATTCTTGTTGCACCATGCCGATGATATTATTATACAAGACGACTTCGTCTGCGCTGTTTTGTTCTATTTCAGCGAACATTTGTTCCAGTTTTTTGACAGCGCGTTTTGATTTTGCCTTTGGAAAAACAGACGCAGGAATCGACAAATGATGATTCCAATATTCGTCAAAACTGTTTGTGGCATAACGGGTCATATTGCCAATAAACAAAACGTCTGTATCGGAAAAATTAGACGCTGTTTCAGGATAAAAATAATTACTGCCCACATTGCGGCCGCCAGTGATATACGCAATATTATCAACAATAAATAATTTATTGTGCATACGCGAATTCAATCGGTTAAAGTCCGCCAAAAACTGGGGATAATATAATAATTTAGAACGATTTTTTACGGTATTAAAAACCTTGACCTCTATATTAGGGTGCTGGTTTAATAACATGACATCTACGATATCAGATTTAGTCCCATAATCATCCAATAAAATTCTGACCTTGACCCCCCTGTCGGCAGCCTTTTTCAGTTCTGCGATTAATATGCGCGATGAAAAATCATTACTGTAAATATAGGTCTGCAAATCAATCGTCTTGGTTGCCATACGCGCAAATGCAGAACGTATAACAAACGCAGACAGACCATCTTCGATAAGTGTTGCGCCTGATATGCTTTTATCGGAATTTAATTCACCGCTGTAACACTGGGCAATTGGTGTTTTATACGGATCATAATCAAAGTCATGTTGTGTAACCTTGGGCGCGTATTCATCAATCCTGGTATCACGCATAGATGTTGGCACCGTTGTACACCCAACCAACGGCAACGCCAACAAACAGAAAGAAATTCTTTTTATCAACGACACTTTAAAATCCTGTGATTAGACTGTTGCAATTATAAATCAAAGACAATATCCGCGCAAGTGATTTCATTATATTTTTTAACGATTTAAGAAATGTTTCATAAAATATAAAAACTTGTGTTTTTTCAATTGCGTGATTTTTTTTAATATGATAAACTAATGATATATTTAGAAGGGAAGATATACCATGAAACGTTTTATTGCCGTACTTGCTGGATTACTTACACTGCCCGCATTTGCTGAGGTTGCGCCAATTTCATACGAAGAAGTCGCAACTGTTTCTGACGACGAAATTGCAGAACCAGAAGCGGTAATTTCTGAACCAAAAGACAGAACCGTGGCAAAACCGATGGCACAACCATCACGCGCGGTCCCCAGTGGTTCATCAAACGCGGGGCGTTCTTCGTCTGCACGTGCGGTTCCAACGACATCACGTGCAACATCGTCACGCAATGTTACTGGGCGTGATATGTCTTCTTCCCGTAACGCGGTTCAGGCACGAACAACATCGTCGCGTGTTGCGGCACGTCCAACAAGCGCGGCATCATCACGCGTTGCAACACGTCCGTCTGCAACGGCTGGGCGCACCGGGACAGCAGCCGGCGTAACATCACGCACATCGGCACGTTCGGCGACTGCAAATTCTGCACGCGCATCAATTGTTCAAACTGACACTGTTAACAAGCCATTATATACCGCACGTGTCAGCACACGTAATTCCACATCTATTCAGGCACGTTCGCCCGTTACAACATCTATCAGCACAACAAACACAACAGCTGCGTCTGATATTACAGATTTGGATGAACTGGCCCAGATTACAGATTATTGCAAGGCACAATATACAGCATGTATGGATAATTATTGTAATGTTCTGGACGATAATCAGGGACGTTGTTCTTGTTCCAAGAATTTAAAAAATTATGAACAGACCGAGGCTGCATTAAAATCCGCGACTGAGGCTTTACAGGATGTCGCACAACAGATTCAATATATCGGATTGACTGGTGATGAAATCGAAACATTGTTCACCCAGACCGAGGCTGAACTTGAAATGCAGTCAACCAGCGACACAACACAATTGAAAAACGATTTGGATAAAATCAAGGATATGATTGTCAATGTAAAAACAAAATCCGCGACATCTAATGAAACATCTGGTTTGTCATTTGATTTGTCTGGGTTATTGGATTTCAATATTGACAGTACTGGTTTCGATTTAATGGGACTGTTCGGAAACAAGGCCAACACCAGCAGCATCAGCAATCAACGCGGTGAACAGTTATACAAAACCGCAACCGCACGATGCAAGGCATCCGTATTAAACACATGTCAAAATCAGGGCGTTGATATTTCTGTGATTACTAATTCATACGATTTGGAAATCGACAAACAGTGTATCGCATATGAACGTTCATTAAATGACGCAAATGACAATATGACCAACACTGTCCGTAACGCAAAAAGCGTTCTGCAAAAGGCACGTTTAATGGTTGCCCAGGACAAGAATTCATATGATTTGCGTGGCTGTATCAGCGCATTGGATTCCTGTATGCAGGACGACTTTGTTTGCGGTTCTGATTATGAAAACTGTTTGGATCCAACCGGCAAATACATTGTAAACGGCGAAATTGTTGCGGGCTCTACACCGGGCGCCCCCAGTGCGATTAACGGAAAGCAAACAAATAATCTGTATGCAGTATGGAATTACAACAACACACACGCCTGGGCTGATGCCGATGGCAGTTTGTCCGCGTTTATCGAAACAAACTTAAAGACAACCAAGAACGAATTAAACACGACCCCTGTTGATATAGCACATTTCTTGCAGGCTAAAATCGGATACCATGATGATGATGCTAACAAAAACTATGGTATGTGCGTATCTGTGCTGAACAAATGCCAGGACTATTCTTATAATACAAAAAATAATAAAAAACAATTCATCTTTGATAACCAGGTTATTCAACAATATCTATACAGAACTTTGATGCAAATCAAATCAGCGCAAGACCAATTGTTGACCGATTATGCAGATGATTGCGTACAAGATGTCGCTAACTGCTTGTCTCAAAATAACTATAACAATAACAGAACTTCCGCCGCTATCAATGCTTGCAAGCCGTTAATCAAATCTTGTATGTCCGTGACT
>JAZQGC010000029.1:0-26738 GCA_045539815.1 Candidatus Enterousia sp. | reverse complement strand
CTGGTGTACCTGTTGTCGCGCCAGCGGCACCGCAGGGTAGCTATGTTCGGAACAGATAACCGCTGAAAGCATCTAAGCGGGAAGCTGGTCGCAAGATAAGATATCCCCATGAGTTCAGTTCTAGACTAGGACATTGATAGGCTGTGTGTGTAAGTCCGGTGACGGATTTAGCTTAACAGTACTAATCGAACCATTGACTTTTTATCTTATCGTCTTGACTTTTAAAGTTAATGACGGTATGCTTGAAGAGAACGTTAAGATGATTCTTGGAATCGAATTATGATGTTCGCTGGATTTATTCTGGTGATTATTGAGCGGGAGCCACCCTCTGTTCCATCCCGAACCAGACAGGGAAACCCCGTATCGCCGATGGTACTTTGGCTTAAGCCACGGAAGAGTAGGTCGTCGCCAGAATAAATCCAGTTATCGATATGAAAACCGAATTTAACCGCCCATGTGGCGGTTTTTTTATTGTTTGCACATAGAAAATATTGCAAATATATAAACTTATGTTAGTATAAAGGCTCTAAATAATTAAAAAAAGGTTATCTTATGTCTAAAATTAAAAATAGTTCTGAATTTAAAAATGCCCTTGTATACGCGGGTAAGAGTTTGTCTGTTATGTCTGGTATGGCCGGACTGGCAAGTTCCCCGGTGTTGTTGGTGTCGGACAAGGCGTTTGTAGGGGCGTTTTTTATCAGTACTGCTGTTATGGGGTTGGGGGCGATTGCGAATAATCATGGTTTTGATTCATATGTAAAAATCTTTGACAAGATGTTCGCAATAAAAGATAAGGGCAGATAATTTTTTATGAAAAAGTTTAATTCCACATATTCTGGTTTCAGGGGCTGTCTGCCATATCAATTAAGGCAAAAGCTGGTTGGCAAGGATTTGTCGCGCGCCACACAAGATTTTGTATCGTGGGTAAATGATATTGCGGTTGATTTTCATTCTAAAATTAACCCAAGTATGACGTTTTCTGATATTTCGCGTGTGCAATTATCTGCGTCAGACATATTCGGGCTGTCAGTAAGTTTATCTTATATTGACAGCGGTATGTATGGCAGTGTTTATAAAATAAATATTGGTGGGCATAATTTTGCATTAAAAATTAATCGTGTGTGTCGTGTGTTAACGCGTGATTTGGAAAATATGCATCTGTATTCGCGCATGCGTAATTTTATTAACAGGCCGCATATTGGTGCTGTATTTAAAAATCATGGCGCAGAATATACTTGGATTTTGACTGATTATATAGATAAAGATATTAACAATGGGTTTGAATTGGCGCGGAACAAGGTGTTTTTTATGTCTTTGTTAAAAGGCATTACATGTGATGATTTTACTAAATCAAATGTAAAAAATGGTAAATTAATAGATTTGGACGCTTTGTCGAAATTAAATCTGTTGTATAATTTATCTGTCGCAGATAAAGAGGTTTTACAACGGGTTGCCCTTTTTATGCGTCGTGGCCAGGATTTTGATTTACATCAAACCTTGCGCATGGTTGCGTTACGGTATCCAAATGTTGTGCGTCACTTGTCCTTGTGTTTGAATATGGAAAATGTTCCTGTTGATTTTTGCCGATATAAAAATATACTAGCGGCGGTGATTCAAGAAAAGTATATAGAGAATATAGTCTTGAAGAGAAGCTAGAATTTTTCAATTTTATACTTGACAACCCGAAAATTTGTGTTAATCTTAGCCGGGCTAAATAAAAAAAAGGATAAAAAATATGCATAATATAGCAATGAACGAAATTATTTTGACATTAAATGCTTTGATCAAGGATTATGACAAGAGAAACTTTGTTGTGTCTGAAAATTCTGTTTCAATGGATAAGTTTTCTGTACACAAAGAAGGTGCAAATAAATATTCCTTTGGTATTGCACATAATAGATTTGCCTTGCAAGAAATTGGTCAACGCAAAGCGGAACAATTGTATTGCCTGGTAAAATCAAGATGTCCAATAATACGTTAATCAAAACGATTGATGTTTTGTAAAAAAAGCACCACAATTGTGGCGTTTTTTTTATTGATTTTTAAGAATAAAATCTTTAATCTGGCGTCGGAAAAGAAAAAAAGGATGGAATCTATGTCGTGTTTATATGCAAAAGCAAGTCATCCTGCGGGGCGCGTTTCTTTGTTGGCGGGTGATTGGCACTGGTCTGTTGTTGTTGATAAAAAAGACGCATACGGTAATTTTGGTTCATATGATTACGGTTTAATGAATCCTGATGTGGCAATCAGTTTATATGAATCGATTGATAAAAATTTAAAACGAATGTCCGCGGATGCGTTGGACGAAGAAAAGCGTTCTTGTTCTTTTCATGCCGACAAGATTATGCCATGTCATCCTGATACATGTCCATTGGGGATGGGGCGTTGTACCTGTTGGGATGAATTTAAAGCGGCCTGTCAATGTCGTATCAGATAAAATATTCTGCAATTTGACCGATAATAAATGCCGCCACAGATACGCATGCACATATTAAGAACATTTCCAACGCGTGTCGCCAAAATGGGCGCCCGTGTGCGCGACATATACAGAAATTGCAGCCAAATATAATCAGGGCCGCAACAATAAAAGAACCGATAAGTGCATAATGTGTGTTTTTTATGACCAAAAACGGCAAGATTAACAATGCGCTGGTTGTGATGTATGCAAGGCCTGTTGTTATCCCCATCTTAAATGCGTGTGAATTTTCAGCGGTCTTTTCGGCCAGATAGCAAGATGCGGACATTGATAATCCCGCTGCAATTGATGCGATTATCGCAGACAGTATAATTGATTGTCTGTCTGTAAATGCAAATGTAAGTCCCGCAATAGTACCCGTCAATGATACTAATGCGTCGTGCATCCCCAAAACAATCGCAGCAGATAAAGAATATTTTCGTGTCATGTTTGTTTATCTTATCTGCTTTTTATATGGCGAACAACAGGAAAGTTTTTTTGTTTGTGTGTATAATTAGTGTTTACAGTATTTATTTTTTTATGTTATAATTGCACAAAGAGAATGAAAAAACTGCTGACTTGTTTTTTCGCTATTGCAATTGTTGCGCCGGCTGCGTTTGCGGCAAGCGGCGCTATTTCGCGTGCTGTTCCATCTGTGGGTGATAAATCGGGCGAAACGGTCGCATCGCGCAGTGTATCACGCACGGTGTCGCGTGCGGCTAAAAATGGTCTGCCGGACAAGAAATCAGAACCTGTTCCATCGGACACTGTTCGTACGGCTGTATCGCGTGTGTTTACGGGCGCTGCGTCCCAGCCAGCGGAACAAACCGTTGCGCGCAGTAATGTTGTTTCGCGTTCTGTTGCATCTGGTAATGTTGGTGTTCGGTCTGCGCTGGATGCGGCTGTGAATACGGTTGGGCGTAATGAACGTGTATCCGCGGCCAGTATTAATAATGATCCTGCTGTGCGTCGTGCCGGGGTTGTTTTGCGCCCCAGCGTGGCTGAGGTTGGTGGCCGTGCCACAATTGGTGATACGGGGGTTCAGACGGGGTCTAATATTGATGAATCTTTGCGTCGTGTAAAGACGCGTGCTGCATCGGTTGTTGCAACGGCGGAATCAATTGCCAACGCCACAGACAGATTGGAAAAGACGGCAACATTAAACAAATCTTGTCAGGATCAATATAATGAATGTATGGATCAATTCTGTGCGGTAATTGATGCAAATCAAAAGCGTTGTTCTTGTTCTGCGAACTTGGCCCGTTATACCAAGGTTGAAACCGCGGTCAAGGATGCCAATACCCAGTTGAATGAGGTTGCACAACGTATTCGTTATGTTGGATTATCTGCCGATGAAATACGCGCCATCATGACCGAGACCGAGGCTGAAGAGGCCTTGTCCGGTGCCAATGATAATTCGGAAACGCGTAACATGCTGGCAGAAATCGAAGATTTGATTCGTGATCCCAGTGCGGGTTCTTCGTATGCGAACAATACATCTGTTGGTCTGGATTTAGATTTGGATTTTTCATCTGATACGGCGGATTTATTCAGTCTGGATTTCTTGAATACAGACAGTGGGTCCAGTTTTTCAAATCTGCGTGGCAGCGATTTATATAATGCTGCAAAAAAGCGTTGTAATTTTGTTTTAACCCAGTGCAAGGAAGCCGGTGCAACAACAACGCAAATCACGGGAAATTATGACCTGGCGATTGACAAGGATTGTATTGCCTATGAACAGGGCTTGAACAAAATGAACGAAACATTGGTTTCGAATGTTCGCAGTGCAAATCGTATGTTGCAAAAGGCGCGTTTAAGCGTTCTGCAAAATAAAAATCAATACGATGCCAAGGGCTGTGTTGCTGCGCTGGATACATGTATGACAGATGAAATGGTTTGTGGTTCGAATTACTTTAAATGTGTTGACCCGACCAAGCGTTATATTGATGAAAATGGTGAAGTTGTCTTGGGACAGGATATATCCCAGATTACTGCGTTTATGACAGCATATAATAATGCGTCATTGGGACGTGAAGCGTTGGCAAATGATTATAATATTGTGATAAATCCTGACAATTGTAGCAAGGATTACAATGATGGTTCGTGTGTTGTAAAGTATTTGTTGGGTAAAATTGGAACCAAACAAAAGGTTACAGACGAAGGTCTGTGTCGCGCGGTTTTGGACAAGTGTCAGGCATACACATATGATAACAAGGGGAATTATATTGCATATAATGATATTGTTGTAAATTATGTGCAGCGTGCCATGGTTAATATTCGTGCCGCCCAGCACAAGATTATTTCCGAATACGCATCAACATGTATGACTGATGTTGCAAATTGTTATAATCAACAGGTGTCCCAGGTTAACGCATGGTCATCCAATGCCAGTGTGGACAGTGTTTACAATGTAATGCGCGGTGCGTGTCGCAATGTTGCATTGACATGCGGATACGCAATATTTGACGGAACTGATGGTTTATCAGGCGATGACGCATACATAAACGGTGTTTCTGAAATGTTTTATCAGTCATTATTATGCCCAGATAATTCCACATATTATTCAGGCGGTCTGAGCAGTTATAAAGAAACAGTAGAACCATCGCCCGACGAGGAAGTTGGTAATAATGCACAATGGGTTAATAACAGCTGTCGTTGTAACAATGGGTATGTGGCATGGGGCGCCGCATGTGTGACAGAATGTATGGATGGTTATGAACGTAATGGTTATGGCGTGTGCGAGAAAAAACCGACAGAAGGCTGATGCGTTATAATAAAAAACACCCAAACGGGTGTTTTTTTATTTGTTGATATGTTCCATAAATTTGTTGTGATTTTCCAATTCTGCGGCATCAACTTCGTATTTTCTGTATGGGAAATCAGCGCCAATTTTCGGATGTTTTAACATTGCGTCGTGTTGTTTTGCGATAATTTCGCTGACGTCTGGTGCCGGTGCAGTGTTTTCCAGTTCAATATAAACCTTGGCCAGAATTTCCGAGTCAATCAACGCCCCGTGCGCATCCGCACGCGCGGTCAGTGATATTCCATACCATTTTGCCAATGCGTCCAAAGAATAACTTTTTGGGCCAAATACGCGATTGCGTGCAATAACAATTGAATCCAGTTGTTGTTCGCGTGGAATTTGTTTCAGATTTAATTTTGCCAGTTCGTGATTAACAAATGGAAAGTCAAAGTCCAAACCGTTATGTGCAACAATTGGACTGTCGCCAATGAAGTCCAAGAATCGTGGTGCAACCTCGGCCATTTTGGGTTTGTCTTCCAAAAAAGCATTAGAAATTTTGTGAACCATATATGTATCTGGTGGAATTATTTTTCCTTCGGGGTTGATGTATTCGTGAAATGTATTGTCTGTGATTTTTCCGTCTATGATTTCCACGGCGCCGATTTCAATACATCTGTCGCCACGCATATAATCAAAACCTGTTGTTTCGATGTCAAAGCAAATTATTCGTTTCATGCTGTTATTTTCCATTTGTTGATATAAATGTTTATGCTATTATAATAAAACATGAAATTAATGCTAGAAAATCTTAACACAGAACAATTAATGGCGGTCCAGACCACAGATGGTCCATTATTGGTGTTGTCTGGCGCTGGCACCGGCAAGACCCGTGTTTTAACTACCCGTATTGCGTATATTTTAAATCAGTCTTTGGCAATGCCGTGGCAGGTTTTGGCATTAACCTTTACGAACAAGGCCGCAAACGAAATGAAAAATCGTTTGGCAGATTTATCGGACGGTTCGTGGTATTCTGGTGATGTGTGGTGTGGTACATTTCATTCGATTTGTTTGCGTATTTTGCGTTCTAATGCGGCGCGTGTTGGGTTGCGCAGTGATTTTATTGTATATGGCGAAGACGATCAAAAATCTGTAATAAAATCATTGTTGGGCGCATCAACAAAAACGCCGTCTGATTATGTCGAAGAATTTTCTGCAATCAAGGATCGTGGTTTATCTGCGCTGGACCATGATGACAAGTTATTTCGTGCATATAATGCGGAATTATTGCGATTAAATGCGGTTGACTTTGGCGATATTATTTTAAAAGTTTTGGATTTGTTTGATAAAAATCCAGATGTATTGTCGCGTTATCAGCGTCAGTTTAAGTATATTCTGGTTGATGAATTCCAGGATACAAATAATGCGCAAATGGAATTGTTGGGCCTGTTAACGCGCGGGATTGAAAATCCAAACATTTGTTGTGTTGGTGATGATGACCAGTCTATATATTCTTGGCGTGGGGCAGAAATAAAACATATTTTAAATTTTGAAAAAACATTTTCTGGCACAAAAATAATTCGTCTGGAAACAAATTATCGCAGTACGGGCAATATTTTAGGGGCTGCTAATTCGCTGATAAGACATAATCGTGGGCGATTGGGCAAGGATTTACGTGTATCAGATGTATCAAATCTGGGCGAACGTGTATATTCCTTGACTGTCCCCAGTGATCGTGACGAGGCGCGCATTATATCAGATGCGATTTTGGGTGATGCGTCGGGGGATTTTTCACGATTTGCGGTTTTGATACGCGCGGGCAGTTTGTCGCGTGTCTTTGAAGAAGAATTTGCATCGCGTTCTGTGCCATACAAATTAATTGGTGCGACCAAGTTTTATGACCGTATGGAAATTCGTGATGCGATTGCATATATTCGTTTGTTGGTATATCCGTTTGATGATATTTCTTTCTTGCGCGTTATTGCAAAGCCCAGACGTGGTTTCGGGGACAAGGCGATTGAAAAATTACGCGCGTCCGGACAAAATTTAATGTCTGCGTTGCGTTGCATGGATTTATCTGCAAAACAGCGTGCGGTTGCGGATGAATTTTTGTCTGCGTTTGATTTTGATTGGGCGTCTATGTTGCCCCGTGACGCGGCAAAAAAGATATTGGAAGATTCTGGATACATAAATATGTGGTCTGTGTCCAAGGATGCAGATGCCCCGGACAGATTGTTGAATATTCGTGAATTAATAACATCTGTTATTTCTAAATATGATTCTTTGCCTGAATTTTTGGAACAGGCGGCATTAATGATGACCGAAGATGATATTGATGCGTCTGAACAGTCTAATAATTTTGTTCGTATCATGACGATACACGCCGCCAAGGGGTTGGAATTTGATACGGTGTTTTTACCAGCCTGGGAAGAAGGTATTTTTCCAAACGAAAAATCTATCAACGAAGGCGCCATCGAAGAAGAACGCAGATTGGCATATGTTGCCATAACGCGTGCGCGTCGTCGTTGTGTTATTTCCAGTGCTATGTCGCGTATGGTGTTTGGTACGCGTGCTTATAACGCGCCCAGTCGTTTTATCGACGAAATGGATTCGCGTTTCATTGATTTCCAGGGTGGCAGTCCGCGTTCTTATCAGACATATCCGGTTCGTCAATATTCTGCGCGTCCTGCCCCAAGTACGCGTGTTACGACAAGCATGGTTGGTAAATTGGTTACGCATGAAGATTTGGGGGCGGGTGTTGTTATCGAAGAAAATGGTGATATTTTAACCGTTGCATTTAAAACCCGTGGAATAAAAAAGGTCGCCAGAAATTTTGTAACGATTAATGGTTAAAAAACTTGGTGGCACAGAAAAAATATGGTATAATTAAACTTATGAAACGTTCTTTGTGGTTTTGGTTATATTTTGTCGCAGCGATTGTTTTGTCTGTATATTTTTGTGTCCGTGCATTTATGGTTGTTTCCGGACACGGTTCATTATCGCGTGTGCGTAATATATCAATCAGTTCGGACAGTTCTGATATGGATTTATCTGCGGTTGCGGCGGCTGCGACATTGGCGCCAAATACGCGTTCTTATTCAGTGAATCTGGATGATGTAAATGCGCGTGTTGGATCTGTGCCCGGTGTGCGTAAGTCTGCGGTTCGTCGTTTATCAAATGGTAATTTGTCTGTTCGTGTTTCGTTGTATCGTGCGGTTGCATTATGGACGGATGGGGAAAATTATTTTCCACTGTCTGCGGATGGTACAATTGTAAATAAACCAACCCAGACACGCGATGCGTCACACGTTGTGTTTCGTGGCACGGTCCCGGAAAATATAGCTGATATTACCAAGGCTGCGCATAATTTTATTGGGCGTTTAGACTATTTGGAATATATTGAAAATCGTCGTTGGAATGTGTATACCACAGATGGTATAACCATAATGTTACCCGAAGCGGACCCAGTCAGTGCAATTGGTGCATTGGTTATGTTAAATTCCAAGCATGATATTTTAAACAAGAAAATCAGTATGATTGATATGCGTGATACTGCGCGTATCTTGGTAAAATAACAGATGAACTTATTTGATTCGGCTTTTTTATGTCTGGATATTGGCACCAGTGGTGTTCGTGGGATTGCGCATCGTGTTCGTGGTGCGAATATTGTAAAGTCTGCATTTTTTACTGTTGAAAACACAGATGTGGTATATGCAATCAGTTCTGTTGTTGATGAATTGGAAAAACAATTGGGTGTTCATTTTGATTCTGCGTATGTTACCGGCAATTTTGGTGCGTCTGATTTTGAACGCGTGTTAAAAAACACTGTTTGGTCCGGTGAACACAAGATAAGTGCATCTGATATCAGGGGACAGGTATCGCAAATTTCTGCCCCAGAAGATTTTTTTCCCATACATATAATTCCGTTGCGTTATTACAGCCCCAGTGCGCGCAATTTGTCCCGGCCAATTGGTCATGTTGATACCCAATTAATATCGTTGTTTGGTGCGATATTTTATTCGCGTTCTGGTGTTGATGGTGTGTATCAAATATTGCGTGGCGCGCATGTTCAGCCAGATGCGTTTTTTGACCCCCAGTTTTTACACAATGCGATATATCGCCCTGAAAAACAAACGGCGATGTTTATTGATTTTGGTGCAGAATATACCAGTGCGTCAATATGGACTGCGCGTGGTCCGGTATGGCATACCAAGATAAAATCAGGGGGTGCTGATATAACGCGTGCAATTGCGGAAAAATTTGGACTAGATTTATTGGCGGCGGACCAAATTAAACGTTCTGTTGCATCGATGATACCAAAAGAAATGGATCGTTTTACGCCTGCGGATACATTGTATGATTTTTCGCGTTCCGATATAAACGATATTGTTGTTCCAATGTTACTGGATGTTGTTTCTGAATTAAAGAATCGTTCATTGGATTCTTTTGGCAAGTTCAAGCCAACGCAAATTTTTATCAGTGGCGGTGGTTCTGAAATTGATGGTTTGCGTGATTTGATTGAAAATTCATTTGCGGTTATGACCACGATAATTCCGTCTGATGCGTCTGTTCGTGCATTGTCTGATTATGTGTGGCGTGCCGAAGAAAATCATCGTAAATCATATATTGCGCGTCATGAAAAGTGGCGTCGTCGCACAAATTGGTTTGGTCGTTTATTTAATCGTCGTCCAAAGGTCAAACAGACATTGATACCTGTTATGCCCAGTACATTGTGTTTTGACATGATGCGTTCAGATACTTATACCATGTTCCGGGCCGGTGGCATTTCTGTTATACATGTTGATATTATGGATGGTTTTTATGTGGATAATATTGCCGGCAGTATTGATATGTTGCGTGTTATTCGTGGACATACAAAATCACATTTGCATGTTCATTTAATGACCGAGAGTCCAAATGTCTGGGCGGCGGACGCGATTGCGGCGGGTGCAGACACGGTGATTTTATCACCAAATACATCTGGGGTTCGTGTTGCGATAAAAAATGTACGCGCGTCTGGTCGTCGTGTTGGTGTTGCCTTAAACCCAGAAACACCTGTGTCGGTTTTAAAACCAGTATTGCGCGACCTGGACGAGGTTTTAGTCATGTCTGTTTCGCCTGGTGCTGCGGGTCAGGCGTTCGATCCGGGTGCATTGCACAAGATTTCAGTTTTGGCTGCCACGCGTAAAAAATATGGTTTGAAATTTACCATATCGGTTGATGGCGGTATAAATGACAAGACGGCCCAATTATGTTGGGATGCGGGCGCAGATATGTTGGTCAGTGGTTCTTACCTGGCGCGTGCACCGGATTTTCCATTGGCCGTACAAAGTTTGTTGCCAAAATCAGAATAAAAAACACCATAAAATGGTGTTTTTTTTATCATGCCCAAAAAGGGGATAGTGGGGTTTAAAAAGGGCTTGGTCAGTCCAGTCTCTTCTTGGTGCAATGATTATGTTGATATTATATGTTTGCGCGCCATGCGATTCCAGTTGTTTAAATTCCTGGGGGCGGACAGATTATTATTTGCAAATGCGTGTTTTTTGTCTTAGAATAGCTGTTGTTATGAAAATTAAAAAGTTTTTTCGGATTTTATTAAATATTTTTTTCTGGACATTTGTCGCGGGTATTGCGTCATTGGCTGTGTTGGTATTGATTTATGGCAATGATTTACCAGATTATAAAAAGTTGGCGACATATGCCCCGCCGGTTGCAACCCGATTGTATGCGTCTGATGGTTCTTTGTTAATTGAATACGCCGAAGAAAGACGTGTCTTTATTGATTATTCTGATATGCCGCCCATGTTGGTAAATGCGTTTATTGCGGCCGAAGATCAAAATTTCTGGACACATCCTGGTATTGATATCCAGGGGATTATTCGTGCGGTTGCCAATAATACGATGCGTATGTTTGGTCATAATACCACATTGTCTGGTGCGTCAACAATTACGCAACAGGTTGCCAAGAATTTCTTTTTGACATCTGAACGCACTATTTCCAGAAAGATAAAAGAGGCAATATTGGCGTTGCGTCTGGAACGGGCTTTTTCCAAAGAGCATATATTAACATTATATTTAAATCAGATATTTTTGGGCGCCCGTGCATATGGTGTTGGGTCTGCTGCATTAATGTATTTTAATAAACCTGTATCTGAACTTAGTTTATCTGAATGTGCTTTTCTGGCATCCTTGCCCAAGGCGCCAAATAATCGCGACCGTGCGGTTGAACGCAGAAATTATGTTTTGCGTCGAATGGTCGAAGAAGGTTTTGTTTCCCAGGATGCCGCTGATGTTGCCTCCTCCGAAGAATTAAATATCAACAGTGGCTTTACCGCACAAATGTCCGCAGATTTACAATATTTTGCCGAAGATGTTCGTCGTCAGTTATTAAATACCCTGGGGCGTGAAAAGTTATATAATGATGGTTTGTATATAAAAACAACCATTGTCCCAGAATTGCAACATGCGGCATCTGATGCCTTGAACAAAGAATTGGACAGATTTAACGAAGGACGCAGTGAAAAATTACAGGGTGCAATTATCGCAATGAATCCGCATACGGGGCGTATTTTGGCAATGGCGGGTGGGCGTTCTTTTTCAGACAGTTCTTTTAACCGTGCAACCCAGGCGTATCGACAAATTGGTTCCACAATAAAACCGTTTGTTTATCTGGCTGCACTGGAACGCGGTTACAGTCCCCAGACGATGATATTGGATGCCCCGATTGTCGGCTGGCGCGAAGATGACACTTTATGGAAGCCGGAAAATTATGACAAGAAATTCCTGGGTGATGTTCCGTTGCGCTTGTCATTGGAAACATCGCGTAATGTAACAACTGTGCGTCTGGTTGAACAGATTGGAACAAAAAACGCAATCGAAGTGGCCCAGCGTTTTGGTGTTTATCCAGAAAATATGTCAGATATGAATTTATCCATGGCGCTGGGGTCTGGTGAAACGACATTGGAAAAATTGGTTTTGGGGTATTCTGCGTTTATAAACGGCGGTCGCGCAATACAGCCCAAGATGGTTGATTATATCGAAGACAGATATGGTCGTGTTATTGATGGTGATGCGTCAGATATTGTTTCTTGGTCGGCGGATTTATTGCCACCTGAAAAGGTTGTTACAGCCCAGCCATTATCAGATGCGCAAAGTTTGTATCAAATCGTATCTATCTTGCAGGGTGCCGTGGAACGCGGTACGGGAAAACAGGCACGCGTACATGGACATACGATTGCGGGAAAAACAGGTACAACAAACGATGTCAAAGATGTTTGGTTTGTCGGTTTTTCCAAGGATTTAATTGCGGGTGTTTATCTGGGGTACGATACGCCTAAAAGTCTGGGCAAGGGGGCGGGCTCTCATATGGCGGCGCGTGTTTTCGCAGACTTTATGCGTGTGGCATTATCGGGCAAGAAAAATCAACCGTTTGCGGTTCCTGATGGTATGAATTTTGTGCGTGTAAATCGTCGCAGTGGTGCGTCCGCATCATCTGATCCCGACGGTACTATTATTCTAGAAGCCTTCAAACCGGGACAACGGCCAAATCCTGCGTCACATAATCAGGCGACAAAAACCCAGGCTGTCGTTGGTGGTGTTTTTTAATCATATTAACATTTGTTTATTCTGTTATTTATGATAAAATGTCAACATACAAGGGAAAAAGGATTTATTCATGTTGACAGAGTATATGTTATCACACGGTTTTTCATTTTTTGGCAGTGGTTGGACACAATTTGCAGGTGGCTTTTTTGTCGCCTTTTTAACTGTTTTGTTGTTTGGTCGACCATTTATTCGTGCAATGCGTAATTGGCAAAAAAAGGGTCAACCCATCAGTGAAAATGTTCCCCAGGCACATATGAAAAAGGCAGGAACCCCAACAATGGGTGGTATACTGATTGTTATGGCGATTCTGTTGGGCGGAATATTGTTTATGCCATTGTATAATCCCACAGGATGGATTGCGCTGGGTGCGCTGGTTATGTTTGGTGCGTTGGGTTTTGTTGATGATTATAAAAAGGTGTCTTCACAATCGCGCAAGGCATCAAATGGTTTATCGCCGTTGACACGCCTGTTTATCGAAGGTGTTTTTGTTGTTTTATTGGTATATTTGATTAATCAAACAATGCCGCCATATGTCCCAGAATATTCGTTGGCGATTGGTGCGGGTATTGTTTTGCCGTTGGGTTTATTGTATTATGTTTTTGCTTACTTTGTTATTTGTGGCAGTGCCAACGCAACAAACATCACAGATGGTTTGGATGGTATGTTGTCGAAATTGTATTTGCCAGTTTTGGTTGTATTGGTTGTTGCATTGTATGGCGCGACGCGTATTGGTTTTATGGATACGGTAACATTTTTGCCAATGGCCAGTGGTCTGTACGCGGTTTTGGGTGCGACATTTGGCGCGGTTCTGGGATTCTTGTGGTATAATTCCAAACCAGCATCTATCTTTATGGGTGATGTTGGCTCATTGGCGTTGGGCGGCTTTATGGGTACGGTTGCCATGTTGTTAAAGTCCGAACTTATTATGGGTGTCGCGGCGGGTATGATGGTTTTGATATTACTATCATCTTTTATCCAGACAATGTATTTCAAATTGACGCGTAAAATTTCTGGAACGGGTCGTCGTGTATTTTTGCGTGCGCCGTTGCATCATCATTTTGAAGAATTGGGTTGGGCAGAAACAAAAATAGTTGAACGCTTTTTTATCGTTTCTATTTTGTTTTCGGGCTTGGCGTTGGTTTTGTTAAAATTTGCATAAAGATATTTTTGCCATGTTCAAGATAAAGCGTATCGAAGAAAGCAGATTAACCAGTTGGTATTTTGAAATAGACAGACGCCTGTTAGGTTGCGTATTAATAATGATGCTGTTGTCTGTTTTGTTTGCGTTATCTGCGGGTTCTGTTGCGGCAGAACGTATTGGACAGGGGTGGCACTTTTACCTGGTCAAGGCAATTCCGTTTTATGTTATGGGGTTGGTGTTCTTGTTCGGGGCCAGTTTTTTAAATAAAAAACAGGTCTTGTTATTGGCGGGAATTAATTTGGCCTTTGGGTTGGCGTTGTTGCCGTTAACGGTTGTTGCGCCGCATATGATTAATAATTCTGCGCGTTTTGTTTCGTTTGGTTTTTTTAATGTTATGCCTGCTGATGTTATGAAGCCAGGTTTTATAATAATGACTGCGTATTTTCTGTCCAAGATGAAGGAAAGGTACGGAACAAATATTTTCAGTAACAAGGATGCATGGCGTTTTGATACTTGGTTAAGTTGGTGGTATTATTTGGCTTTGTTTGGTATTGTGGTTGCTGTTATATTCCAGCATCCTGATGTTGGTACGGCGATTTTATACACGGCGGTATTTTCTGCGATGGTTTTTATCGCAGGCTTGCCCTTGGCGTGGATTCCTGTGGTTATTGGTACGATTGGTATGATGTTACTGATTGCGTTTTTTACATTGGGACATGTTCATCGTCGAATGATTGCATTTTTTACCGGGACTGGCGACACATATCAGGTTGATAATTCCACAGATGCAATACGTCATGGTGGTTTGTTGGGGTCTGGTGATGACGCGTTTGTAAAACAATATCTGCCCGATGTGCATACAGATTTTATATTTGCGGCAATTGCAGAAGATATTGGTGCGATATTATCATGTGGCCTGTTGTGTTTATTGTTTTATGTATTTCGTCGTTTAATAAAAAATGCGACAAATGCGCGTGATTTGTTTGTGTTATATGCAACTGGTGGTGCGGCGGCGTTATTCGGTACCCAGGTTTGTTTTAACATGATGACAACATTAAATCTGTTCGCGCCCAAGGGTATGACATTGCCGTTTATATCATATGGGGGCAGTTCGTTATTGGCGTATTGTTTGTTGTTTGGTATGATTTTGGCAATATTGCGCGAAGATAAATGGAAATAAAAAACAAAAAAGGTTTTATGTATGAAAATATGGATTGCAACGGGTGGTACAGGTGGTCATGTTTTTCCGGCGTTAAGTGTCGCGTCTGAATTGGTTGCGCGTGGTCATCGTGTAACAATATCATGTGATGGTCGTGTGCGTGATATGGTTCGTCGTGATATGCCGCGTGGCGCCAAAATTGTTCATGTTTGGGCGTCTGGCGTTGGTGCAAAAAGTCGCGCAAAGCAAATCTGGGCCTTGTTTAAAATTGGTGTTTCTGCATTGGCACTAAGTTGTCGTTTTATGTTTTTCAGACCTGACAGATTGGTTGCATTTGGTGGGTATTCATCTGTCCCGGCCGTGTTTGCGGCGCATTTATGGCGTGTTCCAACATTTTTACACGAACAAAATGCGGCGATTGGTCGTGCGAACAGATTTGCAATGCGCTGGGTTCAAACCCTGATGACCAGTTTTCCAAGTGTTTCTGGTGTGCCGTCTGGGTTAACGCGTGTTGTGTATACAGGGTTGCCTGTTCGGTCTGATTTTTTTAATTATGCGGGTGCGCCGTTGCGTGGCAATATGCATATTTTTGTTACTGGTGGTTCACTGGGGGCGCAAATCCTTGATGATGTTGTGCCGTTGGCGATTGTTGGTATGAAAAACAAAAAGGTTTTTGTAACCCATCAAACGCGCCCAGAAAATGTTTCCAGACTGCAACATTTTTATGCCGATAACAAGATTCGTGCAAATGTCTTGTCGTTTGTGCATGATATGGCGGGGGCAATTGCTGATGCGGATTTGGTGATTGGTCGCAGTGGTGCCAGTACGGTCATAGAATTGCAAACGGTTGGTCGTCCTGCGATATTGGTGCCGTTGGGAATAAATCCGGACCAGGCGGCAAACGCGGCCAGTTTTGCCAAAACAGGCGGTGGTTTTGCCATTGAACAATCAAAGTTCACACAACGCTGGTTAACATCTACTTTGTCAGAATTATTTGAAAATCCATCGCGTTTGGCGAAAATGGCGTCCAAGGCATTGCGTCCAAATAACGCGGTTAAAATGATTGCAGATGAAATCACAAAATAAAAAATATTGATATATTTTTGGTTTTTATATTTTTCCGCTTGCGTGCGATTCGTCATTTGTTCTATGATATGTACGGAAGGAAAGGAAAATGCATCGTATTACAATCTCTGTATTGGTTGCGCTGGCGCTGTGCCCTGTTGCATCGCATGCGCGTATGCCGGTTGTTGATATTGCGTCGGGCAGTGTTTCTGCACGCAGCGCATTTGGCGCAGATAATACGCCAGCGTCTGTTTCTGAAACGGAAAAAGCGCCTGCGCGTCGGGTTGTTGCGCGTCGAACACCAACGCGTGTTTCAAAGCCTGTGATTGCGGACCTGGGTGGTGATATTATTGTGTCAAATGATGTTTTGGTTCCGCGTCGACCCAGTGCTGATTTATGGGCGAAAAATGATTTTGCGTTGCGTATGCCGCGCGCCAATGAATTTTCTGTAATACGCAGTGATGATTTGTTGCCGGAAGAAAGCTTGGATAAAAAAATTGCCAGTGTCCCGGCAAAAACAACAGACGCAGATTTGGAAAGTCAGGTTGCGAACCTGGTTGAATTACAGCGTCGTGCAACGGACAGTGTTCGTACGGTGCCTGCGGTATCTGCTGATGTTACCAGGGTGGCTGCTGTGCCTGATTCGGCAAATGCGGACAAGGTTGTTTCTTTGCATAAAATGGTTGTCCCAATGGATGAAGCGTCGGATGATGTTATTGTTCGTCGTGTTGACGATGGTGTGTCGTCTGCGCGCATCGCATCTGTGCGTAATGATATGACAAAATTAAGCCCCAGCCAATTGCGCCAGGCGTTCCGCAAGACATTTTTATCTGAAAATAAACATTTATCTACATATTCCATAGATGATGCCTTTGATGTGTCCAGCGATATGTCTTCTTCTATCGAAGGTTTTACTGCCAAGCAAGATTTATCCGAAGGTACTGGTATTCGTCCATTGGAAATAAAAATTGGTTTTCGTAACGAAGATTCTGCTTTGTCGCGTGCGAACTATACATTGTTGACCGAGTATGCAGGCATTGTTGTAAATAAGCCAACGCGTGCAATTCAGGTTGCAATACCGGAATATATGACACAATCTGCGGATGCACGTAAATTGGCGGCGCGTCGTTTGGCGATTGTCGAACAGGTTTTAACCGATAATGGTGTTTCTAAGCAGCGTATTGTTCCGGTTTTGTCCAAACGCGAAGAATCTGGTTTTGTTTTGCGTATTATATCAAATGAACAGTATGAAACATTAACACAGCAAAAGCGCGATATATTCGGTGATTCTGTGGGCAAGAAAACATATAAAAGTATGTCGTGGTAGTTTTTTTGAAAACTGTTATTGATTTTGTATTTCCGCCGGCGTGTCCGTTATGTGATGCGCCGGTGTCTTGTCATGGTCAACTGTGTGCATCGTGTTGGGCCGGGGTTGATTGGATTGGTAATCCAAAGTGTGTTAAGTGTGGTTATCCATTTCCAGCTGATTTAGATTTGGGTGGTGTGCCATTATGTCCGACATGTGCATCTGGTAATTGTGAATTGGATTGGATACGCAGTGCGTGTGTTTATGGCGGTGTTGGTCGGACGGCGGTATTGCCGTTTAAACATGCGGGGCGTATCGGGTATTCGCGTTTTATGTCGCGCGCAATGATTTCTGCGCTGTCGGATATTGATGTTGACGCAGATGTTGTAATGCCGGTGCCATTGGCGTATCGCAGATTATTTCATCGCGGTTATAATCAGGCCACTTTATTGGCGCGTCCAATCGCGCGACATTTGAATTTGGGGTTGGATGTTGTGTCTGTTAGGCGTCGTTATCGTCCGGATATGGGGCATAAAAATGCGCGTCAGCGTGCCGAAAATATATATGGTGTTTTTAATGTTGTTCACCCAGAACGTATTCGTGGTCGCAAGATACTGTTGGTTGATGATGTTATGACGACTGGTGCGACTTTTTCTGAATTGCGACGTGTATTGATGCGTGCAGGCGCGACGGCGGTGTATGGTGTAACCTTTTGTCGTGTTGTTCGTGCGATTTAAATTCTTTTAATGGTTTTTTATTGATTTTGTTGTGTGTTTTTTTACAATAACTCTTGTCCAATATTTTTTAATCAAGGGATAATGTTATGAAATTAAAAGTGTTGTCTGTATTGTTGGGAATTTTTATTCCGTTGTCGGCGGGTATTGCTGCGCCATATGTTGGTTTGTATCAGACGATTGACGATGAAGCGAATTTACCAAAATCTATTGTTGCGTTGTATGAATATACTGATGGCGATGATGTTGAATTGGCGGGTCGTATTGTTGCGTTGTATAATGCAGACGGTACGATATCTGAAACGATTGAAAATCCGGTTCGTATTGCGGACCATGTTTCAGGTTCGCCAAAAATGGTTGGTCTTGATATTGTTTGGAATATGGAATGGGATGCGGACGATAATAAATACGAAGATGGAAAAATTATGGATCCAAAATCTGGCAAGGTTTATTCCAGTGTTATCTGGCAAGATACACCTGGCGCATTAAATGTTCGTGGTAAAATCGGGCCGTTTGGTCGCACACAAAAATGGAATTTACTGGACGGTGCATCTGTGCCATCTGTGTTGCAAAATCTGGATACATCGGATTGGCGGCCGGTAATTGTTAAATAAAATAAAAAATCCGCCAAACGGCGGGTTTTTTCTTGATAGTTGAATTAAATCTGCTAGGATTAATTCTGTGGTAAAATTTTTATATAAACAGGAATAAAAGATGAATATTGAACTTGGTAAAAATATAAGTCCGCGTGAAATTGAAACCAGAATTCAGGAATTTTGGGATAATAATAATTTTTGGGCAAATGATGTCAATTCTGACAAGACGCCGTTTTGCATAATGATGCCGCCACCAAACGTTACGGGCAGTTTGCATATGGGGCATGCGTTGAACAATGTTCTGACAGATATTATTTGCCGGTACAAGCGTATGGCGGGCTTTGATGTTTTGTGGCAACCAGGTACAGATCATGCGTCAATTGCAACACAATTGTTGGTTGAACGTGATTTATCAAAACGCGGAATTAATCCGCATGCATTAACCCTGGCCGAGAAGTTGGAACATGCATGGGCATGGAAGGCTGACAAGGGTGGCCAGATTATGAAGCAATTGCATATTTTTGGCGTTACACCTGCGTGGTCGCGTGAAAGATTTACGATGGATACGGGCTTGTCAAACGCGGTTACAAAACTGTTTGTAAAAATGTATAACGAGGGCTTGATTTATCGCGAAAAGCGCCTTGTTAACTGGTGTCCAAAACAACAGACATCAGTATCGGATTTAGAGGTTGAAACCCGTGATGAAAAGGGCAAGTTCTATTATTTTAATTATCAATTGGTTGACGGTGGTGTGATTGAAATTGCAACAACACGCCCAGAAACCTTGTTTGGGGACCAGGCGATTGCTGTTCATCCTGAAAATGAAAAATTAAAACATTTGATTGGGAAAAAGGCAATTATCCCATTAACTGATATTGAAATTCCAATTATTGGCGACGAACATGCGGACCCTGAAAAAGGTACCGGCGCGGTAAAAATTACACCTGCACACGACTTTGACGACTGGGAGGTTGGACTTCGTCATAACTTAACGCCTGTTTGTATTTTGACACCGGACGCGAAATTAAATGATAATCCTGTTGTGCCGGCCAAATATCGTGGCATGGACAGATATGTTGCGCGTGCCGCTGTTTTGGAAGATATCGAAGCGGCTGGGTTATTGGTTCGTGTTGAAGACAGGGTTATCCCAACACCATATTCTGAACGTGGTGGTGTTCCTGTTGAGCCTTATTTGACAGACCAATGGTTTGTTGATGCGCAAAAATTGGCGATTCCGGCAATCAAGGCTGTTGAAGAAGGTAAAATCAAATTTATGCCAGAACACAGATATAACTTGTTTATGTCTTGGATGAAGAATATTCGTCCGTGGACAATTTCGCGTCAGTTGTGGTGGGGGCATCATATTCCTGCGTGGTATGACGAAGCGGGTAATGTTTATGTTGCAGAAACAGAAGAAGAAGCAATTAAACAATCTGGTGGCAAGACTTTGACCCGTGATAATGATGTTTTGGACACATGGTTTTCATCTGGTTTATGGCCGTTTTCTACATTGGGCTGGCCGGAACAGACATTGGAATTAAGCAGATATTATCCCACAGATTTATTGTACACTGCGGCAGATATTATCTTCTTTTGGGTTGCGCGTATGGTAATGATGGGGATTTATGTTATGGGCGATGTTCCGTTCCATACGGTAAACTTCCATGGGTTAATTCGTGATTCCAAGGGGCAAAAAATGTCCAAGACCAAGGGTAATGGTACGGACCCGTTGGATACAGTTGAAAAGTTTGGTGCCGATGCGTTGCGTTATTGGATATCAACTGCGCCAATTGGTACAGACATCAGATATTCTGATGACGAGGTTAAACGCGGTTCGAAATTGTTGACCAAGTTATGGAATGCATCAAAGTATGTTTTGATGAATTTGTCTGATTTTGAACCAGAAACAGCCGCGCAAATCCCGGTGTCGGAACGCTTTATCGAAGACAGATGGGTGTTAAGTGAATTGAACAAGGCTGTTGCAGAAACGCGCAAGCATTTGGATAAATATGATAATTATAATTCACGTGCTGCGATTGATACTTTCTTTTGGGATGTATTCTGTGACCAATATTTGGAATTCATCAAAGACAGATTCTGGGCGCCTGAAAAATATAGTGCGGAATCAAAATTATCTGCCCAGTGGACATTGTACACAGTCTTGCGTGCGATAATTGGTTTGTATGCGCCATTTATTCCGTTCTTGACCGAAGAGCTGTGGCAGAAAATTTACAAATCATACGAAGGTGGCGAAACATTGCATTTGACTGAATATCCAACTGAAAAATCTGAATATAATACAGATGTTGATCAGATGAATATTGCGCTGGAAATGTTAAAGAATATTCGTGGCCTGCGCACAGACCGCAAGGTTGGAAATGGTGCGAAACTGGAAATATTGACAATCCCACATGATACGCCTGATGTATTGCATGGCTTGATAAAATCTGCGGCGCGCGCAAATAATATTGTTTTGGGTGATGTGTTGGATTTTGTTGTTGCAGAACAAAAAGTTGCGGGTTAAATCATGGCTGAAAAACTGACAGAAACCAGAATTTTGCAGGCGTATCAGTGTGATCGTTTTGGTTATGTTCGTCCATTGATATTGATGAACGAATTGCAATCTATTGCTGATCGCCATGCAGAAATTCTGGGGTGTGGCCGAACATATTGTTTGGAACATAATGTTGGTTGGGTTGTTATGTATTATTTGGTTGATATAATCGAATTACCAACCGAAGGCGAAGAATTGTCTTTTACCACATGGCCGTCATGTCAGGACGCATTGCGTGCCACGCGTGATTTTGAAATTCGTGGCGCGGATGGTCGTTTGATGGTGCGTGCGACATCGCAATGGATATTGATTGATTTGGAACGCCGTCGTCCATTGCCGTTGGCAAATCATTTGTCGCCAGATGTTGTTGTGCCACATCGTGCATATGGTTGTACTTTTGAAAAGTTTTCGGACTTTGAAACAAACAAGACGCATATTATGAAGTGTCGTTTTGATGATATTGATGTTAATCAACATATTAATAATGCGGTCTATGCGGTGTGGGCAACGGAAAGTGTTGGTTATGCATATCGTACCCAGCACAAGTTAAAAAAGATTGATATTAATTTTAAAAAAGAGGTCAGTCCAGACACGCCTGAAATTTGCATTGATGTTGCGATTGATGGTCTGGTGTCACGGCACAAGATTCGCAGTATCGATACAGAACATGCCATTGTTATTTGTCATTGGGAACAGATATAAAAATACCGGCGTTTGCCGGTTTTTTTTATTTTTGTCTTTTTTGTAAATTTTTCAAGACGCTATTCAAACTGTCTTTTTTATTGCTGTATATTTGGTGAAAGTGTTCTGAAACATTTTCCAATATTTGTTCTTGTTTATACAGCTGTTGTTGTAATAGTTTTATGGTGTTATTATTTTGTTGATACAGTTTGTGTGTTTTTTCAAGGGGGTGAATAACTTTTTTCTTATTCAGATCACCGGATTCTATCCATTGTTGTAACAGTTTTTCTTTTTCTGTATTGTGGAAGTGTATTCCATATTGTTCATAGGTTGTATCGAATATGTCTTGTTGTGTGAAATTGATATAGTGCGCGTGCTTTTCGTGTTGATATGCATTGTTATCCAGTTCAATTATTGTATAAAACAAATCGGCGATATTGGAATCGGTTGTCAGGGTATCCAACTTGGTATAAATGTTTTTCTTTTTGCGTTGCATATTTTCGCATTGTATACGCAGGTTTAAAAGATGTATGTTGTCATTATCCAAGAATTTAGATATTGGAAAATTTTTTGCTGCTTTTCTGTTTGCGATTTCTTGCAGATTCAGATTTTCAATTTGTGCGCTTTCGATGTTACTGACGATTTGGTTGCGATTACGTGCGATTTCCATAAATTCTTGATTGCTTGTCAGCGAGTCTTCAATTGCTTCCGTTTCCGCGTGTTGCAGATTATTTATTTGTTTGGTAACGCTATTGATTTGTTCTTGTATGACTTTTGGGTCGTTGCATGCAGTCATTATTATTGTGATGCATAATGCGTACAATGTGTATAATGTGTTTTTGATATCTTTTTTCATTGTAAAAAATCCCTTTTTTATTTTCTTGTCATGTAATATAATACAAAAATATAAAATGTCAAGTTTTTGTATAAGCCTGTGTTTGTCAGGAAATAAAAAAACCGGCGATTGCCGGTTTTTTTATTTTTATATCGTACCTTAGTTTGCTGCGGTTGCGGCCAATCTTTTGCGGCCCGCTGCACGGCGACGATTTAATACTTCGCGGCCACCGGCGGTTGCCATTCTGGCGCGGAAACCATGTGTACGAACACGACGTGTTTTCGATGGTTGATATGTGCGTTTTGTTGCCATGATATTTATCCTTGTTTATTTTCTTTTTTGTTTTTTCTTTCTTTTTTCGATTCCATTTTGCCCGAGCAGCATCATCGGCACCATGGAAAAAATCCGTTCGTGCGTATATTTAACCATACGTTTTATAAAAACGCAACACTTTTATTTAGATTTTATTAATCCAACTTTTTTCAGCCCTTCTAATACCAGATAGTATATGAACAGATATGAAAAAAGTTTCCACAATGGTAAAAACATTATTTTCCTTTTTTTGTTTTTATATTGTATTACCAAAATTGGCTTTGTCAATATGTTTTTTTAGCTTTATTTCTTGACCGAAAGTGCATAAATCTGCTATGTTTGATATGTTATAAACCTAGGGAAAGGCAGTATGTCAGAAAATATTAATGAAGTAAGTGAAATTCGTGTTCCACAGTCATCTTTGGAACATGAAATGCGAACCAGTTTCTTGGATTATGCGATGTCGGTTATTGTTGATCGTGCATTGCCGGATGTACGCGACGGGTGTAAACCTGTGCATCGCAGAATTTTGTATGTTATGAACGATGTTGCGCCTGCGACCAAGCCAACGGTTAAGTCTGCGCGTATCGTCGGTGATGTTATGGGTAAATACCATCCGCACGGGGACAGTTCTATTTATGAGGCGATGGTTCGTATGGGCCAGGACTTTTCCATGGGCGAAATGTTGGTCCAGGGTCAGGGTAACTTTGGTTCGCGTGACGGGGACAAGGCTGCGGCCATGCGTTATACCGAGGCACGCCTGTCAAAACTTGGTGCGTCTTTGATGGACGATATGGACAAAGACACGGTTGATTGGCAGCCTAACTTTGATGGCTCGTTACAAGAACCTGTTGTTTTGCCGACCAAGTTTCCAAACTTCTTGGTAAATGGTGGTTCTGGTATTGCGGTTGGTATGGCGACAAATGTTCCAACATATAATCTGGGCGAAGTATGTAATGGTATTCTGGCGGTGCTGGATAACAAAGATATTACAGATGATGAATTGTTTACAATTATCCCGGGGCCTGATTTTCCAACAGGCGCAATGATAATGGAGCATGCCGGCGCGTACAAGGCACATACAACAGGGCGCGGTTCAATCATTGTTCGTTCTAAAACACATATCGAAGATTTTCGTGATCATCAGGCGATAATTGTTGATGAATTGCCTTATCAGGTTAACAAGGCGCAATTGATTATTAAAATTGCAGAATTAATCAAGGACAAGCGTATAGAAGGAATATCTGAAATTCGCGATGAATCATCCAAGGAAGGCTTGCGTGTTGTTATTGAATTAAAGCGTGATGCGATTGCAGATGTTGTTTTGAATCATCTGTTCCAATACACAGAAATGCAGACCAGTTTTCCTGTTAACATGATGGCGTTAAACCGTGGTCGTCCAATGTTGTTTAATGTTCGTGGTGTTTTGGATGCCTTTATTGAATTTCGTGCCGAAGTAATTCGTCGTCGTACGATATTTGATTTGAACAAGGCGCGCAATCGTGCACATACATTGTTGGGGTTATCTGTTGCTGTTGGTAATCTGGACGATGTGATAGAACTGATTAAATCCAGTCCAAACCCAGAAGCCGCGCGCGAGGCATTGATTTCCCGCGGGTGGAAGGCATCAGATATTGAATCTTATATCCAATTGATTGACGATCCGAATACAGAATATAAAGATGGTATGTTCTATATGTCCGAAGATCAGGCGCGTGCGATTTTGGAATTACAATTGCATCGTTTGACGGGATTGGAACGCGACAAGATTCACGATGATTTGACATCTTTGGGTGCGACAATTCGTGATTTGTTAGAAATTTTGGGCAGCAGTGAAAGAATTGTCCAAATTATTCGCGAAGAAACAATATCTGTTCGTGATAATTGGGCGTCACCGCGTCGCACAGAAATTTCTGACGCCGAAATTGATATTGATATCGAAGATTTAATTGCGCGTGAAGATATGGTTGTAACGGTATCTAACACGGGTTATATCAAACGTGTTGCGTTGGATACATATCGTGCCCAGAAACGCGGTGGCAAGGGACGCAATGCAATGGCAACCAAAGAAGACGATTATGTTGTCCAGGTGTTTGTTGCAAATACTCATACGCCATTGCTATTTTTCAGTTCCAAGGGATTGTGTTATAAATTAAAAACATATAAATTGCCCGAAGCTGCCGCCGCGGCCAAGGGGCGTCCATTGGTCAACCTGTTGCCATTGGAAAACGGCGAAACAATCACTGCAATTTTGCCGGTCCCAGAAGAAGATGCGGCGCGTATCGCAGAATCAGACAAAGAACATTTCTTGATGTTTGCGACTGCGTCTGGAACGGTTCGTCGTAACCGTATGAGTGATTTTGATTCGATACGTAGCAACGGTAAAATTGCGATGAAATTGGACGAAGGTGACAGTTTGATTTCTGTGTTGCCATGTAACGAAGACCAAGATGTTTTCTTGACAACATATCGTGGTCGTGCAATTCGTTTCCCTGTACCAGAAATTCGTGTTTTTGCCGGACGTAATTCAACCGGTGTTCGTGGTATAACATTGGGTGCGGACGACAGAATAATTGGTATGGCAATGTTAAATCATGGTGAATCTGATTCGGCTGTACGCAGTGCGTATATCAAGCAGTCGCGTGCGGCGCGTCGTGCAGAAACAGGTATCGAAGAAGAAGCGTCATCTGACGAAGAAGAAACAACACTGGTTTTGGATGATGCCAAGATGGCCCAGATGGCGGCGGCCGAAGAGTTTATTCTGACGATATCTGAAAATGGGTTTGGCAAGCGTACCAGTTCGTACGAATATCGTTTGACACATCGTGGTGGTGGTGGTTTTGCGAACATTAAATTGGGTGGCAAGAATACTGCGGTTGCGGGTTCGTTCCCTGTAACAGATGACCAGGATATTATCATGGTGACGGACGGTGGCAAGATTATCCGTACGCCTGTCCGCGATGTTCGTATTGCGGGTCGTTCGACGGCGGGTGTAACCTTGTTCCGTACGGCAGAAAATGAAAAGGTTGTGTCTGCGATATCTATCGAAGGCGCCACCGAAGAAGCGTCAGCAGACGGCACGGAAAATGCGTCTGAATCTGATGCGGATGTTTCAGAATAAATTGGGATTGTGCCGTGGATAATCAGGAATATTTTGTTTCTATTAACGAAGTGTCCAAGCGTTTGTCGGTACCTGCGCATACTTTACGCTACTGGGAGAAGCAATTCCCAGTGGCGATAAAACCAACAACGGGTGCCGGCGGTCGCAGATATTATCGTGCTGAAACGGTTGAACGTTTAATTGTTATCAAGGATTTGTTATACACGCATGGTATGACAATCGCGGGTGTTAAAAAGTTGTTGCGTGATGGTAATTTACCAAGCAATACGTCAGATGTGTCGTCTGCTGGTGTTGTGCCGGCTGCGCCATCTGTGGTAAAGTCTGTTTCTGTATCGGATTCGGCGGCGGATTTGTCTGTTGATAACATTGAATTGGATACTGCAATCAGTTTATTGGAAAACGCCCGCACAATTTTACAATAAAAGTTTTTTTAA
>JAZQGC010000028.1:0-24616 GCA_045539815.1 Candidatus Enterousia sp. | reverse complement strand
ACGACACGAGCTGACGACAGCCATGCAGCATCTGTCTTTGGTCCAACCGAATTGAAGAAATCCATCTCTGGAAATCGCGACCAAGATGTCAAGGGTCGGTAAGGTTTCTCGCGTAGCATCGAATTAAACAACATACTCCACTGCTTGTGCGGGTCCCCGTCAATTCCTTTAAGTTTTAATCTTGCGATCGTAGTCCCCAGGCGGCATGCTTAACGCGTTAGCTACGTCACTGATTCCCCGAAGGAAACCAACAACAAGCATGCATCGTTTAGGGCGTGGACTACCAGAGTATCTAATTCTGTTTGCTACCCACGCTTTCGTCCCTCAGTGTCAGCAACGATCCAGAAGACTGCCTTCGCCATTGGTGTTCCATCTGATATCTACGGATTTCACCCCTACACCAGATATTCCATCTTCCTCTATCGCGCTCCAGCTTGCCAGTATCAAAGGCAGTTCCAGGGTTGGGCCCTGGGATTTCACCCCTGACTTAACAAACCACCTACGGACGCTTTACGCCCAGTAAATCCGAACAACGCTTGCACCCTTCGTATTACCGCGGCTGCTGGCACGAAGTTAGCCGGTGCTTTTTCTGTAGCTACTGTCATCATCTTCACTACTAAAAGAACTTTACAACCCGAAGGCCTTCTTCATTCACGCGGCATGGCTGGGTCAGAGTTTCCTCCATTGCCCAATATTCTTAGCTGCTGCCTCCCGTAGGAGTCTGGACCGTGTCTCAGTTCCAGCGTGGCTGATCGTCCTCTCAGACCAGCTATGGATCATTGCCTTGGTAGGCCATTACCCCACCAACAAGCTAATCCAACGCGGGCACATCCACCACCGATAAATCTTTCCCGTTTCCGGCGTATGCGGTATTAGCGTTCGTTTCCAAACGTTATTCCCCAGTGGTGGGCAGTTTCCCACGCGTTACTCACTCGTGCGCCACTAGATCCACAAGTGCAAGCACCTGCTTCACCCGTTCGACTTGCATGCCTAAGACCTGCCGCCAGCGTTCGTTCTGAGCCAGGATCAAACTCTCAAGTTCTAAAAAACCTGTTAAGTAAGTCCCGTGCATATAAACAAAAGCTGACTATTTAATAATCAGTTCGTCTTTACATATATATTATTCGCAAGACAAGTTTTTAACGAGGTTTAATATGTAAACCTACTACCTGTCTAGGATATGCACTTTTGACTTAGTCAAAGTTTGGATATTCCAAATTCAACTGTCTGCACATCCCTTCTTGAATTTTTGATGAGCTGCTTTTATTAACAATGTTTGCGTATTTATCAGAATCTTTTTATTTCCGTAAACCGCAGAATTTCAGGGGTTGAGTGTCTTGTTTTGCTGTTGTCTCAACTTGAAAGCCCGCTTAGTATGCGCTTAAACTTCTGAAAAGTCAAGCGGAATTTCAAAAAAAATTTCAAAAAAATTCGGTCGCGTAAAAAAACGCCCTAAAATCCGCCACTTCTGCATAAAAAATTTTTTCATTTTTTTGTTTTTACACCACCTAAAAAGATTCGGTTTTCCCATATCAGATTCGGTTATCCCAGACACGAATCGTGAATAAAAGCATTAAAAACGGTAAATAAAGCCCATTTTTAACATCGGATATAACCGAATCTTGGAAAAATCATCGTTAGCATCCTGTTCTGCGCGCGCAATATCACGGTCCAGCGCAGGTATTTTTATCGTAGACCATGTCGCAGTTTCCGAATCGTACATATATAATTGCTGATGCGGAATATCTAAATCCAAGCGCGCCGGCCCAGATGTAACAACAACCCCGGCATCCAAATACAAGGCAAAACCACAAAAAATATCAATATCAATACCCGTACCAATATAAGGCCCGTGATAATTCCAATCTATATTGGCACGCCCATCAAAATCATTACCGTCATAATAATAATAATCGCCAGCCAATGAAAAATAAAAGCGCGACGCAGGTGCATCCGCAACAACACCGAAAATATCCGATACCAAACTGGCACCGCCCCACACATAACCACCAGAAACACGCCACGGTCCCGCAAAAGGATGATAATCCAACATCACAGACGCATGCCACGCATCCAGTGTCCCGTTATCGATTCGCACGCCATCACCAACCGTGCGCCCATCACGCATATATTTTTCTATTAACGAATCGATTGCAGATTTTAATGGATCAGTTGAGGCAACATCTATCCTGAATCCAAAGTGACGACGCCACCAATTATCCGCCAATTCATCATGATACGCAACAACAGCATTTAAACCACTGGTCCCAGACAACCCAAAACCGACGCTGACGCCATAGGGACGCGATTCGTTAAAACCAACATCCGCACAAAAACACGGCAAGCAAACAAACAGTGAAACAAGCCATATAAATCTTTTCATATAATATAAATTACAAGAAACAACCACCCCACTCAACGAGCATATATTCCCCACGACAAACAAAATTCATAAAAAGCTGTTTAATTAATGTCTTTTTTATGGTATAATATTAGGCATGAAAACCAAAATATACATATTATCAATATTATTATGTGCGACCGGAATAAATGCCACGCACGCGTCTGACTGTACGGATACAGACTGTGATATCGGTCAAATAATGTACACAGAAACAGAAGAAACACAAATCGTTCAACCAATTATGCCCGAACCAGAAACACTGAAACTGGTCAGCGTAAACACAATCAAACAAGAACATCGACCACCTGTGTGGGACGGTTCAAACACACAACATGCCGTGCACAATACGGATAAAACGGTCGACTGGCGTGATGGCGTGCCAATTTGGGACGATTCGATTTCCAGTTACAGATACAAAGATTTCAGCAATTGGTTGTCTGATGCTGTTCCCGTATTTCCAACACAAGAAATAATAATAGAAGAACAGAATATTGGGCAAACATCGGTTAACAAACAAATAGAAGACCTGTTACAACCAAAGAAGCCATCTGACAATTTATGGTTTGCAAGTGCGCCACGCGCGGACTTTGTCGCCCAAGACATGACAATTGTAATAAATAATACTTTTGGCGATAATGATGACGCATGCCCATTTGAAACAGAAAAAGAGTGTGAAATATGGCGCAAAAAGCCAATCGTACGCGAAACAGTTGCGCCACGCAGTAAAAAATTACGCGACATTAATATGGCGGACTTTGTTGGCGCTGCCGCGTGCAATACAGACATAAACGCATCCCATCCGGCCGCCGCACCACTGTTGGACAGATATAAATTATTAATGCGCAGCGCCCAGGCATGCTGTACGGACGGCATGGTATATTCACTGCGTCAAGCTGGTGCCAGCGACGGATTGATTTATAAATTCTTGTCAGATGACGCCAACTTCTATGGACTGGGGTCCAGATGCCTGATGATGACAGACCATGATTTGGACACACAATATCCAAACACTGCAACGGCTGTTGTCGCAGCAGATGTCAGAAACGGATGTCTGTGTCGCGGACGCCAATGGTTCAGCGCAATGCTGGCGCCGTTTGAACAGGCATACGCGGCAGTCCCAGAATTCAAAGACGCCAGGTTTTATTACACATACACAGACGGTCTGCAACGCGAAGTTACAGTATCAATAAACAATGATGTTCAAAATGTTTTAAAACAACTGGAACAATGCCCATAAAAAAATCCCCATATCGGGGATTTATTTTTTTACAACATCCTTATTTATTAATAAGTTACCAACTGCCCCACCAACAACACCGACACCACCAATAACTGCCCCAGACAAAACCTGATTATTGGTTGCATCTTTTTGCGCCTGCCATCCTGCGACATCCGTTCCTGTTGCATCACTTAACGCACGCGACACAGACACAAACACACCAGCAGAACGTCCCGATGTAACCGTATCATACAACCCCGCGTCTGCAGTCGAAGACAAATGTTCAGATTCTATTCCATAAGACAATCCCAAAGCTTCTTTTTTTGCCCTTAATTCCGTAGCCAGTTTTTTATATTCCCCAACATACGAAAACAACACACCTGCACCAGGCGTTTCAACATTTTCTGTACCACCAGAAACAGATGCATTGTCACCATAAGAACATTTAAAAGAAGCCAAATATGTGCGCATATCCATTTCTGCATCAGCATCTGCGGCCTGCTCTGACAATGCTGACGCCAGCTGCATACCCCCAACACCACCAAGACCTATTGCAGCCGCCCCCAGAATACGATTCGCCAAAGAATTTTCTTTGGTCTTGGATTCTTCATAAGACTGTCTTAAAGACTCATAATCCTTGTTTACCAATTCTAAATATTGATATAAATCCGCTGTTGACAACGAAGACAAATTAATATTCATACTCATGGCACAAAACGGAAAAAACATAAAAAATAAAGACAATAATTTTCGCATTTTTATTTTGCCTCTCCGTACATAAATATCGTCTGACCAGATAAAACCCCCATGGGAATTTTATCACCTTGCCATTCATGCAAAACACGCCCAGAACTATCATGATCTTGCATTTTTCCATGCCTTATATCCATACGATCCTGATTCTGCCAATTTCTAAACGCAGAAAAATCCGAAACAGTATCATAAAAAGAAATAGAACAACTGCAAGTCACAAGACTGGACAAATCCTTGTCGTTACAATCACAACTGCTGTAAGCGCTAGAATCTATATGTTCATTATTTAACAAATCGTCATAACTATAATGAATACTGTGCGTTTTTCTTCCTGTATCTGATATCCGCAAGCGAAACCTTTCATAATCTTGGGGCAATTGCTTAACATTCCAACACCCCACTGATACCATTTCACAATCTGAACTGTACGGTTCAAATAACAATCTCCTTAGATTTAAAGACATATCAAGGGCCATCGCATCATATTTTTCTGTCTTGTTTCTAATATCTTCTTCAAGCAATTGCAATTCTTCTTGATACTTATTTCGCATCTGTTGCGCTAATTCTTGTCTTGCACCTATGATTGTATCTCGTTTTTTATCCAGAAAAACATTACGTTGCTCTATTATCTGTTTTGCTTTTTTATACCTTTCTTTGAAAGAAATCCCTTTTGACTCTAACTGTTTTCTTAAATCCTTTTTATATGAATAAGAATTTATATATTTTTTTTCATCGCTGAACGCGTCATCACGCAGTTCTGTTTCTGCTTCATACTGCGAAATCTTTTCATTATATTCTTCTAATAATTGCATAATTTTTTGCTCGTATTCATTAATATTTTCCATTATATTCGCAAAATATTCTTGTAACGAATCTTCTGTTTTTTTATCAAATCTGACACAATATTTTTCACAAAACATATCCCCAGAATAAATATCATTCTGTTTATTTATAAGTTGATCTATAATCGATACATCCTGTTGCTTTAAATACATAAAGCCATTTGTATCGTATAATATCCCGCGTTCTTTTGCTTCTTTGAATATATTGTCTGTGGCACTATCCCGCCAATACTCTGCATCTGATTTATTCGTATAATACTTATTAAAATTATCTTCTTGATAGATTATTTCTTCTGATGAGCGTTCATAAATATCTTTTATATACTTTTGTTTTATTTCTTCAAAAGCTTCTTGGGCCAACAAATTTCTTAAAACAATTCTTTTTGTCCCCGAATCTAAATCATCGAATCCTGTCCAATTAAAATCAGAATACCTGGGCTTTAAAAAATCTGTTATATTATCAAATTCAGATTCATTTATTTGTATTTGTTCAAAAACGGTATTGGCATTTTTTTCTGTGCTTATATTTTCATTTTTTATTTCCACCGCACCA
The DNA here is from genome assembly GCA_045539815.1 of Candidatus Enterousia sp. Taxonomy (GTDB): domain Bacteria; phylum Pseudomonadota; class Alphaproteobacteria; order Rs-D84; family Rs-D84; genus Enterousia. Next base: position 18,845 of record JAZQGC010000028.1, on the reverse strand, counting down.
ACCGCAGAAATAAATGATAAAAAAAACAAAACGATAAAAAATTTCATCTTCCCCCCCACACAAAAAACGCCCAGAAAAATCAAGGCGGTTGGAGTTTAAGAACAATATTGAGAATTGCGTGTCTTATTCGATATATTCGACACACTCCAACCAATAACGGCTGGATTTTTTTCGCCCGTAAAAACGGTACGCTCAATAAGGGTTCTTAAGCCCTTCAACAGAACACCTGTTAACATATAAATAATATACAAATAAAAGATACAAATCAATTAAAAACAAAAAATCCCCATGTCGGGGATTTTTTATGCGTTATCCAGAATATATTTCAATTCAAGCATATCATCGGGCATACGCGCCTTGAAATGCATGTCTGCGCCCGTTACGGGATGCTTGAAATCCAAAACTTCGGCATGCAACATTTGACCGTCATGAGTTTTTAGAAAATCCAGTAAATCCGCATCCTTGACACTGCCCAATTTCGCAGAGCCACGACCATATAACGGATCACACAATACAGGAAAGCCATGCGCAGACAAATGAACACGTATTTGATGTGTACGACCCGTAAATAATGTACAACGCATCTGTGAAACATGAACACGTGGCCACGCATTTATTACCGCAACCTCGGTATGAGAAGACTTGCCACCTGTTTTAACCATTGTCATCTTTTGACGATTACGCGAAGAGCGCGCGATGTTACCCGTTATGTCGGCAACCTCCCAATTCGGGACACCCCAAACAAATGCAACATATTTACGCGTTAAATTATGTGCAGAAAAAGTCTTGACCAATTCACGATATGCTGCATCCGATTTTGCAAACACCATAACACCACTGGTATCCTTGTCCAGACGATGAACAACCCCAGGGCGCGTATCACCACCCAATGCCGACAAGTGCGCATGCGATAAAATATTCTGAACCAATGTACCTGTTTTATTACCAGCAGATGGATACATAACAATGCCACGCGGTTTGTTTATCACAATAATATCATCGTCTTCGTATAAAATATCCAAATCAAAATCACACGAAATATTTTCTGTCGCAATATCCGTCTGAACATCCGGTATTTCAACGACAAAGGTATCGCCAACGCGAATTTTTTCCGAAAATTTTATTACACCACCATTTTTACGACAAACATTAAAACGCTGAATTTCACTGCGCGAAAATTCAGGCATTTGATTTGATAAAAACTTATCAATACGAACTATTTCATCTGTATCAGAAACAGTAAACTCACGAATATCTGTCATACTTATTAACCTATTTATATTCATCCCAATCAGGACCGACTGTACAATCAGATAAATCAATTGTCAAATCACGACCACGACCAGTTACATCGCATGTCAATATGCCGGTTGTTGTTGCATCATCTGCGTCACGCGAAACATGACTGTATGCGAAATTAATTTTCGTCGGCGCTGCAACACACGCAATTCGTAAGTGTTGGTGGTCTTGGCCATTTGGGCCAATCCAGACACGAACACCTTCGCCCAGACCATAACACGGAAAACCATCCAAATAATACAAAACCAAACCACGACCAACCAAACGCGAATCAGGAACAAAACGCCCACGATATTCCGCCAGATTTAATCCGGTTACGGCCTGCCAATCTGTGCTGGTTGAAAAAATACTGACGCGTGGTGCGGGCGCAGGTGCCGGCGCATCTGCCGCGGACGCAACAGAACAGAACATTATCAAGAACAAATAAAATATTTTTTTCATTATTCTTCCTTTGTCTTTTCCGAATCAAAACCAATTAATTGTGCAGATATTTTTTTTACCCCAGCAGGCTGTGCAGATAACACATGACTGAAATTAACCGTTGCACCAGAATCCAACAATGTGGCAGATGGCATAAACTTCTGACGTGCCAAAATATTGCCGTATTCATCACTGGATACAATCAACAAATCTGGCACACCGTATATTTTATCAGAAACATTGACAATACTGCCACTGACAACAACACGAACGTCGCCACCATCATCCGTTGTTGTTCGAACATCTGAAATATTGGCAACCAACGGACCACGATGCGCACGAACAGACTGATGATATGCAATTACAGAAACAGTAAAAATAATCGCAGACAACAACGCACATGTCGCAGCAATAAACATTAAAACAGAATTCTTGCGCGGGGCAATGGCAACATTCCAAACATTACCACATACCGCACAACGAACCGCAGGATTTGACAAGCGGTCAATATTATATTCTGTTTTACAAAAATCACATTTAATCTTCATATAAACACCTATACCACAAATTATTCTAAATTCAACCGCTGATATTTTTCCCTGACACGATTTTGAATATCAGATATGGCACGCATAAAATCTGCGACAGTTGCATTTTTATTTGCGCTGACCGCACCAAATAACTGGCCCGCGTATGTTGTATCATCGCCTTCGTTAAAAAACGCCAATGTCGCCATACGATTTAATTCTGCAAATGTCGCATCCATAAAATTTGCACTGCCAGATTTTATATCCCAAAAATATTCTGGATTCAAAGAATCTTCTATTCTGTCAGACACATATAAACGCGGCGTAACAGAACCTGCATGCCCAACCGTTACATAAATCGCATCAATTCGCCCAGATGTCATGTCCAGGGCCTGGTTAATCTTTAATGTCGCCGCACGACCCGCAGAATCAATAGACAACCCAGACAAAGTTAAATTTGTAACCCATAAATTATCCGTGGTAACAGATGAAAATTTACCCTTGTCATATAATGTAAAAGGACCTGCAATATCCAGATTTTTTGAATCCGAAGACATCTTGCCAGAAACAACCGCGTTTGTTACAGTAAATACAGAATCTATGCTGGTGCGATTCTGGAATATAATATCGCGCGCCATTAATGTTTGAACCGATAATTTTTCAAATAATTCCAATCGCAATGCGTTAAAAAACTTGGCATTTTTTATATCGTGCCCGCCCAGACTTAATGCAGACAACATTTTTGCATCATCTGCAACATCAGATGGAATACGCCATAAATATTTTGTATCGCCACGATTTACATCTGTTGTTTCAATAATACCGTTTTGTATATCCAGTCCCAAATCAATTGCGTCTGTATGCCATGCGCCAAATGTGCCATATACATGCTTGTTATCAATAAAGCCCATACTGCCATCTGACAGCCCAATTATCTCACGCGTGCGCAGTGGCGATATGTCATCAGACACACGGACAACGACACCCTGTAAAGACGCGCCATGAACAGAATCAGACGATTTTACAACACGCAATTGATAAACATCGTCACCAACATTAACAACACTGTCTGGGATACCATATGGAATCAAATCTTGCAAATTTACGCGCGTAATATTACGACCAACAGTCGACAATAAATTCGAACGGTTATCAACAATATAACGTTCCAATGCCGTCTGAACATCTGTCATCTGTTGTGTTATTGCGATATTTTCTGCACGACGTATCGCATCACGATGATACTGAAAAATAAATGGGATTATCAATGCCGCCAGCGCAATACTTAACAACAGTTCCACCAACATGTTTCCACGCGCATTATTTTTTTCAGAAAATATTTTCATCGCAAATGTCATTTTCCAACACCTGTGGTTATGGGTTGAATATACTGCCAGCCGTCACCTGTTATCTTGCCAAAGTCATTTTTAGATGGCATATCTGGACGTGCGCCACGCGACAAATTAAAATTGTTCAGCTTGGGCGGTTTCAAGGACGGAAATGACCAACCACCAATGCGAAGCGGTGCGGTTGTTGACATTAATAATTCACCAGAAATTGTTAAACCAAAATTTTCATAAAAACGAATTTCTTGGGCAGATAAAAAAGGCGCATAAACACTGTTTGTTGTAATTCCTGTAAATCCGCTGATTGTGCGCGTACCATCAGATTTTAACACCATATCTTTTGCCACGTTCACACTGCTTAAAACCGTTGCACGATCGGTTACAATACTGCCCTGGACAGAATAACCGGAACCATTTAGTGATTTTGCATAAATATTTCTGAATCCGTATGTGTCATCAGAAACACGCAGATTATTTATATTAACACCTTCGCCGTTCAAATTCGCACCAGCAGAAAAATATACTGTCGTTGCATCGACCATCTTGGAATCTAAAAAGTCCGTGCTGACATTACGAACACTTGCAGATTCCGCAGATACAGTTGCAACATCATAAACATGATGACGCCCCATATTTAAATCACGCAACATGACATTTAAATCGTCTTGCCCCGAAGTGGCACGATGCAAATACTTGGATGTGTCTTCGCCAACAATATCACGCGAAATACGATATACCAGGTCACCTGTCTTGAATTCTGGGGCAGCAACCGCCCATGTATTACCGTATGCAACACCATCGGTATCAACAACCGCCGCATCTGTTCCAATGTGGCGCGCAATACGATTCGCACGCAGACGCGACATCCCCAAATCAAACGACAGATAAACATCTGTAATCACCGCACCAGAAACGCCATACTTGTCAATAAAACCATTTGACGCATCAACAGATATATTATCCAATTCCGCATCATCCAATTTAATTTGCGCAATATCTGGCCATTTATCTTGATTTAAACGAACAAAATTTAGCGCACTATCGCGGGTCGCCATAATACTTTTTGCATATGTAATATCGCGCAAAGTATCTGTGGCACGATTTATTTGACTGTAAACAAACGGTGTCGCAACAGCCACTATTGCCATTGCCAACAAAACTTCTATGACACTGGCCCCACGATTTTGATTATAAAAATGATTTATCTTAAAAACAGTCACTGCGCCCCGCCATTAAACATTGTTTTATATCTATTCTTTTTTCCAGTCGTTGCCAATATACATACTGACATATTAAATTTTGTGCCAAAGACTGTTTGTTATACACACCGTCCAGTCCGGCAATAACAGATTTACAATCAACAATATCCCCCGAATCCGATGATGCGTCTTTGATAATAGAAAACGCATCGTTATTAATGTCCGATACATACACATCTGGTAACAAAGATGTTCCCGCAGGTCTGATATCCAAAATAACCGCAGCAGGCGCCCCAGAATTTAATGCACTGGAAATCTGGTCGCGAACCGTAATATTAGAAACATACATTGTCCCAACTTCTATCCCTGATTTAGTATTATATTCCAAACTTTCTTCATCGATATAAACATCCTGGCCGCGTGTTGTTTCCAGATACGATGCGATATCCAGACGTTCGGTACTGAAAGTGATATTATTGCTGACAACCGAACCACGAACATTCCATTTGGCGGGCCCCGTAAAAGATGTACGCCCCGCAGTCATCGCAAAATCATTTACAGAAACATCAAACGCTGAAAAATTACCAGTATCACCAAACTGGGAAACAGTGCGTGTCTGTAACGATTTCGCATATAATGTACCACGCGTCAGGGATAAGGCAGCCTCGCCCGCGACGGACTGAAAGACAGCCTTGTCGGTGGCCATATCCACAATATTATTACGTTCTTTTTTGCCTGATTCTGTTCCCGTGATTGACAATGTATCAATCTGGGCGCTTTCAAATTCACCAATATTGGCAAACAAATCACCAGCATTATCAAAAGAAAAACCACCCATATCTAAATCTGTTAGAAAAGCACTGTTTTCAACCACAGGCTCGTCCCGACGAACAATATCAGAATAAATATCCTGCAATTCAATTCCAACATTTATCGCATCACCTGTATCCAAGGCATAAAAACCAATACGACGAACCAATTCTGCGCGTTCCAAATCAGACAAATCACCACCTGTAACCTGAATATATGCAGAAACCGATACAGGCGAACGAAACATCACCAATGAAATATCCTGGCCCAGGGCAGTACGCGCAACATACCCCAATGGTAAACCATATGGTTCCAATAAATCTGAAAACTTATTCCCAGAAACAATCGTTGTATCAAATGGGATTTCCGCCGCATTTTCACGAACAAAAATACGCGCCGCAGTTTGCGCCAATTCAATCTGACGCACAGACGTATGCATGCGCGCATCAATATTACGCGAAATTAATTGTTGGGACAAAAATGGCACGAACACAAAAATCAATGCGACCACCAATAAAGCCTGCACTAAAAAGTTTCCGCGCTGTTGTTGCAATGCAAAATCCCCCCTTGATTACAATACAGAATAGCAACAGAAAAAAAATATTGCAATCGCTTTTAAGATACTTTAATATCTTTATTGCTTAGGACGACAGACATACTGAAAAAAAAGATGTGCTGTTATAATTATTTCCTGATAAAGAAAAGAAAAAATATGCAAAATAAAAAAAATCAATCATCAGTTGGACAGATGATTCAACGCTGTCATAAATGGCGCCAAAAAAGAAAACAATATATTGACCAAGCCAGACAAACCGCCGACGAAATTGAACGCGAACGCTTGTTACAAACCGCCGAACACTATGGCCGTATCGTAAACGAAGAACAAGGAAAAATAGATTCTTCACGCGATCCAAAAGAAAAAAATACACCAGCAGAATCAGAACAACAAAATGACACCAATGAAAATAACGAAGATGAAGACATTGGTTTCCCAGATTTTATTACAAATTTAAAATAAAATTTAGCGCGCCAAATGGCGCGTTTTATTGTTGAAATTTAACACCGTTCTGCTATGCTGTGTGCCAAAGGAAGCAAAATAAAATGGAAAATAATTACACCGTATTGGCACGCAAATATCGCAGTCAAGATTTTAAATCCCTGATTGGTCAAGAAGTATTGGTAAAAACCCTGACAACCGCAATCGAAACATCACGCATTGCACATGCTTATATATTCACAGGAATACGCGGAACAGGCAAAACCAGTACCGCGCGAATTTTTGCCAAGGCTTTAAACTGTACCGCGTCAGATCGCGCAACCGCGCAACCATGCGGACAATGCGAAAACTGTCGATCAATCGCGGCCGGACAACATATCGATGTTATGGAAATTGACGCCGCGTCCCATACAGGCGTTGATAATATGCGCGACATTTTGGACGCCGCACAATACAGACCAACAAACGGCAGATACAAGGTATATATCATCGACGAAGTTCATATGCTGTCGACATCTGCGTTTAACGCACTGTTGAAAACACTGGAAGAACCACCAGCACATGTTATTTTTATACTGGCGACAACAGAAATCAGAAAAGTTCCGGTTACAATATTATCCAGATGTCAACGCTTTGATTTGGCACGCGTATCAATCGAAACACTAAAAAAACATTTTTCATGGATTGCAACCCAGGAAAATATCGAACTGACCGATGGCGCAAACGAATTGTTGGCACGCGCCGCCGATGGTTCTGTGCGCGACGGACTGTCTTTGCTGGACCAGGCAATCGCACAAACAGGCGGACATGTTGACGAAGCGGCTGTACTGGACATGCTAAAACGCGCAGACCGTGGCGTGGTTATGAATTTTATGAAAACAATGTTGTCTGGCGATGTTGCCGCCACATTGGACAAAGTTGATGAAATTTATAACAATGGTGCCGACCTGGCCATGTTACTGACAGATATGATGGAATGGGTTCATTGGGCAACACGCATGCACCCTGCATTGCACGCCGGTGAAATCTTAAATTCACCATACACCGCAGATCAGCGTGAACAAATACACACCATAAATTCGCGCACTTCTATTAATACCCTGTCGCGCATCTGGCAGGTATTGGTTGCGGCTGTTCCCGAAATGCAGGCCGCAGGAAATCAAAAACAATGTTTCGATATGCTGATTGTCAGATGTATGCATATTGCAGATATGCCATCAATCCCAGAACTTATCAAACAAGAAGAATCTGAAAACCGTGTTCGTGATGTAAAAAACATTTTGGCCGATCGTATGGCACAATCCACGCAACAAAATGCAAGCGCCACAAACACAGATACACACAATCCGCAAATGCGTAACCTGGAATCTGCCACAGATTTAAGCAACGCATTACAAGACACCAAGGAAATATTATTGTATTCTTATTTCAGCAGTAATATTGAGGTCGCAGAATTTGAAAATGGCAAAATAAAATATTTTGACCGCAAGGGGGACAATGATTTTGTTCATAAATTATCTGCGTGGCTGACAAATAATACGGGTAAACAATGGATTTTGACACGCATGACAGAATCTGCACACACACAAACCGTATCAGAACAAAAACACGAAGAACTGGTTTCGGATCCACTGGTCGCCAGCGCAATGAACCTGTTTGAAAATGCAGAAATAGTTGGGGTAAAATAATGAAAACAGAAAGCGGACGTTCACTGATAGAAGTTATTGGAATAATGGCAATTACTGGGATAATGACAGTAACTGCGTTTGGCGCATATAACACAATCAAAAAAAACCAAACCAGAAATATCGCAAATGCAGAACTGAAACAAATCGCAGAAAACACAAAAATATTAATGGAAGCACGCGAATCATACGAAGGCGTTTCTGTTGATTATCTGATTAAGGCTGGCGCACTGGATTCTGAATCTGCGCCGCTGGGGGATGATACTTGGTCAATATCCGCAACAATCGATAACCTGGCGTTTTCAATTAATTTAGAAGGATTGGACAACAGTGATTGCACTTTCTTTGCAACAAAAAAACCAAAATGGGCAACCGTTGTTTTGATAAACGGTTATGAAGCACAAAACGCAGACAACTGTTTCGATTCCGAAACAAATCAAATTTCTTTTATCGTGGAATAAGGTATGAAGTTTAAACTGAATACAATCTTGATATTCTTGACACTGATATGCACAGGCTGTATGCCGTACACCAGCCCAGACAGAACAACATGGAAAAACTATCTGGGGGGCGCCAGCTTTGCAGACATGACAGAAATGTCACGCGTCGCAAAAAGACCCGTGTTCTTGGGCGCAGGTGGGCATTTAATTTCTGAATCTGTTGCAACATCAGCAAATATGGAATATGGGGACAAAATCACAAACGATAATATCGCGGCAAAACAATATATGTCCGAATTGGAATATCAACTGTATGACGCATTGCGTAAGCCTGGAATTTCTGTTCAACGCGCGGGTACAGATGTTGTTATAATACTGGTACGCGATGCAATAATGGAACTGGATGTCGCAAATATATCTCAAACAGGCGATGATACATTAAGAATAATTGAAAAAATACTGAACAAATATGACGCAACATTTATAGAAATCGCCGGATACACCGATTCTATGCGCGACACAAACGCAGCAATGGCATTGTCTGTGGATATGGCACAACGCGTCGGGGTACACATGACACAGCATAAAATAAATCCAACCAGGTTGTTCATCGTTGGTCGCGGGGCCGCACGCCCAATTGCCGCCCAGGATAACATTGGCAGATTAACAAACAGACGCATTGAAATAAGACTGGCACCGGCAAGATAACTTTCCCTTGCCATTTTTATTTTTTTGTTGTTATAGTATTCGTATAAAACAAACAAAACAAAGGAAGGCTAATATGGTAAAAAAAGCAACAGAAAATAAACCTGTAAAAAATTACAGAAACGCGGGTATTATCGCAGCAACAGTTATCGTTATCGCAACACTGGGCGCGTTGACAATGGCAGCAATCAAATCCGATAAGCCAGCACCTGTCGAAACCGTAATCGAAGAAATATCTGAAAATGCTGCAAACGGTGCCAACCTGCGTATAGCCGTTATTCGTATGGACGCAATTCAGACAGACGCAAAAGTTTTACAGGATTTAAAAAAACAAAAAGAATCATTTGAAGATAAACTGCGCGAAGAATTAACACGCGACCAGAAAAAATTAGAAAAAGAAAAAGCAGAAATAGAAAAATCACAAGATGTTTTATCACGCGAAGCATTACAACGCCGTGTCGTTGACTATCAAAACAAAGTAACAAAATTACAACGCGATTTGACAGAACGCGCACAAAGCGTTGAAGTAGAATATCAAAAGGCATTAAACGAAGTCCAAACAAAGCATTTGGATCCAATTATCGAAGGCATTATTGATAAAAAACAATTATCGTTGGTTATCGATGGACGCATGGCACGCACAGGTGCAAATGTTGCAGACCTGGACATAACAAACGATGTTGTCAAAGCACTGGACAAAAAAGTATCCAAGATAAAAATGACAACACCAAAAGGTTTCTAAACCCAGAAAAACCGCTGTATAGCGGTTTTTTTATTGCAAAAAAATATTTCTTTTGTTAGCGTAACTATATGTAAACAAAGGATTTGTTATGAAAGCAAACAAAACTGATATACTGGTTGATGTAGTCCAAGCCATATACAACAAAAATAACGAAGTTCGCATTGAAACAACAGATGCCCAATATTATAAAACAGAACAAGCCTGGCATGCATATAATCCAAAAATTAAAAACTATATCGCACCAGACAGACACACAATGACATACAACAACAATCTGAAGCATGCAAAATCTTTTACAGTTGGTTCTGATATCAGTATAAAAAAACAAAACGGATATGATTACACGATTCGTACACCACGTGGCATTATTACAATCCAACAAACAGATATTGATTTAAGAAGCGTATTATGGATGATGTTTGACAGATATTTTAACCGACTGGGACAGTCACGCCTGTTAATACATGGCATAAACAATAAAGTACATAAAGCTATCTTTGATACACCTGTTACAGAAAAAGAAAATATTACAAAACAACAAAAATCAATAAACCGCTTGCAGACCCTGGGGGTACCAACAGCCGGTTTACAACAAAGAATAAACAACGCCAACCAACGTTAAAAAAATGCCCATACGGGCATTTTTATTTATTCGGTATAATCTTGATTTCAACACGTCTGTTTTGTGCGCGCCCTGCGGCGGTTGCATTTGATGCAATTGGATTAGAATATCCCAACCCCAAAACTTCGAATCGTGCAGATGACACACCCTGGCCCTGTAAATAGGCGGCAACAGACTGGGCGCGTTCCTGGGACAGTTTTAAATTATATTCTGCGCTGCCTGTATTATCTGTGTGACCCGAAACCAAAATTGTTGAATTCTTGTATTTATTCAAAACACGCGCCACAGAATTTAAAACAGGATAAAAAGAAGAACTGATATCATCAGAATCTGTCTTGAATGTTATATTGCCCGGCATAATCAAACGAATATTATCATCAGATTCAATCACCTGGACCCCGGTTGAAACCAATTCCGCACGCAGTTCCGCAGCCTGGGCGTCAAGATAATAACCAACACCACCACCAATCGCAGCCCCCGCCAAGCCCGCAACCAATGCGGCCTCGCCACTGTTACGACTGCCCAAAACGGCGCCCGTTGCAGCACCAATCGCCGTTCCCCATGTGGCCTTGGCAGTTTGGGTTTGACCCGTATATGGATTAACCGTTGTGCACCCTGTAAACAATACACCAATCGCAAACAAAGATATTATTTTTTTCATATTTTCTCCTTTTAAAAGCATGCGATTATTTTATAACAAAAAATTCAAAAAAAACACCCTATTTTTTTAGGGCATCCTTAGCGCGTTTTTTTGTTAATACTGTCAATATATTGCGTAACAGTATCTTTTACAGCTTCTATCTTTGTCTGTGTTTTTTTATGGGATTCCTGGGCCTGGGTATCGCCTGAAAAACGCGAATTCAAAGACAAAACAAAAAGCGTCACCATTGCCGCACAAACAATATATTCACAGCCTGTTTTTATTTTTCTGTACATACTTGCATCCTGTTTAAAAATTTGCAGATGATTATTGTACCAAAAAGGAATAATTTCAAGTATTTTATTCATAAAAAACCGCCATATGGCGGAGAATTCCTGGTGGGCGCCCGGGACTGTATATTCCCATATTCGCTGTCGCTCTATGGTCCCCTTTCCAAAGCGTAAGGCACAATCAGCACAAAGCTTGTTTGTGCCAACTATTTTGTCAAACCCCGGGGTTTTCGTCCCCCAACACCAAATAAAAAAACCGCCACATGGCGGAGAATTCCTGGTGGGTGTTGAGGGACTCAAACCCCCGACCCTCTCGGTGTAAACGAGATGCTCTAATCAACTGAGCTAAACACCCGATTGCTGTGACAGCGGACGAATAATATAATATATTTTTTCATTTGTCCAGTATTTTTTTAATCAAAACAAAAAATACCAACAGATTATTATAATTAATCAATCAATGTGCCATCACGCACATCAAAACGCTGTTTACCAACAGTTATTACACCGTCTGCGTATTCGGGCGCAATCTGTTCCGACACAGACGCACGCCAGAAAACAGTCCCTGATGTGATAGACACCGCATACAAATTATTATCCGCAGATACAACAAACGCATAATTACCAGCCATAATAAACGGCACCGCAACACTGATGTCCAGACACCATGATTTTAAACCCGTTGCGGCAGACACCTTGCAAAACGCATCGCCCAGCCCGCCCGCATAAACATATTTTCCGTACGGAATAATTGGCGCAACAATATCAACCATTGACGCGCCACCTGTTAAATTACTGGCACGAAAGATATCTGCAATCCACACAACCTGACGGTTAGATGGACGTATCTTGACCAATTCCCCCGTCGTTAAACCGGCGTAAACATACGAACCACTGCAAACTGGGCGCTGATTACAAGATACAGAATTAGGCGTGGCAAAACCACTGAATACCTTGCGCTGACCATCCCAGATAACGTTTTCAGAATCTTGGGTATATTTACAATCGCTGTTATCATCAATAAAAACAGTTTCTGGGATATCTGTGATAACACGATTTTGAACATCTACACCGGATGTGTCAAATATAGATGTACGAACACCCGGCAATATCGGATCATGCTTGTCACATGCACCCAATCCCAAGACACACAAAGTCGCGATTATAAATTTACGCATTGAATCCCCCAGATTAACGCAATGTTTGGGCCGTGGCAGAAATTGCCGCAGGCGCATTTTCATCACTTAAAATTTTATCCAACCACTTATCCGCACGACCTGTTTCGCCCACAGACAAAAACTTTTGCGCAATCGTCAAACAAGCTGTGTAATAAAAAGGTGATTTTTTAGTGTCTAAATCAGATAAATATTTTTCAACTTCATCCGCTGTCATTTTATCGCCACGCAAAGACACAATGTGCAATTTTGCCAAATCACGAAAATCACACGATGCGCCATCTGACGCCAATCGTTCCAATTTAGCAATATCTTTGTCCAACAGATACGCCTGGAACAATGCCAAATCACCCATCGGGTCAGATGTATTATTTGATAGCTGGGCCAACGCATTTGCATCAACCGATTCGATTGCTGCTTCGTATGCGTTTGCCGTGGCAACACGATTTGCATGATGCGCACGCAGACCAATCTGGATACCAGACGCAATTAACAGAATAACAACAACCACACCCAGAATATATTTATAATACTTCTTGACGAATCGCAGGGTCTTTTCATTATTAACTTCTTCCCAGACTTCGCGATACAATGCATCTTCGTCGTGTTCCTGACGTGTTTTCTTGGGGGCTTTTATTTTTTTATTTCTTTCCAAAATTGTTGCCATGATATATAAACTCCTGTGCTTGATAATTATTAATTTATGATATACTATAAAGGTTATGAAAAAACAAATCAAGGACGCTTTACCAGTAAAATCTGATATCAGCATTGTTGCTGCACGGGGGGTTAACGATGAAACAGGATTGGCGCAGTATATAAAAACCGTGCAAAGTATCCCTGTGCTTAGCGCGCAACAAGAATACGAGTATGCAACCCAATGGGTACAAAATCATGATAATATCGCCGCAGAAAAACTGGTGGCCAGCCATTTACGATTGGTCGTGTCCGTGGCGTACGATTATAAAAACTATGGCATACCTGTGGGCGATTTAATCGCCAGCGGCAATATGGGCCTGATGCAGGCATTACAAAAATTTGACCCAGAAAAAGGATTCAGATTTTCAACATATGCAATGTTCTGGATCAAGGCAGAAATATACGAAACAATTTTAAACAACTGGTCCATTGTTCGTATCGGAACATCCGCAAATCAAAAGCGTGTATTCTTTAACCTGGCACGGGCAAAACGCGCATTAGGAATTATGGATAATAACCTGAATGAAAACCAAACAAAACAAATCGCTCAATATCTGGATGTGCCTGAAAAAGATGTCGCACGCATGGCAACACGAATTGGCGCACGCGACTTGTCATTAAACGCACCAATAAATTCCGATGACGCAGGTACAGATATTTTATCCAATATGACAGATAATTCTGATTCTATTGAAGACACATTGGAACAAATCGAATTTAGACGACGCGGATACGCACTGTTAAAAAAACACTTGGCAAACATGAAGGAACGCGACCGTGAAATACTGATTGCGCGAAAACTAAAAGAACCCGTGGCAACATTGGAATCTTTGTCCCAAAAATATGGCATATCACGCGAACGCGTGCGCCAAATCGAAGAACGTGCATATAATAAATTACGCGATGCAATATTACAAGAAAGCGAAGGTTAAACATGTTCAAAAAATTCGCATTACTGGTTGTCGCACACACCGTATTTATAACTGGCGCAAATGCCCTGCAATACAACACAGACAACACATCGTTCAAGGTTACAGGATATGGCACGATTGGTATGCTGGAACCAAAACTGCAAAGTGCACTGTTGATTGGCGATTGGCGATTGCGTGGTCAGGTTACATACAATGATAAACTTGGCGCGGTATATGCAATTGACCAAAGTGCCCTGGACAAAGGCGACTTTGGACGTGAATACTTTGTATTTTTACAAACAAAATCCATCGGCAGAATCGAAATTGGTTTTACGGATTCCGTTGCCAGAAAACTGGGGCTGGGGTTGCCAGATGTTGGCGGATTAAGAATAAACGACAAACCATTATATAATGAAAAAATTGTGCCAAACGGCCCCGTTATCGCAGACACCTTGTTAACATCAGGACGCAGTAATTCATTGCGAATTAATATCGCAACAAATCAAACGAACGGGTTACAATACGGACTGTCAGTATCGGGAATCACAGACAATTATGACTGGGCAGTTGACACAGGTATAAAATTAAAAAAATCATCTGGAAAAACCAAAATCGCATATTATGCCGGCGCATCCCTGATGTCAAAACCAGATAATTTTGACAACGAAGTATACACACCTGGCGTTACCGCAGACTGGCGCGCGCAAATGTCACTGGGGACAAATATACAATACAACAGTTGGATTTTTGGTTTGACCGGACGCGTTATTTACGACGAAAAACCTGTTGGCGATGTGTCTGATGGTTTTGCGGTTGGCGCGGGTATCAGTTACGACCTGTTGAAATATACTGTGTCTGCAACATATATCTTGTCCGATACTGGCGTGTGGCATTCAGATGCAGAAAACTTTATAGACCATACTGCAATCGCATCGTTCAGATATAAATACAGCGAATTTGTAGATGGATGGATTTCAGGTGGACTGACATCAGAAACACCTTTTATATCTGCTGGGATGCGAATAACATTTTAATCAGAAATATTACACAGAGAGAGAAGCAATATCATGTGCCCTGAATTTGAAAGCATGCTGAACGCAATGCGACCACAACAAAAACGGACAATTGTCGTTGTAAATGCAATCGACCCAAACGGATTACATGCCGTCGAACAGGCATATAAAATGAACTTTGTTAATGTGATACTGTGTGGCAATGAACAAGAAATAAAGTCTGTTGCAAAACAAAATAATATAAATCTGTATGATTGGGAAATTATTCATTGCAATGATGAAATATCATGTGCAAAACGCGCAGTTGAACTGGTTCACGAAAAACGCGCAAATATTATTATGAAAGGATTAATACACACCGCAGATGTATTACGCCCTGTTCTGAATCGCGAGACAGGAATTCGTGGTAATGGGGTATTGTCTCATGTTTCTGTGATGCACAATCTGTCAGAAAATCGCAGACTGTTTTTAACCGATATGGCGATGGTTATGTATCCTGATTTACAGACCAAGGTTCAAATGATAAACAACGCTGTTAAAATGGTGCGCAATATGGGCACAGAAATACCACGCGTTGCACCAGTCTGTGCGGTCGAGACAATAAACCCTGCAATGCAGGCGACATTGGACGCAGAAGAATTACGAAAAATGAACGAACGCGGCGAAATAAAAAACTGTATCGTTTCCGGTCCAATGGGATTAGATGTCGCGATATCAAAACAGGCTGCACAAATCAAAGGCATCACAGGACCTGTAACAGGAAACGCCGATATAATATTGTTTGCAAATATTGAAGCCGGTAATAACACCGTTAAATCAATGGTGCATTTTGGAAACTGGATTTTTGGTGGTGTTGTTATCGGCGCCCAGGCACCAATCATAATAAATTCGCGTTCCGATGATGATATATCAAAATTATTTTCTGTTTGCTGTGCGTGCACAATATAAAAAAACAAAGAATCCATAAAAAAATGGATTTTTTTCTTGCATTTCTGCCGTTCTTGGCCCACAATCCCATGGCATAAAAATCCAAAGGAGAAACCATGAGTAATAAATGGGTATATACTTTCGGTAACGGCCAGGCCGAAGGTCAGGCAGATATGAAAAATCTGCTGGGTGGCAAAGGTGCAAATTTGGCTGAAATGAACTTGGTTGGACTGCCTGTTCCTGCGGGATTCACAGTAACAACTGATGTTTGTACATACTATTATGAAAACAATCAAACTTATCCTTCTGATTTAATGGACCAGGTACGCAGTGGTATCGCACATGTTGAATCAATCATGGGCAAAAAATTTGCAGACTTGGAAAATCCATTGTTGGTATCTGTTCGTTCCGGGGCACGCGTATCTATGCCAGGTATGATGGACACAGTTTTGAACCTGGGGCTGAACGACGACACAGTAAAGGCGTTGGCAAAAATTTCTGGTAACGAACGTTTTGCATACGATTCATATCGCCGCTTTATCATGATGTTCAGCGAAGTTGTTATGGGCGCAGATATTGACTTGTTCGAACACACTTTGGAACGCATGAAGGAAGACAAAGGTTATAAACTGGATACAGAATTAACAGCAGATGACCTGAAAGAACTGGTTGAAAAGTTCAAAGAAATTGGTAACAAAATCGGTAAAGTTTTCCCACAAGACCCATGGAAACAATTGGAAATGGGTATCGGCGCCGTATTCGGTTCTTGGATGAGCAAAAAGGCCATCACATATCGTAAATTGAATAATATCCCTGCTGATTGGGGTACCGCTGTTAATGTTCAGGCAATGGTATTCGGTAATTCCGGTGACGACAGCGCAACAGGCGTATGTTTCAGCCGCGACCCAGCAACAGGTGAAAACAAATACTATGGTGAATATCTGATTAACGCACAGGGCGAAGACGTTGTGGCAGGTATCCGTACACCACAGCCAATGAGCAAAGATGATTCTGGTCGCCTGTCACTGGAAGAAGCAATGCCATCTGTATACGCCGAATTGTGCGATGTTCGCGAAAAGTTGGAAAAGCACTATAAAGACATGCAGGACATGGAATTCACAATCGAACATGGAAAATTGTGGATGCTGCAATGCCGTAACGGTAAACGCACAGCAGCCGCTGCCGTTCGTATGGCCGTAGAAATGGTCGAAGAAGGCCTGCTGACAAAAGAAGACGCGATTCTGCGCGTTGGTGCCGATCAATTAGACCACTTGTTACACCCAATGTTGGATCCAAAGGCAGAAAAGAAAATTATCGCAACAGGTTTGCCTGCATCCCCAGGTGCCGCCGTTGGTCAGGCCGTATTTAATGCAGAAGATGCAGAAAAATGGGCAGCCGAAGGTAAAAAAGTTATGCTGATTCGTATCGAAACATCACCAGAAGATATCGCCGGTATGAACGCAGCCCAGGGTGTTATTACTGCACGCGGTGGTATGACATCACACGCAGCGGTGGTTGCACGCGGTATGGGAACACCATGCGTATCCGGTTCACCAGATATCAAAATCGACTATGAATCAAAAACATTGAAAACAACATCTGGCGTTGTTATCAACGAAGGCGACTGGGTTTCTATTGATGGTGCCAAAGGTCAAATTATCGAAGGTAAAATCCCAACAGTATCTGTTGAATTGACAGGTAACTTTGGAACATTGATGAAATGGGTTGATGAAATCAAAACATTGACAGTCAAGGCAAACGCAGAAACACCAAAAGACGCAAAACAAGCACGCGACTTTGGTGCCGAAGGTATCGGTCTGGCACGTACAGAACATATGTTCTTTGACCCCAGCCGTATCCAAGATATGCGTGAAATGATTTTGGCCGAAGACGAAGCGGGCCGTCGTGCCGCGTTGGCAAAATTGTTGCCATATCAGAAAGCAGACTTTGTAGAATTGTTCAAAATCATGGACGGTCTGCCAGTCACAATTCGTTTGATTGACCCACCATTACATGAATTCTTGCCACATACAGATGCAGAAATCGAAGAATTGGCTGCACACATCGGCAAATCTGTTGAATTCATCAAACAACGCGCAGAACAACTGCACGAACAAAACCCAATGTTGGGACATCGTGGTTGCCGCTTGGCGATTACATACCCAGAAATCTGCGAAATGCAAACACGTGCAATTTTGTCTGCCGCACTGGAAGTCAAAAAAGCAGGCGTTCGCGTATTCCCAGAAATCGAAGTGCCGTTGGTTGGCTCTAAGAAAGAAGTGGATATCGTCAAGGCTGTTATTGATGCTACGGCCCAGTCATTGTTTGCAGAAACAGGCGAAACTGTTGAATACACGGTTGGTTCAATGATTGAATTGCCACGCGCAGCGGTTTTGGC
>JAZQGC010000027.1:0-20654 GCA_045539815.1 Candidatus Enterousia sp. | reverse complement strand
ACAAAAGTTACATGAGCCGTCGGGACCGACCGTAGATATGCCTTGTTATAAATAAATTAGAATGATTTAGATAAAAGTAGTGCCGGCAACGTAGTGTACAAATGCTACATGAGTTGCCGGCACCGCTTTTAGATAAATTATTATAATTTATTTAGGTACGCGATTGCTGACATGGCGGCACTACACCCTGTTCCGACAGCGGTTGCTACCTGCATTTGAATATCACTGTGAACATCACCTGCAACAAATAAACCTGACGGTAATGCCGATGGCGCCAAACGACCGACAGAATCACGAACAATATCTTCGGATAAATAATCTGTGTTCGCTTCGTGCCCAATGGCAACAAACAAACCATCCACAACCAATTCCTGACCTGTGGTTGTTGTAACAATCAATTCACCATCTGTTGAATCTGGCTTTGGTGCAACACGTGCCAAATCTGTATCAAACATACACTTGATATTTTCACGCGCCGCAACACGTTCGCGCAATACAGCCTCGGCCCGGGTAAAGGCAGACTTACGATAAACTATTGTTACTTCCTGTGCCAAGTCCGCCAAATACAATGCATCGTTCAATGCGCTGTTACCGCCACCCAAAACAATAACGCGACGCCCCGAATAAAAGAAACCATCACATGTCGCACAATAAGAAACACCACGCCCCATCAATTCGCGCGCACCATCAATTTCCAATTTGCGTGGCGACGCCCCAGTTGCACAAATAACCACACGACCTTGATATGTTTTTCCACAGCTGGTCACAACAGAAAAGCCATTTTCTGAATCACCAGACACAGATGTGGCACTTACAAATTCCACAGTCGCACCAAAGGTTTCTGCCTGGTTTTTCATAAACTCTGCCAACTGTGTACCACTGCCTGTAAACCCTGGGTAATTTTCCAGTTGCGCGATACCCGCCATCTGACCCCCCAACCGGTCACCACCCAAAACAATTGTTTTTTTATTCGCACGCGCCGCATATAACGCCGCCGTCAAACCCGCGGGCCCAGACCCCAAAATAATAACATCATACATATACAACTTTCCTTTTCTTCCTTGGGCACAAATATAACACACCAAAAAAACATACACAACTAAAAAAGCCATCAAAAAAAACAATTGAAACAAAATTAAAGCTGTGTTATTCTAAACAAAGATATGACTTTGAATATTGTGCTTTTTTGTTTTTCTTCATCCCCATACGGGGACTAGGCTTTTTACACATTTTTATGAATTAATATTTGCGATTTTTTTCGCACTGTAATAACATACAACCTGAAAAAATAAAAAATAAAGAAAAAAAGGAAACAATAAATGTTGGATATTAAATTTATTCGTGAAAACCCAGACATCGTAAAAAACGCATGCGCGGTCAAGGGCATCGCCGACAATACTGACAAGATATTAGAACTGGACGCACGCGTTCGCGAATTAAAGACAATAACACAAAGCAAGACTGCCGAGAAAAACAAGATTACACGCGAAATTCCAACCGCCACAGACAAAGCGCCGCTGATTGCAAAATCCAAAGAAATCAGCAACGAAATCGCGGCTGATTTGGCAGAACTGGCAAAAACAGAATGCGAATTAAATGAACTGTTGCATCGCGTACCACAAATACCATCTGCGGACACACCGCTGGGTCGTGATGATTCTGACAATGTCGAAGTAAAACGTGTTGGCACACCACGCGAATTTGATTTTACACCCCGTCCACAATGGGAATTGTTGGAAATGAACGGTTGGTGGATGCCAGAAAAAATTGCATCTATTTGCGGAACACGCACATACGCACTGTTTGGCGAAGCCGCCGAACTGGAACTGGCCATACAAACATATGTTTTACAAAAATTAATTGGCAAAGGCTTTAAATTTGTAAACTGTCCATCAATTACAAAACCGCAAACAATATTTAACGCGGGCCACTTTATGGGCACAGACCAATCCGTCATGGCAAACGATGTATTTATGCTGACAGATACAGACCGTTGTTTGGCAGGTACAGCAGAAATAATTTTAAACTCGCTGCACAGTGATGAAGTTTTAAACGAAAAAGATTTACCTATTAAATACGCCGGTTTTTCACCATGCTTTCGCAAAGAAGCCGGCGCGGCAGGACGCGACACCCGCGGAATCGTGCGTATACATCAATTTAACAAGGTCGAACAATATATATATTGCACCCCAGAACAATCAGACGAAATGCACGAACATTTATTAAACAATCTGTGTGAAATTATGGCAGACTTTGAATTACCATACCGCGTAATCGCGGCATGCACCGGCGACATGGGATTTAACAAGGTAAAAATGCACGATGTCGAGGCCTGGTTCCCCAGCGAAAACACATATCGCGAATTGGGTTCTTGTTCATCGATTGGTCAATTTCAGGCACGCCGCACAAACACACGCTATCGCGATAAAAATGGCAACATGCAGTTCTGTGCGACATTAAACAACACGGGCATTGCCCTGCCACGCGCAATTGTACCAATTATTGAAAACCATCAAAACCCAGACGGTTCTGTAAACATCCCAAAATGTCTGCAACCACTGATGGGCGGACGCACAAAAATTGGCGGCAAACATAATCCCCTTCGCTAGGCGAAGGGGTGGACGCAAATGCGGACGCACAAAAATTGGTGGCAAACACCTGGCATAAAAAAAATAAAAAAAACGCCCAACCGGGCGTTTTTATTTCTGAAACATATTGTAATAAAACTTTTTTATTTTTTCGACAACAGGCGACGATGTATGTATTTCAACCGCCTTGTCCGACATTGATGAAAACTTTATAATATCTTTTGCACTCTGGTTCGCATGTATTTTATCGGCTGGGTCCGTGCTAAACCTATCGCGTTCCCATAAATGCACACTGCGCACAAAAGTAACAAATGTCTGTGAAAAGTTTTTACTGTGCGAATATAACGCGCTTGTTTCGGTATGAAATTTAAATACAGGCGCTTCAACTGCAAACACCGCCATATACATATCAGACCGATTAATATTTTGTAATTTTGCATTTTCGCGGTCAGACACATTTGTTTCATGATTTGAAAAATATTTTTTGGGATCACCCGATAAAACATTTAAAACCGCCAACGCACGACCTGCTTCACACTTTTCCGAATACGACATATACGCCCAGCGACGCTTTAACAAAATACGCGCCAACAAACGCAAACTTCTTAGTGATGAAGCAATCGCCGAATAGACTACTTCTTCTGGAACAATATGTTCTGACATTCTCGCACTCTTTATCTTTTATATTATCTGGAAAAACTTCTGCACAATTCCATCACTTTACGTTTTACAGGATTCGCCTTTTTTTCATCTGCTAAACGTTTATATTTTTGTGCACACAGCATAATATCTTTTGCATATGTATCAGCGGTAGACACATCAAAGATTGATTCTGATGTATGCTTATATTCCCAATTCTGAATCATATAGCTAAAATTGTACAACTCATGTAACCACATAACACGTGGGAACAGTCCATTTGATACTGTATCATATACCTGTCCTGTTGGGTCTTGTACAATATAGAACGCATCATACCAATCTTGCAAACCTGTCTGTGCGGCATATTCACGTGCACGTGCAAACCAGGCATGTTCTGTATGTTCACGCGAAAAATACAATTCTGGATTTTTCGCGACATGATTCAACGCCGCCAACGAACGCGCCATTTTATATTGGTCTTGCTTACTTAATTTCTTCCAAACCAACTTCACATCTTCGCGCATCAACAATCTTAAATCATTCAACGCAGTTTTAATTGATTCACGAACCTGTTGTTCTGTACAATTCTTCTTCGTCATCTAACAACCCCTTTGGTTATACCCCTGTCACAGTTAAATATAGACAAAAATCAACAAAAGTCAACCTTTGTATATATTTTTTTGCTTAAATTCTTGAAAATTCATATTTTTAGGTATACCCTGTATCCGAAAAACAATAAAAAATGGGGCAAAGACATGAAAATTCGCAATATTGCAATTATTGCACACGTTGACCACGGCAAAACAACATTGGTCGACAACATGCTGAAACAGGCTGGAACCTTTCGTGAAAACGAAAAGATAGAAGACCGCGTAATGGACAGTGGCGACATTGAACGCGAACGCGGCATTACAATATCTGCAAAACCAACATCTATTCAATGGGGTGAATACAAAATTAACATTGTCGATACCCCTGGGCACGCAGACTTTGGTGGCGAAGTAGAACGTATTTTGTCCATGGTTGATGGCGTTGTGTTATTGGTCGACAGTGCCGAAGGACCCCTGCCCCAAACAAAATTTGTATTATCCAAGGCATTAAAACTGGGACTGCGTCCAATTGTTTGCATTAATAAAATCGACCGTAACGACGCACGCCCTGATGAAGTTTTAACAGAAACATTTGATTTATTCGACAAACTGGGCGCGACAGATTCTCAATTAGACTTTCCATATTTATATTCAGTTGGACGCGACGGTTGGGCGGTACGCGATTTGAACGACGAAAAGAAAGATTTAACACCATTGTTTCAATTAATTATTGATCATGTACCTGCACCCGATTGCAACGGTTCGCGATGCCAGCTGGACGCACCATTTACAATGCTGGCAACAACACTGGAAGCAGACCCATACGTTGGCCGTATTTTAACAGGTAAAATTGAATCTGGTACGGTTCGTGTTGGTCAATCGGTCAAGGCAATAAACCGTAACGGCGAATTTATTGAAAACGCAAAGATAACAAAAATCATTGAACATCGTGGCGTTGAAAAAATATCTCGTGATACTGCGTCGGCTGGGGACATTGTTGTCGTTGCTGGTTTTTCCAAGGCGACTGTGGCAGACACACTGTGTGACCCATCTGTAAACGAACCAATTCCTGCGATGCCAATTGACCCACCAACACTGACAATGACTTTCTTTGTTAACACATCGCCATTGGCTGGAAAATCCGGCAAGAAATTAACATCGCGCATGATTGGCGAACGCCTGTTCAAAGAAGCAGAAACAAACATTGCATTAAAGGTTGAACAAAGCGAAAACAACGAAGCATTTGAAGTATCTGGTCGTGGCGAATTACAACTGGGCATTTTAATTGAAACCATGCGTCGCGAAGGTTTTGAATTATCTGTTTCACGTCCACGCGTTGTTATGCAGACAAATGAAAATGGCGAAAAACTGGAACCAATCGAAGATGTCGTTATTGATGTTGACGATGAATTCAGCGGTGTTGTCATTGAAAAAATGACCAAGCGCAAGGCAACAATCACAGAAATGAAGGCATCTGGTGGCGGGAAAACACGCATTGTATTTTCCGCCCCTTCACGTGGTCTGATTGGATATTTATCTGAATTCCGCACAGACACGCGTGGCACCGGCATTATGAATCGTGTATTCGATAAATACGACCTGTATCGCGGTCCAATCCAACAATATCGCCCGGGCGTTTTAGTATCGATGGAAAAAGGCAGTGCCGCAACATATGCATTGTTTAATTTGCAACCCCGCGGAACACTGTTTATCGAACCACAAACCGAAGTATATTCAGGTATGATTATCGGTGAACACAGCAAAGAAAACGACCTGGAAGTTAATCCAATAAAGGGTAAAGAACTGACAAACATGCGTTCAGTTACTGCGGACGAAAAACTGTTCTTGGCGCCCCCACGCAGAATATCTTTGGAAGAAGCGCTGTCATATATCTTGGACGACGAATTGGTTGAAATTACCCCAGACACAATCCGTTTGCGTAAAAAGGAACTGGACAGCAACACGCGTAAAAAATTAAAAAAGCATGTTGAAGAATAAGAAATCCGCCGTATGGCGGATTTTTACTTTATACCAAATTTTGATTTAATCCATCTTCTGTAACGTCCCCTGTTTTCGCGTCCCGGGATAAAACAAGAAGATATTCTGACAAACTTTGTCTTGCAAGAATATGCAAACTGCCCACCATTTACACCTTCGTATTCTTCTATTGCACCAATATATTCCTGCCAGATTTCATCATCTATGATTGGCAAATCACGACTATAAACAAATCCTTTATCATCCAAGAACTGACGCATATACTTGTTTAAACCAATAATTTGTGGACAAAAACCACCATGGTCAGTTGCACGTTTTTCAATTGCCGCATCAATAAAAACACTGTTCAGTCCCTTGGTTTTATTAATCAAATATTGTGTCGATGCATTATCCTTCTTTTTTCTGTTTCTTTTTATTTGCACAACTGTCCCACCTGGCTGCATAAACAACGCCAAATGCAATGCAGTCCCCGCACATCCCGCCAGCACACGACAATTTTTAACAATTGCAATTTGTTCTGTCAGTGGCAATGTTTCTGGATAAACAACCCGGAACCCATTATCTTGAAATATTTTTGAAATAAATTTTTCGCCACGCGTTCTGCGTTCCTTCATCGCATCACGGGACATATAAATTTTATCACAAGCATCAGATATATCTGGTACATTTTTCGCCATACAATCAAAAGTTTTACCAAATTCTGGGCACGAATAAACTGGCAGATTATACCCCTGGCACGGGACATAAACATTTTTAAATTGTGTTGTTTGATTCAAGATAATAATTTTATTGCGTTTAATTCCCAACAATTCCAAGAACACAAACATATATTCTGGCACAGGATTAACATCTTGGTTATTTATCAATACAACATGCATTTTTTTATATTTATTATCCAGCAACGCCCACGCCCTGTTTAAATGCTCTAACAAAAAATGTCCGAATTGTGGGTAAACATTTCCAACAAACACAACATCTTTATCGACATATGGGATATTATTATGATTAAACTTTGGTGTAAACTGTCCATTATTTTTACGCACCTGCAACGAAGATTTTACAAACTTAAAATCCGGTGTAAAGACGCCAAATCCATGAAAATGTTCATTAACAATAATCCCGCGTTCAATATGTTCAACATCAACACTGCGCATATATTGCTTTTTAAAATCGCGCTTTAAATATCTTTTATACGCCTGCCCTGAATAAACAACACAATCAGACATAATAAACCCCCTGTTGCAAAATTATTATAAATAATGTAAATTATACAGCATAGGAAAATATAAATCTATGACAAAACGATTATTTTTATTTGCGGGCTATAACAAATCAGGCATTATTGATGACGCCCTGGTGTATTATATTCGCGCACTGTCAAAATTTGGTGATATTGTTTTATGCATGGATTCTGATTGCAGCGCATCAGAATTATCCAAAATAACACCATACACCACCCACGCATTTGGCATACGACACGGCGAATACGACTTTGGTTCATACAAACGCGCATATATATGGGCATGTGAAAATTTGCACTTATCAGAATATGACTTTGTATACATTGTAAATGATTCTGTATACGGTCCATTATATGACCTGACCAGATATTTCTTTGCGATGGAAACCATGGGACACGATGGGTTCGGCATGGTAAAAAAGGTTGGACACAACGCCCATATTCAGTCATGGTTTATCGGCACAAAACCCGCTGTATTTTTATCCCAGTGGTTTGATGAATTCATGCGTGGCATTACAAAGTTGCCCGACAAGGGTCAAATTACTGACAAATATGAAAACGGCTTTACCCGCCTGTTAAACAAACATGGGCACACATGGGATTGTCTGTATTCCGTAATAAATCGTGGTGTATATAATAAAATCAAACGATTGTATAAATCTGGCATGCCATTTATGAAAAAGGTCGCTTTTATCCGCAACCATGGCGGTCTGGGGCATCAGGTTTTATATGTTTTGACACACATTAACAAAACATTATCTGACGCAATTTTATCATCTGCGCGCGCACAATACGGCGACAAACAGATACAGTTTTTATTAACAAGAAACCCTGTAAAAATTACATACAGAAATATAAAACATGCACTTTGCAAACTTTTTATCGAGGGCATATGACAACCAAACAAAAAAAACTTAAACGCATTGCTGCAATCACAATGGCCAGAAACGACACGTTTTTTCTGTCCCGTTGGATAAAATATTATGGCGATTTATTTGGCACAGAAAACCTGTATATTTATCTGGATGGCACCGACCAAGAAATTCCTGAAAACTCGGGTTCTGCCCATATAACAAAATTACCACACACTGATATGTCACGCAGCGCGGGCGATAAATATCGCATTGGTTTAATATCTGATTTGGCAAACAAACTGTTATCCGAATATGATATTATAATTGGTTGTGACTGCGACGAATTTTTGGTTGTCGACCCAGACACAAACATGAATTTGCATGAATATTTATCATCACGCAAATTTAACCCCAGTCTGTCTGGATTGGGACTGGATGTCGGGCAACATATGACATACGAAAAACCACTGGACACATCAAAAGCATTTTTAAAACAACGTTCATATGCCCTGCTTTCCACGCGTTATACCAAGCCTGTTGTAATTAATCGCCCGGTTCGCTGGGGCAGCGGTTTTCACCGTATCAAGGGCCACAATTTTCACATTGATAAAAATCTGTACCTATTACATTTTGGCGCTGTTGACATGAACATGTTAATATCCAAGGCTGAAAAACGCGGTCCAGACTGGGTAAATCACCTGCGCCGTCGTGGGAACGGCACAATAAACGATATAACAAATCGCCCTGCACATGGTGAAACATGGCTAAAAATCGCCCGTCTAATCCAAACATATTTTCATGCGCCATATTCCATAAACAAACCAAATATGATTGGTATAAAACGGGTTGTAAAAATCCCTGAACGATTTAAAAAAACAGGTGTTTAAAAAAAGACGCAAACGCGTCTTTTTTTTTATTTTATAAATTGCATAATTTCATCATATGTTTTTTGCGCCCACTTATACGGCGGATTTTCCAGCGCACCAATATTATTCAAATTAATAAAGCACGCGCGCGCTGCGGCAAAATCATCATCAGACTTCAAATATTTTATTTTTCTGAACGCCCATTTTATAAAATACCATTTAAAATTCTTGTTCCATTGCGTCATCTGATAATCTGTCGCTTTTTCTTTATAAGCCTTGAAAGCCTCTGAAATCCCTGTACACAGACTTTGCATAATACGCAACTGTTTTGCGCTTAACACAATACCGCCAAAATTTGGTATATAATAATACAATGGCAATGGCGCAATTGTAACGCGTGGATTACGCAGCATAACGCGACTCCACCACGGGAAGTCTTCAAATAAAATCCCCTTTATAAATGGGATATCTTCTATTAATTCACGCTTATACAGATTTTTCCAAACCTGGCAGTGTTTTACCAACCAACGACGTTTTGGATTAAACATATTATGCGTACGTTCTGTTGCATATGCATAAATATCATCTGTTACACGTGTTTTAATCTTATTTAAATCATATTTTTTCCTGATACCATATGGCACAACATCATCAGTATTCAGCCCCAACTTATACCGCACCATCAGTTGCGGGCGATAAAACCTGTCATATGTAAAAGAAACAATATCGGACCCATCGCGCACCGCCAAAGAATATGCAATTTCCAGTGTTTGTGGATGAATAAAATCATCACTATCAACATATAAAATATAATCACCTGTGGCGTATGGCATACCCGCATTTCGCGCATCAGACAAACCGCCATTTTCTTTATCAACAACAACAAATCGCTTGTCTTTCTTTGCATACTCACGCGCAATTTCCCCAGATTTATCCGGACTGCCATCATTGACACATATTGCCTGCCAATCTGTAAAAGTCTGATTTTGCACGCTATCCAAACATCTGCGCAGATACTTTTCAACGCCATACATTGGAATAATTATTGAAATTTTTGGCATACAAACACCTTTATTTATTCATATTACAAATTGCTTCTGAAAAAGTACCAGCACGTGGCGCGTCATTATACGAAGTCTTTTGAAAAAACGCATCCGCCGTCAATTCATCAAACAACTTTTGATTAAACGGTTGATATTTATAATCATGCCACAAAGTATGCGTTGGAAACTGATCAACATGGGGCATTTTTTCAAAATATTTCTTTGCCAATTCATCGTTCTGAACCAATGTTTGAAATAACATCTGATGCATAAAATAATCAAAGCTTTTATTTTCATGTTTCCAGTATTCTAAAATCATTGCGCGCCACGCCCCCAGCAAATAAGACCCCTTGCGCCCACGAATAAAACAGTTCTGACAGAACATATATTTCTGCCCCACCTTATCACCAACCAAGAACATAAAGAAATCTTCATCTATAATCCATTTTGGAACTGGTCCAACTGCGAAATCAGTTGAATCCATCCACAAACCACCATATTGATACAATAATTCCACGCGGCAAATATCAGCAAAATGTGCGCGACGAATTTTACCATCCTTGTACTTTTTTACAATAACATCAGGCAGTGTTATATAATCAAAAATGGTTTTATCATCCAATACAACCAATTCTTGTTTACAATGCTTTCTGATACTGCGAAAACAAGACTTAACCAATTCAGGCGCGTTTTCTTCCCCTTGTTGCCAGATTGTAAATATTTTTTCATTTTTATTATCTTTGATAACTGGACCATCTGCCACATTTTTCACCGCCGGCAGATAGCGTTTAAAATACGCCGGTGCCACCCGTGACAAGACATTTGTTCTGACCTCGCGACGATGATCACGCGAACGCCACGGCCAATTAAAAACATGAGACAAGAAAAATATTTTTGTTAACGCCCACATCCTGTCAAGATTCATGCAACAATCCTTTTTTTTACACACTATTAAACAAACAGCCCCGACCAGAAATCCCCAGTCGGGACAAAACAATATTAAGAATCACTATCATTTTTCATAAACATTATTGTATCCTTTTGTTTATTCTTCAACCCCTGTGACCATATCATCATCATCGATTGGTCCTGTTGTCATTTCTTCGGCAATACCCGATGCGCGCGCCATAATTTTTTCCAACAATGCTTCCTGGACATCTGGATGGTCTTTTAACCATTGACGTGCATTGGCCTCACCTTGTCCCATGCGTTCACTGTTGTACGAATAAAAACTGCCCGCCTTTTCAATCAAGTCATACTTTACACCCATATCCAAGATTTCGCTGATTCTGGATATTCCTTCGCCATACATAATCTTAAAATCAACCGTGCGGAAAGGTGGTGCAACCTTGTTCTTTACAACCTTGACGCGCGTTTCATTACCGATAATATTTTCTTTGTCTTTTATCTGTCCTGTACGGCGGATATCCAGACGCACAGACGCATAGAACTTTAACGCGTTTCCACCAGATGTCGTTTCAGGATTACCAAACATAACACCGATTTTCATACGAATCTGATTAATAAAAATCAACAATGTATTACTGCGCGATACAGAACCCGCCAATTTTTTCAAAGATTGTGACATTAAACGCGCCGTTGTACCAACAAAAGAATCACCAATATTACCTTCTAATTCTGCCTTGGGCACCAATGCTGCAACACTGTCGATAACAACAACATCAACCGCCCCAGACTTAATCAGTGTATCTGCGATTTCCAATGCCTGTTCCCCAGAATCTGGCTGTGAAATAATTAAATTAGAAACATCAACACCCAACTTTTTTGCATAACTGGGGTCCAAGGCGTTTTCAGCATCAATATATGCGCACGTTCCACCCTTTTTCTGTGATTCAGCAACCGCATGCAACGCCAAGGTTGTTTTACCAGATGATTCCGGACCATAAATTTCAACAATTCTGCCCTTTGGATAACCACCAACCCCCAACGCAATATCCAACCCCAGCGAACCAGAAGAAATTGCTTCTATATTCTGCTGCGATCCATCGCCCATTTTCATAATTGCTTCTTTACCGAATTGTTTTTGAATTTGTGCCAACGCCGATTCCAACGCAGGATTTTTAACACCCGTACCAGCATCTTTTACAGTGTCTTTTTTTGCCATATATTTTCCCCTTTTTTTCTTAGGAAAATGATACAAATAATACCATAAAAAATCAACAAAAATTGTTTATTTTCTTTCGCTTAACAAAACCAACAAAGTGAACGCAGCAACAAACACACTGACAACCCAAACCGCAGATGTCGCACCGAATACAGCAATAACACCGGCACCAACCATCGGAATTATAACATTGGGCAAATTTACACTTGTTCTAAACACGCCATAAAAACGCGATTGTTGTTTTTTTGGCACATCATCAAAAAACAACAAATCATGCACAGGCTCCATAAACGCACCTGAAATCTGCCACAGAACAAATATTGCCAACAGCGGATATCCGGTTACAAACGCGGCACATGCCGCCAACACCGCAAAAGACCCAAAACCAATTCCCAACCACAATGTTTTTCCATACCTTTGCACCAAGCGTCCCATCAATTCACTTAACACCAAATACGGAACAATCCCCAATGTCAAAACCCATGCCAAGACATCTTTTGAAAAACCGTTTTCAATAACCAAAATCGGAACATATAACACGCGCAAGGCCCGAACAGAATAGTAACCAAAATTCACCAAATACGCACGCCGCATCCCCGGATACGCAAAAAACATCGCAGCATTTTTTATCAATGCCCGAAATGTTTTTCTGGGGCTAACAGGTTTGATTTGTTTATCCTGTTGCACAATCTTAAACAACTTGAACATCATCCACCCCAGCAGATAAATAACCGCAGACCCAAAAAACGCCGCCCTGTTATCAAACCTGTCGGCAATAAACACCGCAACAAACGGCGCAAACAACGCACCAATATTCAGCCACAAATGATACCTGGAATTCAATCGCGCCATACCAATATTTTTTGAAAAATCAGACATAAACAATGGTATCAGCACCGCAATCAATGTTGTTGCAAATCCGGTTGTATAATCCAATATAACAAATGTTCGTGGCAGGATTGAAAAACTCATCATCGCATAACAGACAGCCACCATCAACATTGCAAAATAAAACACCCGCACCTTGGAAAACACACGCAAAATTTCATTTGCAAACAACGCAACAATCAAACAAAACACAGAATAAATTGCAACATAAACACCGACAATCGCACTGCTGCGAAATATTTCCAATATAACCAGCGAATACACAGCATTATAAATACCATCCGCAAACCCGGTAAACAACCCCAGATTCGCGAACGAAAAACCATTAACCTTGCTGCTGACTGAAATATACTTCTCTCTTCCCATAGCTGATATATTATATCACAAAACAAACAAAATATCAGCGAATAAATAAAAAATGAAACAGAATGATTTAGATACAGAACGGTCCCGATGGCGTAGTGTACAAAAGTTACATGAGTTGCCGGCACCGCTTTTAGATATGCCTTATTAAAAATGAATTAGAATGATTTAGATACGGAACGGTCCCGATGGTGTAGTGTACAGAAGTTACATGAGCCATCGGGACCAACCGTAGATATGCCTTGTTATAAATAAATTAGAATGATTTAGATAAAAGTAGTGCCGGCAACGTAGTGTACAAATGCTACATGAGTTGCCGGCACCGCTTTTAGATAAATTATTATAATTTATTTAGACTAGGCCGCTGCTGTAAACACCTTCTGCACATCATCATTTGCATCCAGTGCGTCAACCAATTTTTCCAGTTTAGCGTATGCTTCGTCATCTAAATCCATTGGCATGTTTGGCAACCAAGTCAATTCTGCCTGTTCTGGTTCACCCAAAATGTCAGCCAAATATTTTTGCGCATTAACAAAATCTTCTGGCTTGGTTGTGATGATAAAGCCTTCTTCGGATGTTTCCAGATTATCCGCATTTGCTTCCATAATAATTTCCATCATTTCGTCTTCGGTTTTACCGATTGACGCAGGATACATAATCTGACCTGCACGTGTAAACATGAACACAACAGAACCTTCTTCGCCCATATTACCGCCGTTTTTACCAAAGATATTGCGAATTTCTGGCACGGTACGACGTGGATTATCGGTCAATGCCTCTACAATAACAGGAACAGCCCCTGGACCATAACCTTCGTATCTAACTGCTTCGTAATTTTCAGTATTTGACCCCGAAGCCTTGTCAATCGCGCGTTTGATATTGTCATTCGGCATCGAGTTTTTACGCGCTGTCAAAATAGCCAAACGCAATCTTGGGTTATTATCTGGGTTTTTATCGCCCAACTTAGCAGCCATAGTGATTTCACGCGCCAATTTTGTAAACAAACCACTGCGCGCGGCGTCTGCTGCACCTTTTTTATGTTGGATATTATGCCATTTACTGTGTCCACTCATATTTGACCTTTTTATTTATTTAGATTAAAATTACCTGTAAAAGGATAACAAATGATTGGAAAATTGCAAGGCATTGTTGATTATATCGGCGATGGATTTATTATTTTGTTGGTTCATGGCGTCGGATACAAGGTTTTTACCCCAGAATATCTGACACACAAATCAACTGTGGAGATGTGGATTGAAACAGTTGTCCGCGAAGATTCAATTCGTTTATTCGGATTTTCAAGCCTGCAATCCCAGGATTTATTTAACATGCTGACCAGTGTTTCAGGCGTCGGGCCAAAGGTTGCATTGGCAATAATGGGCACAATAAAGTCTGACACATTAATATCTGCAATTGCAACTGGCGACGCAAAAACAATCGCCACCGCCCCGGGCGTTGGTAAAAAGATGGCAGAGAAAATCATTGTCGAATTAAAGAACAAGGTTGGCGGCGTATCTGCAACAATATTTGCCCCAGACACAGTATCGGGCACACAATCTGCCCTGCCCGACCTGCTTATGGCATTAGAGGCCCTGGGATACAAACGATTGGATATACTTGAAATGTCGCAAAAATTGGTAAACGAAAACCCAGACGCCGATGTTGCAACCTTGGTCCCAATGGCATTAAAAGAAATCAGCAAAGGAAAATAAGATATGAATAACGACACAATCTTTGCATTATCAAGTGGACATGGAAAATCCGGCGTGGCCGTCATTCGAATTTCTGGTGAAAAACTTTCTGATATATTTTCAACCTTTATAAACAAACCAGATTTAACACCACGCCATGCTTATTTTACAAATCTGCATGATGAAAATGGTGATTTAATTGACCAGTGTTTGGCTATTTACTTCCCTGCACCAAATTCATTTACAGGCGAAGATATTATTGAACTGCATACACATGGCGCACCTGCGGTTATAAATAAAGTATTTAATTTTTTACAAACAAAAAATATGCGTTTGGCAACACCCGGGGAATTTTCCAGACGCGCATTTTATAACAATAAAATGGACCTGGCTGATGTTGATGGACTGGCGGCACTGTTGGACGCCCAGACAGACATTCAACGCAAACATGCGTTGCGCTCAATGACGGGGGGCGACAGTCGCGCATATAACACATGGCGCAATAAAATGATTGAAATTTCTGCGTATGCGGCCGCAATATTGGATTACAGCCCGGACGATTTACCACCAAACATTTGCGAAACCGTGCGCAAAA
This sequence comes from Candidatus Enterousia sp., assembly GCA_045539815.1. Lineage (GTDB taxonomy): Bacteria > Pseudomonadota > Alphaproteobacteria > Rs-D84 > Rs-D84 > Enterousia. The sequence continues at coordinate 5,171 of JAZQGC010000027.1, read as the reverse complement.
CCACAGAACAATTATATAACGAAATTGGCGCTGCGCTGTTGCAATATAAAACCGCACGCGCAATCCGCGGTGGAATAAATATCGTACTGGCGGGTGAAACAAATGTTGGAAAATCATCAATCTTTAATTATATCGTCGGGTCCAATCGTGCAATTGTATCTGATATTGCCGGCACAACACGTGATGTTGTGTCCAGCACAATTGATATTGATGGATTTATGGTAAATTTATCTGATACCGCCGGCATTCGCGAAACAGATGACACAATCGAAAACATTGGTATTGAACGCACAATATCAGAAATAGAAAATGCCGATATTATTATTCGTGTCTATACGCCGGAATCTGCGGAATACAGCAAAAATTCCGACAACGAAATAATCGTTATAAATAAATCAGACACAACTGATAAACACGACACAACATCCGCAATTTATACATCTGTAAAAACCGGCGACGGCATGGATGATTTGTTAAAAATACTGCGTCACAAGATTCACGCGATTTTTGACAACGCAGAATCCACAGTTTCTGTAAATGCCCGAACAAAAACATTACTAGAATCCGCGCACACCGAACTGGGGCATGCAATTTCTGCAAATGAAAATTACGACATTATTGCCGAACATACCAGACGCGCGGGCGATGCCATTGGTAAAATATTGGGAACAATCACCGCGTCAGAGGTTATGGATATGACATTCGGACAATTGTGCCTGGGTAAATAAATTAGAATGATTTAGAAAAAAGTAGTGCCGGCAACGTAGTGTACAAACCTACATGAGTTGCCAACACCGCTTTTAGATACGCCCTATTATAAATAAATTAGAATGATTTAGATAAAAGTAGTGCCGGCAACGTAGTGTACAAATGCTACATGAGTTGCCGGCACCGCTTTTAGATAAATTATTATAATTTATTTTGCGTGTTTTTGTTCATACAACGCTTCAAAATCAATTGGCTGCATTGAAACTGCTGGGAAACCTGATTCAGATGTCAAACGTGTAACCAAGGCACGAACAGATGGGAACAACATTGTTGGAACATCAATTAACAAGGTGCGTTTTTTCGCTTCTTCATCTTGTTCACCTTCCAGTTGAACCAAACCAGAATATGTAGATTCAATCAAGAAAATAGATTTATCTTCTTGTTCTAATTTTGAATGTGCCTTGACAATCAAATCAACCATGAAAATATTGTTTTCTGCGCCCTTGACCTGCAAATCAATATTGATTTCCATTTTTGCTGCGCCATTATCACTTTTAAAGAACAATTCAGGAACATTTGGACTTTCAAAAGAAATATCTTTCAAGAACTGTGAAACAATTTTAAAATTAGCCATTATATTTTCTCCTTGTGATGTTTTGCGGATGTAAGCCCTGGACTTGCACCACTGTTTTATGATAATATAGCATTATTGAAAGATTTTACAAGTGGGGGGATTGATAAAAATGTATTTTTTTAACAAACAAACATTAAAAAATGGTCTTTTATCACTGTTATTGGCGTTTTTATTCTGTGGTTGTGATGTATCCACCCCAACGGTATCTGGCGACAATTCGGTTATTCCATCTAATTTTAAACAGGTTTCTTATAATGCCCTGCCCGGATGGCGCGACGACGATGTCAGATACGCACTGCAAGCATTTCGTAATTCATGCAAGGCAAAGATTCAATACACAGGCCGCCTGATACCAGACCGTGAACTGTTTGCCGAAAAATGCCGAATGCTGCCATCCGCATCCGCAGACACAGCAACAATACGCGCATGGTTTGAATCACATTTCCAACCATATCAGATATACAATGAAAATGGCACAGACCGTGGTACATACACGGGATATTATTCACCAATTATTCCCGCATGTCGCAAACAAACCGCACAATGCAACGAACCATTAATGGGCATTCCAACTGACGGTCGCAATTACAAAGGCGTATCAAAAAAAGATATCGTTGAAAAGAAAATCGGTCGTGTTTTATATTGGGCCAACATTGTTGATGTGCAAAATCTGCAAATCCAGGGCAGTGGAAATCTGCGACTGGAAGATGGCACTGATGTAAAATTAAATTTTGCGGCTGTTAATGATATGCCATTTAAATCGATTGGCGAAGAATTACGCAAACGTGGCATTCGTCCCGCCGGCGGATACTCATCCGAAGCAGTATGGCAACACTTAAAAGCCAACCCTAAATTGGCAAAAGATGTCATATATAAAAACCCACGTTACGTATATTTTTACGAATCAACACCACCAGATGTAATTGGAAAACTGGGCACACCATTATCAAAAATACGCAGTATCGCAATGGATGACGATTTATACACATTGGGATTACCTGTTTACATCAGCACAAATCTGTCAGACGGACGCGCGTTTCGTCGTCTGATGATTGCCCAAGACACCGGCAGCGCAATTCGCGGTTGGATACGCGCTGACATATTCTTTGGCAAAGGTGACGAAGCATACAAATTCGCCCAGGGTCAGCACGCCCAGGGTCAAATGTTTATCTTGATGCCCAAAGAATACAGTTATGTCAAACCACAATAAAAAATTTGAAGAACGTACAAAACGCCCCCAAACAATCAGTGGTGCATTGGGTGGGTTGATAAAAATTTTTGGTGTGCGTGCATCTGATGCAGACCTAGCATCCAGATGGGACGAAATTATGGGACCAGATATTGCATCTGTGGCAAAACTTGCTGCAATAAAAAAGAACCGCGACAACACATTTAATATTGTAATCCGCCCTGCTGTTCCGGCATATGCATTGCAATTATCATATCAATCAGCAGAAATAATACAACGCATAAACAAATATTTTGGTTATAACGCGGTCAGTAAAATCAGTTTCAGGAAATAAAAAAATGGCAACACGCATATTGGGTATCGACCCTGGACTTTTACACACAGGTTGGGCAATCGTTGATACGGCGGGCTCAACGCGCAAATATATTGCCAGCGGTGTTATCTTGCCAAACACAAAATGGGAAATGTCCCAGCGTCTGGTATATATATATCGTGAACTAACAAAAATATGCGAAACATTTGAACCGAACGAATGCAGTATTGAAATAATATTTGTTAACAAAAATCCAAAAACCACGCTTATTCTGGGCCAGGCCCGTGCATCTGCGATTGTTGCCGTTGCAAATCAAGAAATACCTGTATTTGAATACGAACCCAATGTTATCAAAAAAGCACTAACAGGCGCAGGTCACGCAGACAAAGGCGCCATTGATAAAATGGTAAAAATATTATTACCAAACGCCCACCCAAAAACCGCAGACGAAGCGGACGCAATTGCAATCGCCCTGGCCCACACAAACATGCTGCGAATATTTAAATAAGAAATTATTTCCAACCCCAAACATGCATTATTTCACCAGATTCATCCACGACGCGACCCTTTAACTCAACTTCGCCTTGCGCAAGTAATAACAATTCCTTTTTACCTTGTTCATCCACGGAATTCATTAAATCCTTACCGTTACACAAAAAATGCACACCATCAAAAATAAACTCACCCCTGAAACAATATTCTCCTTTTAGCAACTCCATATAAGAGCTCTTAAAACTAATGTTTACCCCCATCCAGTTCGGGGAAAATTGTTTTGTAAATTTTGTTAAATCCGGACGATTATTTACAGCATTTTTTAAAACAGCAATTGCATACTTGTTTGCCAACTCTAAATCTATCCCAGCAGTAAGACAGGCGCCACCCAACTCTACCAAACTAATATAAAAAGTCCCCCTTGTAGAATCAAATTTGTTTCGATAATATTTAAACAACACATCTATTACTTCATTTGCCTGCTGTTCTGATAAAACAGTTACCGCCATATTTGCTGCACTGACATGAAAAGGATCATCCGGTCGTTCTATAACATCCTTTGCAAACAGATTTGAAACAGACACACACAACAAACAAACTATTAATATTAATTTCTTCATTTTAATACCTCTTCACAACGTTCTGCGGTTTCAACAACACGTTTAACCGCAGCAATCTGTACAGCATTGAAAACAGTTGACACCAACGACGCCGCACCTGTGGCCCCGGCCAGAACATTTGATGTGGTGTTTAAATTCTTCTCTTTTTGCGCATCATCAGCGTTACGAACCTTGTCCGAATTCGCAACACCTGACGTTACCGTTCCAACCAGCCCTGTTACCGCACCAACAGAACTTGCAATCGTTGCGCCTGTGGCATGGTTATTAATTTTTTCAATATCAGACACATTAAAATTATCGCATTCTGAAATAATTACATCTGCCAAACCAATATCTTTATCTGAAACATTGCCATCAAATTTTGCCTGTATTCTTGCGGCAGACAAGGATTTTACCGCCCCCATACAGGCACCAATTTGTACTGCGAAATCACCGTCTATTTTATTCACACCAGAAACAACTGCGCCTGCCAGATTTGTTGCAGTTGCAGTCGCCATCAAACCCGTTCTGGCATTCCCCATGGCCTTTGATGCATCATCCACTTCATTTTTCACATTTTCTGTTTCTTTTAGCAGATCATTTTTTTTCACAAATTCTGCATAGGATTCCTTATCTATCTTTGACGCATCAACATTTTTCAGTTTCTCTGCCGCCTCTTTTTCTTTTAAAATCTGTGCCAACTGCTGTTGCAGCCCCACAATATCCTTTACTTCGACACTATCAGGATTAGCCTCTAATTCTTTAAATTCTTTTATTTGCTGTGCCAAATTATCAGAAACAATATCATATCGATTTTTCACAATCCCCGTCGCCAATGCACCGGCCCCCACGGCGGTTCCAACCGCAGAAACAGCAGTTCCAATTCCTGCCATTGTTTTTATATCGGACATTTTTTCAGATATACCGATACAATTTTTACGAACATTATCCAACGCGTCATAAAAGCCTAAATTTTCTGTTGCGAACGCATCAAAACAAACGAACAAAGACAGCGCAAAAGACAAACAAAAAAACCTCACCCCACATCCCCTTTTTTTATCTATACTGTGAATTATATCACAAATACTATAAATATAAAAATAAATTAGAATGATTTAGATAAAAGTAGTGCCGGCAACGTAGTGTACAAATGTTACATGAGTTGCCGGCACCGCTTTTAGATATGCCTTATTAAAAATGAATTAGAATGATTTAGATACGGAACGGTCCCGATGG
>JAZQGC010000026.1:0-3988 GCA_045539815.1 Candidatus Enterousia sp. | reverse complement strand
TATGCCGTTTGATATTAATCATGAAACAGGACGCAGTGCGCTGGAACTGATTATGTGCGAATTGCACGCCGGTGGTAAGTTTGATAACGAAACAAATGGCGCGTACAAGGTTTCTGGTGGTTTGCATGGCGTGGGTGTGTCCGTGGTGAACGCATTGTCAAAGTGGTTGGAAGTGCGTGTGTGGCGCGGTGACAAAGAGGCATTTATGTCATTTGCAGATGGCGTGCCAACATGCGATTTGAAAATTACAGAAAATAAATCAGGTATCGAACACGGGACCGAGGTTACTTTCCTGCCGTCAAGTGATACATTTACGGGAACTGAATTCAGCTTTGATACAATGGAAACATGGTTGCGTGAACAGTCTTTCTTGAACGCAAATGTTAAAATTATATTGGAAGATTTTCGTGGCGGTGAAAAGAAGGAACGCGAATTCCACAGTGCAGATGGTTTAAAGGGATTTGCAACATATCTGGATAAATCCAAAGAATTGTTGAACAAAGAACCAATTCAAATGATAAAGCAGCAAGACGATACATATATCGAAATCGTTTTGCAATGGACAACTGCGTATACAGAAACATCGTTGTGCTTTACAAATAATATTCCAAACCGTGATGGTGGAACGCACTTGGCAGGATTCCGTGCAGGGTTAACACGTGCAATTAATAAATATATTGCAGAAAAGGGTACCAAGAAAGATATTAACTTGTCTGGGGAAGATTTTCGCGAAGGGTTGACAAGTATTGTTAGTGTAAAAATTCCAGACCCAAAGTTTGGTTCCCAGACCAAAGATAAACTGGTGTCCAGTGAGGTCAGACCATTTGTTGAAAGCACTGTGTCCGAGATGCTGTATGAATTCTTGGATGAAAACCCAGCAATTTCTAAGACGATTATAGATAAAATTATCGAAGCCGCGACCGCACGCGAAGCAGCACGCAAGGCACGTGAATTATCACGTAAAAAGACAGGACCTGAATTGGGTGGACTGCCGGGTAAATTGGCGGGCTGTTCAGAACGCGACCCTGCAAAATGCGAATTATTTATTGTTGAGGGGGACTCGGCGGGTGGTACTGCAAAACAGGGACGCGACCGCAAGACCCAGGCTATTTTGCCGCTGCGTGGCAAGATTTTAAATGTTGAACGCGTGCGTTTTGATAAAATGTTGGGGTCTGATACAATTGGTGCGCTGATTACAACAATGGGCGCAGGTATCGGCAAGGATGATTTCGATATTGAAAAAATGCGTTATCACAAGGTTATTATCATGACCGACGCGGACGTTGACGGTCAACATATTCAGACTTTATTGATGACATTTTTCTATCGTCATATGCCACAGGCAATTGAACGCGGATATATTTATGTTGCAAAACCACCTTTGTATGGGGTAACGCGTGGTAAACAACAGATTTATTTGCAAAACGAACGCGAAATGGATGATTATTTGATGGAACAGTTGGCAACAGACGGTATGATTGAAACATCAAACGGTGTTCAGGTGTCTGGGGCTGATTTAAAGCGTTTGTTGGGATTGGTTTTGGATATGCGTAACTGTCTGCATCCGTTGAATCATGTTATGCCGCTGCGTTTTATAGAAGCGCTGGCATTAAATGGTGTGTTTGAAAATGAAAATGCAGAAAATTTTGTCGCAGTGCAAAAAATGCTGGATGCCCAGGAATTAGAATTTGAACGCGGATGGCATGTGTCTGCAAATGATGCAGGAATAGAAATAACCAGAATATTACGCAGCGTCAAGGAAACATATACCCTGCCGCGCGAGAAAATTAATGGTCCGGAAATTCGCGCATGGCACAGACTGGATGGACGCGATGAACTGATTGAAACTTTCAGCAAGCCAACAGTTCTGCGCGTAAAGTCAAAGTCGCAAAAAATCTGGGGGGCGCTGTCGTTGCTGAATACGGCGTTTGAATATGCGAAAAACGGATTAAAGATTCAGCGATACAAAGGTTTGGGGGAAATGAACGCCGAACAGTTGTGGGAAACGACAATGGATCCAAATCATCGGTCTTTGTTCCAGGTCAAGATTGATGATGCCGCAAAAGCAGACGAAGTTGTGTCTATGCTGATGGGCGATGTCGTAGAGCCAAGACGCGACTTTATTGTGGAAAACGCGTTGGATGCAAATCTGGATGTGTGATAAAAAGGTGCAGGGGAATCTGCGCCTTTTTTTTCTGGAATAAAAAATACGAAAAGAAAGGATGTCTTGATGGTTGATGATAAAACAAAAAAGTTTTTACGTGCGCAGATAGAATTTTCCATAAATGCCAGATTGTTGGTTAATGCATGGGGGGGAATGGCGCCCGTAAACAATAATTGTTTACCATTTCTAGGTAATGACAGTATCGTATTCATCAGCGAGGATGTTTATAAAAAATTGCAAGAAATCCAGAAAAAAACACGCGATAACAAACAAGAAATTCCTTTTTTGCTGTATGGGGGAACCCGTGGACAACGTGTCGTTTTTGATAAAATAGATGTGCAGGCAGATGGACTTAGATCCACAGAAGCAGACTTTTCGACAGATATGAACCAGAAACTGCGAAACTTTATTGATAATTCCAAGAAAGATGGTTCTGATATTGTGGCGCATGGGCATTCACATCCGCCATTGTCGACTTATTATAAAAATTTCTCGAAGGATGATTTAAAGGCATATATGAATTTCAGATTTGATAATCCTGAATTTAATGATAAAAAAATAGAATTATGTTCTTGCCTGTTGGCGGGTGAGAATTTTAATTTCTTGTTTTTTGACGGAAATGATTTTTATAAGTTTGCAAATGTTGTTGTGTTTGATGATAACGCGCGGATTATAAAAAAATTGCCTTGTTATCAAGACGAATATATTTATAATCGCAATAATCAATACGGTATGTAATCAAAGGATTTTCTATGGGGGAAAAAGCACGCCTGCAATCAGAATTAAATATGTTGGAACAAGAAGTGTTAGAATTATCAAACAACTTGTCCGAAGCACAGGTGTCATATAAGCGGGAAAGAATAAATGTGTTAAAACGCAGAATTTCAGAACTGGATACCAAAAGTTTTAAGGATGCATCCAACAATATGAAACAAGATATGGCCCAGCGTGATATGATGGCTGCAATGGCCCAGGGACAAGGGCGTGCATAGTTATGTTTTCTGCACAATGGTTTATTAATCTGGACAGACAGTTGCGTGATTGTGGACATGGTTCGGATAATCAGTCGTTTGATGAAATCTTGGAAAATTTGAAAAACAGAAAAATTCGCACACCTGATGAATTTGCGTCTGATTGTGCGTATGTTGTTTTGGCGGGTGGTTTCTCGCAACAGACAGCAAAAAAAATTCATGAAAAAATAATGAATACTTTGCGTGTCTGTGGTGCCGATTTTGATGTCTTGATACAAATGTTTAATAATCGAAATAAAATTCGTGCTGTTTGTGATATATGGATAAATCGTGATAAATTTTGTTCTGATTATTATCGTTTATCAACAACAGATGACAGATTAAAGTATTTGCAATCTTTGCCGCATATTGGCAAGATTACAGCAAATCATTTGGCGCGAAATCTGGGTGAAGATGTTGTAAAATATGATATCTGGATTCAGCGTCTGGGTTGCGTCTTTTCTGGGCGTTTAGATTTATTTTCAAAAATAAACAATGCAAAACTGTCCCCAGAAATTAAAACAGCATGTGATGATATGTTTGCGTTTTTGGTCGAACAAACAGGTTTGCCCCGCGGATATGTTGATGTTGTTTTATGGAAGGCCTGCCAGCAAAAATTAATTTCTGTGGATGATTACTTGCATAAAACGCCGGTTGTGTGACAAAGGATTTCTTTATGGATGTAAAAATTGAACAGTCTTGGAAAGATGCGTTAAGCGCAGAATTTGATAAAGATTATTTTATTAAACTGACAGATTTTGTACGGGGTGAATATTTATCAGGTAAAAAAATATTTCCAGATGCAAAAAATATC
>JAZQGC010000025.1:0-6147 GCA_045539815.1 Candidatus Enterousia sp. | reverse complement strand
AGACTTCTCATCATGCAAATTCCGCAATTGGATTTCTTCTATAACCTGACACGCCGTTTGCGGTTCTTTGTTTTTTTCTACCTTTGGTTCTTGTTTTGGCTTTTCTTTTTTTTCAACGCGCCCCTCACAATATTTTTCATACACCTGGGGACGATCAGATGCCGCTGGATCCTGAATCATTTTCCTTTTCAAATCATTACAATCCGATTTACTAAATTCAGCATATTCGCGCGACACAGATTGTTGCAATTCATTTTTATACCCATTTAAACTGACACCGACCATTATGCCGCACACAAACAGCATAATAAACGCCAGCCATCCCTTGATTTTCTGGGAACGCGTATAAACACATCTATATTGTTTTTGATTTTTCATAATTCTCTCCCCCTTTTTTCTTATTGTTAATAATGATTCTACAAGACAACACCATTGTCAATTGTAATTTTTCTGTCTGCACGCGCAGCCAAATTCATATCATGCGTAACAAACAACATTGCCATTTTATTTTTTCTGACCAATTCCAACAGCAAGTCAAACACCGACCCTGCATGTTGCGGATCAAGACTTCCCGTTGGTTCATCTGCCAACAAGATATCTGGATTATTTGCTAATGCGCGTGCCAGTGCGGTACGCTGTTGTTCACCGCCACTCATTTCCCCGGGCAAATGCGATGCCCTGTGTGCAACATTTGCTGCGCGCAATAACTTTATTGCACGCGCGCGCGCGACATCTTCTGCAACACCATCTGCCAGCATCGGCAACATAACATTTTCCAGCGCGGTAAAATCGGCCAACAAATTATGTTTTTGATAAACGAAACCTATTTTTTTTCTGCGAATATTTGTACGCGTATCTTCATCCATTTTATGCACAGGCACCCCAGATATCACGATACTGCCACCACTGGGTTTATCCAGCAACCCCACACATTGCAACAGCGTAGATTTTCCAGACCCAGATTGACCAACCATGGCAATAATTTCACCACGATGCAAATCAAAACCACCCCCGCGCAAGATATGTAATGGTTGCCCACCTTCTATAAAAGTTTTTTTAATATCGCGCACAGACATAACAACATCGCCACGCTGCACCTTTGACAAAGAATTTAAAATATTCGCCACTATAATAACCTTTTTTATTCGTTTCGCAATACCTCTACTGGATCTGTTTTGGCCGCCTTCCATGCGGGATACAATGTCGCCAAGAACGCCAATGCAATCGCAATCAGCGCAATTCCCGCCACATCTGTCCACACCAACTTAGATGGCAATTCTGACAAATAATACAATTCTGCTGGGAACAAATCGCGCCCTGTTAGCTTTTGGAAAAATTGTCTGATTGGTTCAATATAAACCGCAACCAAGACCCCAAAAAACGTTCCAAATACCGCGCCGATAATACCAATTGATGTACCTGACAAGACAAATATTTTCATCATAGATTTGCGCGACACGCCAAATGTACGCAATACAGCGATATCTTTGTTTTTATCTTTTACCAACATAACCAGCGACGACACAATATTAAACGCCGCCACAATCACAATCAGTAACAGTATCAGGAACATTACATTAGATTCCACCTGTAACGCACCAACAAAGCCACGATTTAAATCGCGCCAGTCACGCACAACAAAACCATCTGGCAACAATCTGTGCAACGCATCTGTTACAACGGTTGTTTCTTCTGGATTTTCAACAAACAAATCTATATGTGTTACAGCGTTTCCAATATTTAAATATTTTTGTGCGGTTTCCAATGGCATAAATATATATCCAGAATCATATTCATACATCCCCATAAAGAACGAAGACATAACTGGATACGCCATAATTCTGGGCATTGAACCAAACGGTGTTGGCGTTGCGGCACTTGCAGACACCAGCGAAATTTTATCCCCCATTGTAACGCCCAACATTCGCGTCAAGGATGCCCCACCAACCAATTCACCATCTTTTATCTCGGACAGTTTTTTTCCATAAACCCGCGTTCCTGTCTGTGCCTTGGCCGCCAGGTCTGACATACGAATACCGCGTATCATTGCCCCGGTATTTTTTCCATTTGCCGTTGCCATGACCTGCCCTTCGGCGATTGGTACGATTGCTGTAACATTTTGTTCCACAATCTTATTTTGTTTCATCTTGTCAATCAAGAAGTCAAAATCGGCAATTGCACCATCTTGATGATAAACAACAACATGTCCGTTCATCCCCACGATACGCCCCAACAGCGTATCATGAAAACCACCCATTACAGACATCACAACAATCAGGGTTGCAACCCCCAACATAATACCAATCAACGACACCCAAGAAATCACAGAACCAAACCCGCGCTTTTTTGCGCCCAGGTACCTAAAAGCAATTTTTCTTTCCAGTTTTGAAAACATCTATCTTACCTTAATCGTTTAAAAAGTCTCGTAAAGTATCACCAACCAATTCCCCAACTGTTTCATTTGGTTCCCGTTCCACATCAACCACAGAAATAACACGTGGCGACATAAACACAACCAATTCTGCAAACGGACTGACCAGTGTTTCTGGTGTGGTTACGAACGAGTGTGTTGGTATCCCAACAATAATATAATTATCGCCAACAGATGTTGGAATATTAAACGACGACAATTCACCGCCAGATGTACGCAAAACAATCTTTGCATCTATTTTTTGTTTTCCGCCAAAATCGCCATACTTACCTGTTGCACCAATAACTAAATCTGTTTCCAATCTTTCTTCTTTACCGCATTGCCCGATATCAAATCTGGATTGCCAACCGTTTGGAATTGCAAAAGTCCCCTGTGAAATCAAAACAACATTTGCCTGTTGTGCCAAAAATTCCTGCAATGTTTTTGTATTAATTTCCGGTCCCACAACCAGCGCACGTCCAACCACCCCAGGGATAGACATTTTGATATTTTTTTCACCGAACGCCGGCAACAAATTCATCCAAACGATTGGATTATCCGTACGCGGATACACACGATACACATCAACATCCCATGCAATCATATATTTTTTTCCGGATATATCTGCGATAATTTTTGCGATTTCGCGTTCTGTCTGATAATTACCTTCAAAGACAACTGTTTTATCCTGCCAGTCAACCAACAGATTTCGCATATCTGCGCCATGCATTGCATCCAACAGAGCCATAATAATAGTTTCGTTCTTTGGCATCTTTACCAACCATTTTGCCCGATGTGTTAAATGCAGTTCGCCATTTTCCGCATCATAAGAAAAATAAGCCCGTCCCATTTTTGTCATCAACTCCACAGCATCAGACAAATCGCCACTTGAAATTGTTCCCGATATTTTTTCGTATAAAACCTCGTCTTCCAGAACAGCAATATCTGTCCCCAGTAACAGTTTATCCAAGGCCTGCTTTACAGTTAAATCTGAAAATTCATAATCATCGACCTTTAATTCTGGCAACGCATCCCCTGTATCCAGGCGCACAATTTCTATTTTTTCTGCGGGCACCACAGAAACGACACTTTGATTATCCCAATCAACATCGCATCGTTTTGGTAATTCTATTGAAAATCTGCGCGCAGTATCCGTTGTCAACGCGGCCTTTTTCGGAAAGATTGGCACAGAATTATCATCAATAACCAACTGATCGACCACCGTAACAGTATCATACACAGGCTGATTTTTCGACTGATTACATCCCGCAACCAAGCCGACGCAAACGATAATCGGCACAATAAATTTAATAAAATTCATACAACACTCCTTTCCTGTGTAATCATATCATATTAAATATTCATTAATTTTTCAAATTCTTCCAGCGTCATTTCATGTATTGGTTTCTGTGTTGGCGTAGTTAAACTTTTAACACCTTCGAATTGTTTATTTAATCTTTCAATCAAGCCTTCTATTTCTGGCGTCAGGGCTTCCCCCGTTTGTTTTAATCTGTGTGCATATTCAACCAAGTATTCTAAAACATCTGCGGCAAAGAATCTACCGACATAATTTTCCATTGCGATACCACCCTTTTGCACACATATTGCCGACATCAGCGTTGCGGTCTGATTGTAATAATTTGCCAGATTTATAAAGTTTTGCACACTTATCGCCATAAAAAATCCTTTCTCTCTTTTTTACATTATAAAAACTATTGCCACAAAAAGGCAAATAAATTATAATAGAAAACATGAGAATGAAAATTTTATCCTTATTATTGATACTTGGTGCGTGTGCATCGGCCAATCGTGGCAGCATTGATGACGCCACAATCTTAAACTGGGAGAACGAGGCCGTAACCACCGAACAATTCGTTCGCGATCACAAGGCATGCCTTGGCATAACCCGGCCTGCCCACCAACCCCGTTCCCGAATTGCGAAATTAATATCCCCAAATCAAAGTGGCATGATGCCTGATTGGGACGGTTTATGGGTAACATTTCAATCAAATGAATATCGTGATGTTGGCCAACGCAGTTTAATGTCTGTACCGCGCAACACCACATCTAAATCCGTTGGATCTTATCGCAAATGCATGTTCCGCCGCGGATACTTACTGCGCGCAATGTAAATATTTGTATTTTTTCATGATAAAAAGAATCGCGTCAGTATGCATTTACTGCATACCAACACTGAATTCATCACCATAGTCCGCCACAACCTGGCCCCCAACGGTACACGCGACCCCTTCTAATCCTTTTTCAACCTGACTTTTCTTGATCAAAGAATTCGATATCAAACCACCGGCAGTACCCAACACCACACCAGCCGTTGCATCAGATGCCAAACGCACACCATTAAATTTACCATCTGCGTTTTTCCACACACTGACATCTGCACCAGATGAAAAAGCATTCAATATAGACATCGCAGACGCAACCTTATCTGCCGCGACACGTTGCTGTGCCTCCAAACTCACCCGTGAATTCAAAGCATTTATCTCGGAATCAACATAATCTTTTAAATCTTTTATCATATACTGCACCTGTGCAAGTTGCCCTGGGCTTAACTGCTTGGTATATTCAGCCAATATCGCATACAGCTGTTTTTCCTGTCCATCTGTAAACTTCTGTGTATGCGTATATATTAAATCCACAACTTCTTTTGCATTTACCTTGGTTCTTACCTCTGCCGCCAATTGACGATGTTGTGCGCCCAAGTTTTCTAATTTAGCTGCTGTATCCTTTGCAAGTTGTTCAAGTCCGTTCAACCAATTTTCTATACTCTCAAACCGTTGATTTGTTTCTGCTGCCATTTTATTCAGCATTTCACGCACTTGTCTTAATTGATTCTCGTTCAATTGCGCATTTTGTAATTTATTATTTACAATCTCTTCTACCTGTTGCGCTGTCGTACAGTTATTTATCTGAACTTTAAGCGCATTTAAATCATCCTCGTCCACCGTCGTACCAAAAACATGATCAAATAAACTAATCGCTGTTTCTTTTGCGTTATCAAACAGGTTTCTGGCTGTCTTGCCGCCTTCTGTCATCGCGGTATTCGCCATACCTGCCAACGCGTTTATTGTAACATTATAACTGTTTGCCGATTCCTTAATCACTGTTTGTATCGTATTGTTAAACGCCGATAAACTATTCCCAAAAAACTGCAATGTCGACTTGTACGCTTCTGTCCCAGATTTTGCGATGGTTTCTACAACTCGACCGCCAACATCCATAACCTGAACAACACCATCTGTACCTATCTTTAACGCACCCAACATTGTATTTGTTGCCTGCTCATAAATACGAACAGTACCATCCGCAGCTGCCCGCGCAACACCAACGACGGTTCTGCCACCTGCATCAACAATACTAACAGTCCCATTCACCATATATTTTATTCTTTGTGTATTATTAGTTGCAATCGTATCAACAATTTCAACACCACCACTAATTGCCCTAACTGTAACCTTGGTTGCGTCAGATGAAATCGCCCTGACCGTCTTGCCGCCTTCTGTCATCGCAGTATTCGCCATACCTGCCAACGCGTTTATTGTAACATTATAACTGTTTGCTGTTTCCTTAATCACTGTTTGTACAGTACTGTTAAATGAATTGTAATTATCAGCAAAGAATTTTAATGTCGCCTTATATGCATCCGTAGTATTGGCAGACAAGGTTTTAATCGTACTCATCGAGCTATCAAAAATTTGCACCGCGCCATTTGTCGCTAT
>JAZQGC010000024.1:0-14057 GCA_045539815.1 Candidatus Enterousia sp. | reverse complement strand
TGGGAAATAAAAAATTATATTGCGTTTCGCGATGAAAACACTGCTAAACAATTTGAACAATATCTTAAAACTGGCAGTGGCAGACGTTTTATAAAGTTGCATTTATAACAAACCGGCCTTGCGCCGGTTTAATTATTGGCATGTGCTATGGAATTGAATACATCTCATTTAACACCTACAGATTTGAACAATATGTTCAACCATTGTTTTACTGAGGGCACACCGTAATAATTATTAGCAAAAAGCCTAGTGCATGCGTCTTGTACACTTGAGTGGTACATCCACCGTGTTTTGAACGGATGAGTCATCCTGCACCAGCAATATTTACGCTCGTTCCCATATACGTCCACGCCTTGAAGACCCGCAACAACCCCCAACTCACTTGGATTCTTATTATCTATATTTAACATCGTGCCCATACCTGCAATAGGCTTTCCACCTTCTGCTTCAGATAAACAGGTTTCTTCACCTGAAATTCTTCTGCCGTCTAATACAACATACCACACATGTTCGTTTGAGTTAGTCCCACGAGAACCAAACTCAATAACATTCGCATCCAACGGAATAACAACCGTGTCATTTCGGGCGCACATTTCTGTGGCGTGGCACAGGGCGCTTATAAATGCAAAACAAAATGCAAATATTATTATTCTCATCCTCTCTTTCCTTTATTCTTACCACACTGCATCAAACAGGGCGCTGCGGACACCACGTCCATTTGACATTTCTGTATTATTCGCCATACCGTTTGCGCAAAAACTGGTACAATTTGTTGCGCAATCTTCGGCAGAATCATATGTTTTTAAAAACGTTAACCACGATGTAACCGGACCATCCATTGCACACCAACAATTTACGCCTGTGTCCCCCGTACTGGCGCGCAAAAAAGTGTTTGCATCCCCGGGCTCGGCGGTGCCGTCATTACTGGAACTGCCATCTGCGGACGATTTTACATCAATATCGTTACATGTTGCATATCCATCAATTTGCGACAGGACCATATCATGGGTACCAGCAAACAAATCATAATTATATTCAATCGTAAATGTCATTGCGCTTGAATCTATTGATATAACACTGCCATTGCTGTTCTTTTGCAAAACCGCCATCAATAACGTATTTTGGCGACATATCTGATTATCGTCCGCCGCAAGCCCAGGCAAACATATAAACAAACTGAAAATCATTATTATTTTCTTCATTGTTCCCCCACTAATCAGCCGAATAATATTTAATGCCATTATATTCCACACGAATTGGTTTATCTGTTGGTGTATCAACCAAATTCATATAACACACCTGGTCCGGCGATAAATTAAATCTTATATGTATTGATGGCGTCGTATTCTTGGACGAATATAATGGAACACTGCGCACCAGACCATCGCGATTTGTGTAAATGCGTCTGTTCTTGCCACCAACAGAACAATAACCGTCAGCGCAAGTTCCAACATTGGTATAAACACCACTGTCGCATAAAACGCCACAAATCGTATTTTGTTTCAAATCTTCTGGATTGTTAACATCAATATCGCGACAATTTGATTTTACAGAATATTTTGAATAATCTGCATTACAATTTGACATGACTGGAAACGAAAAACTGGCATCATCTGCCGCAGTAATCTGATAATAATTGTCAGAATTTGCAGAACAGCGTACTGATTGCATATTTTCATCAGTATTCAACGGCGCGCCAACCGTTAACAATATGCCGTTATATATTGGCGATAAATTATCTGTATATTTATATACAGAATATGTTCCTAAACACGTCCCTTCGTTTGCAAAGGTCGACATAAAAGACGCCTGATTTGCACCTGTTTTATAAAAGCCTGTTTTACAACGTCCGCGTGCGTTATCTTCTTCGCGTTTAACGCATACGCCACCTATATTCTGTTCGCCATATCCGCACTTTGGGGCGCCGACTGTACGAAACGTGCCGTGTGATGGCAACATAACGACCGTATTTGTATCATATTCATAAAAACTGTGCGTTCCCAGACACGCAACATCTGAACGTGTGCGATAATTAAAAGAATCTGCATTTAATAACACCGGATACGCCCCGATACCATTTATGTCAGGGCATTTTTCAAATTTATTTGTCTGCTTGGTGCATTTTGAACCATCATTATAATAACCATATCCACACAATGGCACCTGAACGGCACTAAAACTGGCACCATATACAGAATATATGGGAAACAACAGTAATAAAATCCAGATTTTCTTGTCCAACCAACCCTCTTTATATACACAATCTGCACAGGAATTGGTGGTCAGGGCGTTAGAAAAATCAAAGTTGTAATGATCCCATTTGTCTTTGGATTTTATCCTGTTTTATAACAAACGGCGCCCCGACCAATATCAGTTTGGGGACATAATCGGTGCAAATTGCACCATTATACATCAGATAACGATGCAATATGCACCGTACAACTTCAGGCTTTTCTAAGGCCTTGAATCCTATTCCCATAAGACTCGTATCACATGTTACCAATATTCGCAGAAAAATAAAAGAGAAAAAAATTAAAACCGGCCTTGCGCCGGTTTCATAATTTATATATTTCTTGCATTATCGTATGTTATTTGCCCGAAACAGGAATTTGCAAGACTTGCTTTGGAAAAATTAAATCAGGATTTTCAATATTATTTTTTTCAACAATAATACTGAATAAAATTCCACGACGCATAAAGTTGCGTGCAATTATCCATAAACAATCGCCACGACGCACGGTATAATATGTGTCATCGTCACCTGTCATTTCTGGCATAACAAATTTATGTAACACACTGGCAACAATACGACCATCGCCATCATGTAATCTGACCTTCAAGATATATTCTTTGCCAACTTCCAAATCGCCGACATCTGCGCCGACACCAAAATTTCTGAAATCAGACACGCGTGCGAATCCCAATGGTTTTCCATCCAATGCCAACGAAACGCGTAATCTGGGCAGGGCAGTTCCTGTTACAACGATACGACCAGAATCCAGATAATCAATTTTTGACACACTTAAATCACCTTGTTTTAAAACGGCGGGTGCCTGCAATAAAGTACTGCCATCTTTTGTCATCAACAAAGATACAGAATTATCCGCGCCATGTTCCGAGATATACACAAAGACTTTTTCATTTGATTTTATCTCTGGATCCGCCCCCAGCAATGCGATTGTGTAATTTCCAGGCTTCCATGATGTGTTTGGGGTGTATGTAAATTCGCCAACTGCATTTGTGCGTTCTGTGGCAACAATTTGATTATTAACAACAACCGATATATTCTTATCTGCAACCCAACGACCTGCAATAATAATATCGCCATTTGGGGCAATGCGTACAATATCGAATTCAGGTACACTAACAGTTGTTACTTTTTTTACAACGGGTACTGGGACCTCGGGCACGATGACAATGCGCGATGGCGTTGGTGTGCGAACAAACGCAACCCAGATTGCAACGAACACAACAATCAACGCGCACAATATCGGAAACCAATAAGCCTTTAAAATGCTTGGTTTTTGTTCTTGTTTTTCTGTTTCCACAGGCTGTTCTTCCTGGTTTTTATCAGACTTTTTTGCAAACACATTTAATGATTTTAAAAATCCACGCGTATATTCACGACGATTTTCCAACCAATCATTTTGCTGGGCAATTGCATTATCAATTAAGTCATCTGTGGAACGCTTTGTTTTTCCCATATTGTTTTTCTTGGTCATACCTGTCTCCATAAAAAATTAGTCGTTAGACAAATTATTACAAATAATATTTCTTTGTCAATTTATTTATGATATAATAACTTCAAAACTCGGGGGAAAAGATGAAAAAAATAGGAATTATGACAACAGGCGGTGATTGCAGCGGATTAAACACTGTGATTCAACGTATAATGCAGGGCGCACACCGTCGCAATTGGCGCGTATATGGAATTTTGGATGGCACTGACGGTCTGTCTGTTAATCCGCCCGTGGCAATTGAATTGAACGATATGTTATTGCCAATTGAAAACGCGCGTCTGGCGGGCAGCTTTTTACACAACGGCCGTGCACACGCATTAAATTTCGAAACCGCATTACAAAATGGGAAATTGGGTGCGTTTAATAAAAGATTGCACCAGTCGTTATTAAATCTTGATTTAGACGCATTAATTTTGGTTGGTGGCAACGGCAGTATATCTTTGGCATGGGCAAACCGTCAGATATATCGCGATGTGCAATTAATATGTATTCCAAAAACAATCGATATGGATATACCGCTAACCACGCGAACAATTGGGTTTGATACCGCGGTTCAACAATTAACATCTTATTGCGATCAATTGATGCTAACCGCGCGCAGTCATCATCGCTGGTTTGTTGTACAGAGTATGGGACGCGATTGTGGTCAACTGGCATTAAATGCCGGAATTGCAATTGGTGCATTTGCAATATTAATCCCAGAAATTAAATTTGATATTGATGCGCTGATTTCCCGTATCAAGAATTCTGACACAGACTATGGTATAATCATTGTATCCGAAGGAATCTCTTTACGCGGACATTCGGGCAAACCTGCGGACATGATTTCGCGCAAATTAACCGCAGCAGGCATAACAAACCGCACTGCGTTCCCGGAACACACGCAACGGGCAGGGGACACAATTGCAACTGACCGCATACTTGCGACGCGATTTGCAGACTGTGCGTTAAACGCGATTGAAAACAATGAAACTTATGTTATGACCGCGCTGATTGATGGCGAATGTTGCACTGTTGGTTTATCGGATTTTGTCGAAGCTGGTGAATTTTTACGTGATCCAAAAATACCAGATTTAATGACATCAAACGCATATGTATCCCCCGACGATCCATTGTTAGAGGTCGCATATAACATGGGTATATATATTGGCGAACGCAAAGATTAAAGAAACGGGCAAACAGCCCGTTCTTTTCTTAATGTACTTTTTGGCTGTTTGTATTGTGTTTTATTTGTTCAAAGCGTTTAAGTGTATAAAATGCCATTGTCATCGAAACCATATCACTAACCGCCGATATAACTAACTTGTTTTTTGCCAAGAAATCTAAAAAACCATCCGGCACCAAATTATTTTGTATTTCATAGGCCAAATCCACCATTTTTTTCTGTGGGATATTTAAATCTGCAACAAAGTGTGTTTGATATGAAACCTGTGGCACACCCATACTTATCTGTAAATATTGTTGAATTAAACTAAAAACAATGTCTGGCGTAACGACCAGGTTGTCATTTAATGTTCTTTTTACAACAGTGTTTTTCAGTTTGTTAACCACCTTGGAAAAGAATTGAATCCCGTTTGAGGTTTTTTTACAGAAAAAATCTATTACTTTAAACATCTTTATTTTATCCCTTTATTTTGTTTTGCCATCTGTTATATGATAATAATTTTTTACTAATTGTATCAAATTACCAACTGTTTTACAGTCCTGAACCCTAAAAACTAAATCTGCATTATCAACATTCAGCGTCTGTTCGATATCCATTAACAAATCCATCATATCTAACGAATCCATTCCCAATGTTTCTTGGAATTTAGTATTCCTAGTAATCGTCTTTTTTACCTGCCTTGTCACGCACAGTTGTTAAAATCGTTCTGCTAACTTTATCCACGTTGTACCTCTTTGTTTTTTTCAACGAACACACGAATTCTATCGCACGCATTATCGAATTGGAACACGCTTGACACCGGACATGCATCACGCATTTGTTCATCGGTTAAATCATTTGCACACAACGGACAATTTCTTACGCCTTTTTTACACTTGCTTAAACATAACGAAGAACCGCGTGCGCGCACAGTGTAATGTAACAAAAATTCTGCAATATTGTTCTGCCGAACATATTCTATAAATTGCGTTACAGGACATTTTTGCGTATATTCGTCCAGACATTTTTGATATTGTTCTTTTTTTTGCAGTATCAATTTTTCACGATTTACCAAACGATATTCTTTTTTCTTTTGCGCAATTTTTTCTTTGTTTGCGATACGATAAATTTTATTTTTGTTTAATATTTCATCTTTGTTATCCAAATAGTATTCATGTTTATGCCGTGATACTTTTTCACGATTTGCCAAACGATATTCTTTTTTCTTTTGCGCAATTGTCTCTTTGTTTTTTTCCCGATATTCACGTTTATATTCTATGATTTTGTCTTTATTTGTCTCGTAATACTTATGTTTATATTCAGCTATTTCTGATTTATGATTTATACGATATTGTTTATTAGCTTCGGCGATTTTCTCTTTGTTTTTTTCATAATATCTGCGACAACATTCAGCACTCTTTTGTTGCTTTTTTTGTTTTAACAAGTCTAAATGTTTATCTGTGCTTTCTGGTGTACTGCATATAATTTGGGCATTTTTTTGCACACAACGATTCAGTCTAATTATCGTTTTATACAATACGGGAAAGGGCAATATATCACGCACCAATTTACATAACACATAATCTAAATACGCGTCGCCAAATATCAGTGCCAAATAATCTTCTGGCGTAAACAAATCATCTATTTGTTCATCTACCAAAAACTCTTGAAGCGTTCGCTCTTTTGAACAATCAAACAAAAACCATTCTAAAAACAAATCGCCTAGACTGTTAATACGACCAATAACATCATCTCTGGGCAAAAATTCCACACGCAATGCATTTTGATAAATTTGTGCTGAATAATTTGTCATGTTTTATTTTATGTTTGATTGTGTGCTATTAATAAAATTACGAATTCGTTCGCACGCATTATCGAAATGGAAGGCGCTTGACACCGGACATGCGTCACGCATTTGACTGTCAGACAAATCTTTTTTGCACAGTGGACAATCTTGTCCATTGCGTTTGCTGAATTTACAGTATTTTACACATTCACTTGCCCCACGCACACGCGCATCATAATGCGCCAAAAAATCTGCTGTATTTTCCATACGAACGAATTCTATAAACTGTGCCATCAGACATCCCACAGAATATTGTGTTTTATCTGATTTATCTTTCATATTTTTAATGACGCGCGCACGATGACGTATATTTTTACGTTTTTTGATATCTTCTTTGTTTTCGTCATAATACGCCTTATAACGTTTTGCAAAGACATCTTTATTTTGTTGATAATATTTTTTTGCGCTTGCAGACTGTTTTTCTGTCCGAACTGTATCTTGCATTATAATTATTTTATTTTTTGTTGCACCAAGGCCGCCAAATCATAGAAATTTTTTGCTGTTTTACAGTTTATTAATTTGCACATATCTTCGCCGTATGCGATTTTTTTGTCTGCCAACTTGCGACACTTATAACCTGTCAGTTTGCAATACGGCACGTTATTACGATATTCGCACAACAGGATTGAATATTTTTTATTCTTCTGTTTTGCCAACGCCTTATCGACTGCGTTTGCAAAATCGCCCACAGTTTTACATTTTACTGTTGCTTCTGCCCCTAAACCGCCCTTGATATTAAATTTGCGTTCGATTTGTTCGATGATTTCTGCCTTGGCCATTGAATCCAAACCTAAATCATCCAAATATTCATGTTCGGACATCTTACGCGCACCAATGTGTGGTGCCATATATTTTTCTATCAGTGATATAACTAAGCTCATATGTTTTATCCTTTATTATCCACAATATCAGTGGTAATAACGAATATTATCACTTTTTATTTAATTGTCAACAAGAAAAAGCTAACACATTCAGCTATAAACTACTTGATTTTTTGTCTAAACTTAAACCAAACAGACATAAGCTTACCCTTTGTGGCATTAGTTTTGTTTTCCAATACACACTGTGGATTTGACGCATTTATGCGCGTATTGTATAAATTAACTAAATCACTAACGGTATTCAATTTATCCATATTATATTTTTCGGACAAATCATTTGACAAATTATACTTTGTTTCGATTTGCAACATTATTTCAGTAATATCCAATGAATCCAATCCCAAATCCGCGGTCAAATTAGATTGATATGATATATTTGTATTATAAACATCTTTACAATATTTTTGAATCACTTTAAACGGCATACAAACTCCTTTTGCCCGTTATGATTATAAAAAAGCATATCAAAGTCAAATAAAAATCCCCCAATTTCGGGGGATTTTTTTATCATTTCTTTTCAGAAAAGTCTGCATCAACAGTACCGTCATCATTTTTCTTTGGCTCTTCACCACTTGATGCGGCTTGTTCTGCCTGGGCTGCTTTATAGACAGCTTCACCCAATTTCATCGCTTTTTCAGACAACGCGTCTGTCTTTTCCTTTAAGCTTTCAGCCGTTGCATCAGCCTTGGCCAATTCATCGCTTAATGCCTGTTTGGCTTCTTCGATAGCCTTTTTTTCATCTTCGCTGATTTTATCACCATGTTCTTTCAAAGACTTTTCGATGCTAAATATGGCTGTTTCTGCTGTATTTTTTGCTTCTGCCAATGCACGTTTTTTCTTGTCTTCTTCGGCATTTGCAGCGGCTTCATCAACCATACGCTGAATTTCATCTTCTGACAAGCCGCCATCAGACTTAATTGAAATAGCCTGTTCTTTACCGGTACCTTTGTCTTTTGCGGACACATGAACAATACCATTTGCGTCTATATCAAAAGAAACTTCAATCTGTGGCATACCGCGTGGGGCAGGGGCGATACCTTCCAGATTAAATTGACCCAACAATTTATTATCTGCCGCCATATCGCGTTCACC
This sequence comes from Candidatus Enterousia sp., assembly GCA_045539815.1. GTDB lineage: Bacteria > Pseudomonadota > Alphaproteobacteria > Rs-D84 > Rs-D84 > Enterousia. The sequence continues at coordinate 5,354 of JAZQGC010000024.1, read as the reverse complement.
CTGGAATACACGAATTGTAACCGCTGATTGATTATCTTCGGCCGTACTGAAAACCTGGGATTTCTTGGTTGGGATTGTTGTATTTCTGTCAATCAAGCGTGTAAACACACCGCCCAATGTTTCAATTCCCAATGATAATGGTGTAACATCCAACAACAAGACGTCTTTTACATCGCCTTTTAATACACCACCCTGGATTGCAGCGCCCATACCGACTACTTCGTCTGGGTTAACCCCCTTGTGTGGTTCGCGACCAAAGAATTCTTTTACAGTTTCTGCAACCTTTGGCATACGTGTTTGACCACCAACCAAGATTACTTCGTTAATCTGAGATTTTTCCAACCCCGCGTCTTTCAGCGCCTTTTTGCAAGGTTCGATTGTGCGTTCAATCAAATCAGCAACCAATGATTCTAACTTGGCGCGTGTCAGTGTTGTATTAAAATGCTTTGGTCCGGTTGCATCTGCTGTCAAGTATGGCAAATTAATATCTGTTGATGTCTTGGAAGACAATTCAATTTTTGCCTTTTCCGCAGCTTCCTTCAAGCGTTGTAACGCTAATTTATCACCAGACAAATCAATACCAGATTGCGCTTTGAATTCTGCAATCAAATGTTCCAAAATACGCGCATCAAAATCAGATCCGCCCAACGCCGTATCGCCGTTTGTAGATTTTACTTCAAACACACCGTCAACAATTTCCAATATAGACACGTCAAATGTACCACCACCAAGGTCATATACCGCGATGATACCATCTTTGTTCTTGTCCAAACCATACGCCAACGCCGCAGCTGTTGGTTCATTAACAATACGCAAAACATTTAAACCCGCGATTCTGCCTGCGTCTTTTGTTGCCTGACGTTGGGAATCATTAAAATATGCAGGAACCGTAATAACGGCATCTGTAACAGATTCGCCCAGATAACTTTCCGCATCTTTCTTTAATTTTGCCAAAATCATTGCAGAAATCTGGGATGGGGCATACTTTTTGCCATCCATTTCCACCCATGCATCACCATTTTCACCGGCCACAATTTTATATGGAACGCGTGCAGCAATTTCTTTGACCGCAGGACTATCAAAGCGCAACCCCATTAATCTTTTGATTTCATAGATTGTGTTTTCAGGATTTGTAACCGCCTGATTCTTTGCAGTAATACCGACCAACTGTTCGCCATTATTTGTCAAAGCCACCACAGATGGTGTTGTGCGTTGACCTTCGGCATTTTCAATAATTTTTGGATCCGAACCATCCATGAACGCCATGGCAGAATTGGTTGTTCCCAAGTCAATACCTAATACTTTTCCCATTTTTTACTCCTTGTAATTTTTTGCTTAACCACCATATAGTTATGCAAAAAAACTTTTCAAGTGGCAACAGACATATTTTCTTAAAAAAACAAAAAACCGCCCCAATATGGGACGGTTGAATTTTCATAATAATCACAAGATTATTTCTTTGAAGCAGCCATTGCAGCAGCCTTGGCTTTTTCATCTTCTTCCATTGGCATCTTACCACCGATAATTGCGAACGCCAATTCAGCCTGATGCAAGCCCAATTCGATACCTTCTGGCAATACCAAGTCTGTACCGTGAACCACATCACCAATTGTCAAGTCAGCCAAATCAATGATAATTTTTTCTGGAATCGCATCAACCAAGCCACGCAATGCAACCTTACGTACAGCAAAGTTCAATGTACCACCCAATTTCAAGCCCTTGGATGTTTCTGCATTAATAACTTCCACAGGAACAACCACATTAACAGGTTTTTTAACATCGATGCGTTTAAAGTCAACATGCATTGCAGCATCAGACACAGGATTATATTGAATATCCATCAGCATTGCATCTTCTGTACCTTCGCTTGTTTTGATTTGGAATAATTTTGTCCGCAAACCCGGTGTTTTCAACAACATTTCAAAATCACGACCGTTCAGTTCAATTGCAACAGGTGCCTTTTTTTCACCATAAACAACAGCGGGGATATTTTTGTTATTGCGGATGCTACGTGCGGCCCCCTTGCCAGCAACATTGCGAATTTCTGCATTAATATTAATTGCCATTTTTTATCCTTTTTATAGCATAGTTTCACTTAACACACAGCCTCCAAGGGTGCTGCGCGGGGCATATTATTACTTAAAAACTTTGAAAAATCAAGGGTTTTATTTATTATTTCTTTCGCAATATAAAAAATCTGGCGCGTCCATAAGTTTTATCGCGTAAAACATCCCAAATATCTGTATTTGGTTCCACAACATTTGTTGCTTCTTGTTCCCAGATTAAAACAGTGTCTTTCAGCCCTGTTTTACCAACCCCCGCCACGACGGCACGTCCCAATTCCGCACAATCATACGGCGCATCAACAAACATCAAATCCATTTGTTTTGCAAAATCGTTCACGGCATGAACGGCATCCGTTTGCACCACACGTGCACGTGCCCCGACTTGCAACAACGCCAGATTATCGCGCACTGTTTTTATTGATTCTGGGGAAACATCTGTAAACAGAACATGCGCATCAGGGTATCGCGATAAACACTCTAAACCAAACGCACCACTGCCTGCGAATACATCCCAAACATTGTTCAGATTATCTTTATCCAATATACCAGAATCCAACATATTAAACAGTGCAATTCTGGCACGATTTTGTGTCGGTCGTGCATTTTTTGGCAGTCGCAATTTGCGACCACGATACATCCCAGAAATAATTTGCAATTTTGAATCCATGCTGTACAGTATAAAGCATGAAATTTATGAAGCAAGCCTTTGTTGCAGCCCAACGTGCTTTTAATCACGACGACGTTCCAATTGGCGCCGTCATTGTTCGCGATGGGAAAATCATTGCACGCGGTGAAAATCAGGTGCAACAGCGCAAGAATCCAACCCTGCACGCCGAGATTGTCGCAATAAATCGTGCTTGTAAAAAACTGGGGTCTAAATTTTTAGATAATTGTGATATATATGTAACATTGGAACCATGCGCAATGTGTGCGACTGCAATATCTTTTGCACGCATAAACAATATATATTTTGCAGCATCAGATGACAAGGGTGGGGGCATAACATCAAACGCCCGCATTTATGACACCGATAAACATCTGTGGAAACCGGCCGTGCACCAGATACCAGAATTCGCAGACCAATCCGCACAAATGTTAAAAGATTTTTTCAAATTGCGTCGCAAGAAATAAAAAAACGCGCCATTTGGCGCATTTTTTATATTAATGATTTACCAGACATTTCTGCTGGCTGGGCAACCCCCAGAATTTTCAGCATTGTTGGTGCGATATCTGCCAAACCACCGTCCTGCACAGACTTTACATCAGCCCCCACAACAATCAAATTCACAGGATTTGTTGTATGCGCCGTCCATGCCAAATTATTATCCTGGTCCCACATTTTTTCAGCATTACCATGATCGGCCGTAATCAGCACAATTCCCCCCAAACCCAAGACCGCCGGCACAATACGCGCCAATTGTTTATCCAATACCTCCATCGCACGCACAGTTGCATCAATATTTCCAGTATGACCAACCATATCGCCATTTGCATAATTCAGAATAACGACATCAAATTCCCCCAACACAGGCAATAATTTATCAGTTATTTCAACGGCTGACATTTCCGGTTTCAGGTCAAATGTGGCAACATCTGGCGATGGCACCAAGACCTTTTGCGCGCCGATAAAATCAACATTGCGTTCTGCGTCAAAGAAATAGGTTACATGGTTGTATTTTTCTGTTTCTGCGATACGCAACTGACTCAGATTATTTTCCGCCAAGACATCGCCCAATGTATTTGTAACAGGAATATCCGGCAACAGTGCAGGGCAGATTTCATTTAAACCTTCGCCATATTGTGAAAAGCACAACATTGTTGCACCTGTTTTATAAATCTCGCGCACGATTTGTCTGGCGCGGTCACTGCGGTAATTTCCGAACAAGAACCCATCTTTTTCTGAAATTTTAACATCGCCACGAATAACTGTTGGCGCGATAAATTCATCGGTTTCGCCGCGTTCATATGCGTCTTGCAGTGCCTGATTAATATTATCGGCGCAATATTTTGCGGACGCATTTGCGATTGCATTGAACGCCAACTGTGTACGATCCATATTTTGATTTCTGTCCATTGCGTAATAGCGCCCAGTCAACGTTCCAAAGAACGCCTGACCAGACTGTAAATATTGCGCCAAGCTTTCTTGAATTTTTGCGATATATTTTGGCGCGGACTGTGGTGCCGTATCACGTCCATCTGCGATAAAGTGCATACAAACACGCAGTCCATCGTTCAGTATTTTTTTAACAATCGCCAGAATATCATTAACATCTGCGTGCACGCGTCCATCGGACATCAGTCCTGCGACATGAACAATGCCGTTATTTTTACGCACATTGGCGATAAAATCCGCCAACGGCTGATTTTCGTCCCAGTTTTCGATTTGAAATCTGCGCAAGAACTGATTCACGACCCGCCCCGCGCCGATTGTGATATGTCCGACTTCGGAATTTCCCATTGTTCCATCGGGCAGGCCGACTGCGCATCCACTGGCATTTAACTTAGCCGACGGATATTGTTTCAGCAAATTATTAAAGAACGGCATATTTGCACGTGCGACCGCATTAAAATCATTATTGGGTCCGATTCCCACACCATCCATAATACATAACACCAACGGTTTTTTCATAACACTTCCTTTTTCTTTTGTTAGATTCAGGGTATCATATCTGTTTTTTAATTGCAAAAGCAAAAGAAAAATAGTATATATTAAGATACAAATCGTTAGGAAATATATCCAAGAATCGGAGAATAAAATGAGTGGCAAACCGTTTACACCATCTGCGATTGACGAACACATTGGTCATCGCATGCAATTGCGTCGTGCAATGATGGGCATGTCCCAGAAAGATTTGGCCCAATTATGTGGCGTAACATTTCAACAGATACAGAAATATGAATGTGCCGGCAATCGTATATCTGCGTCGCGTTTATTTGAATTAAGCGCTGCATTACAAACCCCTGTATCATTTTTCTTTATGGGTTTGCCGGGCTATATTGATCACGAGCCACGCAATGGCCGCCTGCCCAAGGTTCGTGTTGGTGACAAGACAGTCGAAGATCCATTGGCAAAAAATGAATCTTTGGAATTGGTAAAACTGTACTGGAAATTGGACACAGACGCCCAGCGCGAGGCCGTTATAAAAATGTTAAAGGCAATGAACGGTCAAAACTGATAAAAACAAAGATAAAAAAGAAAATATCAAAAACAACAAATCCCCACACAGGGGATTTTTTCTTTCTTATTATTTTTTCTCTTTTGTCATCATATTTTTCTCTTTTGTCATC
>JAZQGC010000023.1:0-23444 GCA_045539815.1 Candidatus Enterousia sp. | reverse complement strand
ATCATCCCCCAACAACTGATCAGCCGTTAATGCTGCAACTGTTTCATCTGATGGCAAACAATTCATATCCGTACCACATGTCCGCCCCAACATATCGCTGAAATGATTAATACATCCCTGCACCATTTTATAATCCATCTGCAACAATGCAGAACTTGTAATCGCAGTAAAAGTGTCCGCAGTTTCATTTTTACATGTTGGGAACAAGTTCTGTGGGCACATAGCCATGATTGTTTTTGTTGACTTACCCAGGCATTCTGGCGCGGTAAAGTTTGCACCACATTTATCGCGCAAACACGCATCAACATCATTTTGACAGAACTGCAAACGCAAATACCCCAACTTGTCTTTTACAACATTTTTTAAGCCCGGAATTTTATCATTACAATCATCAATAATTGGACAAATGCCCGCGGCAACATTTATATCACTTAAACATGTTGAATCCGTGGATGTTGAACAACCATCTTCCAAACAAACCTGAATCTGCGCCAAACATGTCTGACGATAATATTTATCTGCATATTTTGTTGCCTCGGCCAGGATATCAGTTGCTTCTTCTTCCCACAGTTTTTTTACATCATCACGCACAGCCAAACATTGATCCAAAACATTATCACATGCACGTGCGCGGCGTTCCAACAAATCGGCCGACAAACAATTTTCAAAATTCGTCCCGCAACCACCTTTGTCTGCGACACAAGCACGATACGCCAACAAGCATTCACCCGTATTATATTTATTTGTTGTATCAAACACAGACAAGCGCGCCTGACGAACTGCGGCCTCGGCCATGCGTTTATTTGCCTGGGCATTTACCTTTTGATCCGCCAAATAAGAATTAAACGCCTTGCAATCCGAAACGATTTGACGCGCGTATAACGCCTGTTCCATTTCAGACTTGGTCCCGCACGCTTCTAATTCTGCGGCACAATATCCCGACGCCATTTCATACAATGCGTCACCAATACCACTGTCGTCATCCAATTCCACATCTGCCCCATCAACACCACCAGACAACCAGTCTGTATAACTTACCCCCAAGGCCTTGAACTTTGATTTAAACAAATCACTGTCGCCAAATATCAACACCGACTTTGCGCCCAATTTTTCACGTTCTACCCCATCTGTATATAATTCATCTGCTTCGGCTTGAATATTTTGAATTTCCAGAATCAATGGCTTTGACGCCAAAATGTTATTTGAACAGGCACAACGATACCCTTCGGATTCATCCAACAAACAAAACTCATCCATACAGGCACGATACGCATCGCGACAATCACCCTGGACAGTTGTCGTGGTATTTTCCGCCACTTTATCCGCCACCTTGTCCGTGTCAACACTTGCAGCTGACACATTTGTCACCCCCGCCCCGACAGTGGCCTTTATTGCCCCCATACTGGGCGCACGCACACCACTGGCAGACGCACGCTTAACACCAACACGCACAGAATCATCGCGTGTAACCGCGCCACAAACACATGGAACCATTGACAAAACAGCCACTAATAATTTTAATTTCATTGGGACCCTTCCTGCATAATACTTTACTGTATTTTATCAAATAAATTTACCCCGTGCAAGCAGATAAAAACAACTTGATTTTTATTAATAAAAACAATACCATTATCGCGTAAAAAAAATAACAACAGCCCAAGGAAAACTTAATGGCAAAAGATGATGTAATTGTATTCAGTGGCACTGTCGAAGACAAACTGCCAAACACAATGTTCCGTGTAAAGTTGGAAAACGGTCACGAAATTTTGGCCACTGTTTGTGGCAAAATGCGCAAGGCACGCATCTGGGTAAACGTTGGCGAACGCGTTCGCGTTGAAATGACACCATACGACCTGGACAAAGGACGCATAACATTTGTTGAACGCAACAAGACTGGCACAGAAAACGCTTAAATAAAAAAACCGCAATCGCGGTTTTTTTTTGCGCATTTTTCTTGTCTAAAACAATATATTTTGATACAATGCACCTGTATCGAAATGAGAAGGATATTATTATACATCACATCCATTGCCATCGGCGTTGGTGTTGCCAACGCTGCTGTTCGTGACGCAACATCTGTTTCACGCAGTGCGACAACCGAACCGACAAAAAAAGTTACATATACTGCCCCTGAAAAAAAACGCGTTACAACATCACGCACATCTGATAACGGGCGCAACAACGCCAGATCAACCACCACCGCACGCAGTGCAAAAAATACCGTAACCACCGGCACAGCGCGCAGCGCAACATCCGTACCGTATCAGGCACGCAGTGCAACAAACACATCCACAACAACCGCCGCACGCAGTGCGACAAAATCACGTGGCGCCACCGCACGCAGTGCAACAAACACTGCAAATATCGCATCAACGATTGCGCGCGCCGCCCTATCAACAAATGCATCCAGCGTACTGGGAACTGGATACACCGCATGTCGCGACGCCTATTTCACATGCATGGATCAATTTTGCGCGAACAACGATGACACATATCGCAGATGTATATGCTCTTCGCGTCTAAGTGATATACAAACACGTGAAAGCGCACTTGCCCAGGCATCAACACAATTACAAGACTTCAAAGATTTAAATCTGTCTGTTATTGATAAAACCAGTGCAGAGGTTGGCGCCATGCTTAGTGCAACCGCCGGCGAAACCGCCCAGGCAAACGCCAAGGATACATCCGACAGCGCCATGCAACTGGCTGGTATCAGCGATGTGTTATCCAAGACAAAAACAAATTCTTTATCCAACCAGGGAACATTGGATATTGCTGGCGACATCAGCGCAATTTGGGACACCACTGATTTAACCGGCGGTAACAATATCACAAATCTGACGGGTGAAGCATTATACAATGCGGTACACGCACAATGCACCGAAATGGTCAAGGACATATGCCCATCAGACGCAACGCGAACAATGGTTGTATCTGCATATGGCATGTATATTGAAAACGACTGTTCATTATTACAAAATAATCTGGACAAGAAATTAACATCTGCCAACACCGACATACGCGCCACAGAACACGATATGAATTTGGCACGCCTGAACAACTATGACGCGCATAATTCACTGGACATCAACGATTGTATTGCCCGCGTCAGACAAGATATAACTGCTGATGTCGCATGTGGAACCGACTATGTCCATTGTCTGGACATCACCGGTAAATATTTGAACTATACAACCGGCGAACCGATATACAGTGCCGAATTCTTTCAACTGGAAAATATGTTATCATTATCTGGCGACACATTAAAGAACCCAACAAACCGCATGACGATAACAAAATTAAACAACATGCGACACTTTGCCACAACCAGTTTGGACACATGTCGTGATGTATCCGACATTGTTTGGGACGAATTCCTGCGCCAGGCAATTGCCGAAATTTACCAGGGACAACACGACAGAATCCGCACCGTCAAGGACGAATGTCTGGACGTTGTAAATACATGTTATGACGAACAGAACCAATCTTTAAAAGATTTCAGCAACAATGCCGACGAAACGACATATGGCATGCGCCTGGAATTAGCGGAACAAATGTGCCAAGAAAAAATGGATGCATGCAGTAACCTGTACGGTGGTGGCACAACAGGGATGACAACATTGGTTAATACAATGCACGAAATCACAAACGAAAAGATTGCCCAACAATGTCTTGACGCGTTACAGGCATTTGCGAAAAAACAATGCCATGTCGCCAGCAATGACACACAGCACGCATATCCGTACAGTTGCCGAACATACGCCCCCGGCGAACATAAATACATGAATAAAATAATAGACGGCGACAGAACCTGTCAGGATTTAACAAATATTGCATACTCACAAAAGCCTGTGATTATACAATCACAGCCGCAAAAACCCACACAAAGTATACCCGCGAAATATTCTTGTCAATATCAAAAGCGTTATACCAGTTGCAAACCACACTATTACCTGGCCAAGGTTGCACCAAACGCCACCGCCCCTAACCCAGATAATAAAGTGTACGAGGCGTTTTTCCAATACACCACCGACAGTGGCGATGCCACAATGTGCCGCAAATGTCCATCTGGATACACCTGCGCTGGTGGGACAGCAACGCCAGAACTAATAAAGACATCAACGGACTACACAGAGGCCTGTGCCGATTATCCCGGCAGCCTGTACCAATTAATGGTAAAATACGCAAAACAAATGTGCGTTCGTCCATCCGAAGCAACAAATGCGAATTTAATTCTGCCTGAAAACATTGTACAAGATGTAAACAAAATAATGGATCAAATCAAAATTGATATGTCCAAACAATTATCTGCTGAATGCGAACGACGCGCGGGTATATGGGTCGACCTGCCATGGCAAGACGACGACCAGAATGGACAACACGATATAACTGGTGACATTTTAAACGCAACCTTTTATACAAACACTGCCGCAAATACAAAATGGGGATACTGTAAACCAGCGGAAGACACGGTGGAACCATAACATTAACAGCACAATGGGGGACATAATAATGAAAAACACACTTTTATATTCGACACTTTTTATTGTATTCGCATCAATTACCAATGCAAACGCCAATCAATGGTGGTTACAACCAACGGTTTGCAAACTGGACACAACAAAATGCTATATCGCAAACGGCACCGGTATTGATTCAGAAATATGGGACGCAGACAGCAATTGTCGCGGAATGAAATACATTTGCCCAAAAGCATTATCCAAACAGACCAACTTGCCACAACTGATGTCACGTACAGCAATTGAAAAAAAGACTGGTATCAGTTCTGATTTTGATACAGATTTACTGGATGCGTCAAACGAATGCTTTGGACGCAGAAAAACAAACAAAGACGGCACAATGGCAATGGTTAACGGCAAATACCAAAACATATGGTGTACCGGTATTTTAAATACTGTTGACGAAACACTGTCAAATGGTGAAATCGTATATGAAAAACAACCAACCTGTGCCCAATTGGCCCAAGATGGTTATGCGGCGGTATTAAATGGAAAATGCTTTGGCAAATACTATGATTCGGCCCGCTATTACATCGAATGTGGTAACAGTCTGACACCAAACCGTTTAATCATATTAAATGGCGCAGAATATAACCCATCCACAAATACAGAAATTGCAACCAAATCAGATGCAGAAAAATTATTTGAAAAAATGTACACTATTTCACAACAACAGAAATCAAGATATTTTTCAAATTATTAAAAAAACCGGCAATGCCGGTTTTTTTATATTCCCAATCGATGCGTTAACTTCATCATAAATATGGATTCATCGCCAAAATCGTCCGTATGATTTGGGTTCACACGATAAATAAATCCAAATGCCCCATCTGTAAATTCGCCAAATTTATGTCGATATGTCCCGGAAAAACGAAACTCGCGTTCAGATGGTTTTAACGACAAATCAGCAATATGCGTATCTTTTACATCCACAAAATACCCCGACATATCATCACCTGAAACAACATAATCCGCATACGCGTACTGCAAATTACCACTTGTAATCGCCAGGGGCTGCGACACAACAAATTCAAAATTCCCAACATTTGCCCCAAATGCAAAAGAATCAGAATAAATATCGCCCAATCCTAAAACAACATCGCCCGACGCATCGGCAACAGTTCTGGCAACGGTTGCGCGCGCAACAAAATTAATACTATCAGACAAATCGTATCTAAGCGTTGCATCTATAAACGTGGTATCACCAGACCCCAAACTTAACAAACCATCCGTTTGCGCCCCCAACAAAGTATCAGTCTCGTGCAGGAAGCCCAATTCTGTTACCAAACTAAAATTATTATATTTCCACGACATATCAGCCCCCGCCCCCTGGACCAATCCCAATTTTGCGGGCATATATTGCGCAGAAATCGTCGGATCGTTTTCCAATAACCCCTCATCTGTAATCGCCCCAGAAAATACCCGACCACCAAATGCCCAATTTCCTGTTCTGAAATGCAAATCTGACGATATCGCATTTGAAGCCAACGAAACAACAGGATTCGCCAAACCATCAAATCGCGACATACCATCTGTCAGATAACGCTGATAAGACGCCCCAAATCCCCACTTCCCAGCAGAATAATCAACACTTAAATTATCCAAACCGTTCATATTGTCATCATAAACCCGTTCAGACATTGACATGGACAAAGTAGTGTTTCCAATTTGCGCCATCGTATTGTTTTCCTGACGTGTTTTTAAATCGCCCAGAACATCCCCCATATACAAACCACTTTTATCAGATGCCCCAAACGCAAATTCATTTTCCCATACACGTGGCAAAGACATTTTTCCATCCACACTTTGCAACACATCATAAAACGGTGCGCGCACGGTCGCCCCACGCAAATTCAATACGGCTGATGGTCGGAACAATGTGTTTGATGCCGCACGCCAATATGCATTTCCATCTGCTGAAACTATACTGGATCCATTATAATAATAAACAGACTTTCCCGGCGTCATCGCACGTTCCAGATTAATCAAGCCATACCCATAAACATCAGCAAAAGCCTTTAAATATTCTTCTGCCCCCAGGGTTGTGGCATAATATTCCGGCGGCAAAGAATATTTTGATTGCAAATATGTGGCCAACGATTCTGGTGTAAACGCGGCACCTGCCGAATCTGTTCCCAACAAATACCCATCTGCGGTCAGCGCCAACAATTGAAACACTTGTTCTTTTGACATATAATCGAACGCTGCCTGGACCGATGCCACCGCACCCGCCGCCGCCGCAGTCGCCATTTCAGCCGTTGCACCAGCAGACGCAAAACACCATGGATCGATGCCAGCGCCCCCTGTCCCAGCAATACCACACTTACGCGAAGAATACATTGTATTTGTTTCTTGGTCATCCCAAACCGACAGATATATTTTTCCAAAATCACCACCGCCATTACCATAATCAGCGATTGAATCCGCCCCAGCCGTCCCATTTGATTGAGAAACCGCAACAACCGTCATAAAACGCTGATTCAAATTCGCCCCGTACAACAAAGGCGCATAATTTTCAAATGTTGCATCCAATACCGATGGCGATTTTATAACATCACCAACCTTTAAAACATATTCCCCCGCCGGCATAACCATTGTTGGCGACGAAGACCCATAAGAATTGAACAATAAATTAGCATACGCCCCCTGAGATGTCGTATCCGCAGAATCCCTGTCATAAACAGCATCTATTTGATTTTTAAAATCTTCGACATCAGACAATCCACTTAACGCCAAAAATGCCGGCATATCACGAACAGTTAAATAATCATTACTGCGTGCGGGTTCTATCACAGAAACATTTGCGACAACATCTGCACTGTCAATTCTTGAATTGTACAATGCCTGGAAATTTTTATAATCTGCATTATTCAATTCTTTTTGCGCATACAAATTACCATTATCCAGAACATAAACGCTGTCTGCATTATTTCCACCGGTCGTATTCACATAATAAAAACCATCTGTCCCCTGATACAGTGCGATATCCGAAACATTTTCACAAGACGCCCCACTGCATTTACCAACCAACAGATTACCATTTTCTGCCACATCGTATTTGGTTCCATTAACCGTAATTGTCGGTCTGGCAACAGATTCATCCGTGGCAACAGACAAAACAAAACTGTTTCCACCCAACACAATCGTATCACCCGCACTGACAGTATCACTGGCATCAGAATCAGTCAGCGTTCCCAAAACAGCACCACTGGTTGGATTATCAATATCGACCCATTGTTGCCCATTACCAGTTCTGTAAATTCCCAATCTGCCGTTTGGCACAAATCCGTAAAAATCACCATATGAACGTTCACCGGCCTCCCAACCTGCGACTATTTTACCCAGTGCGCTATCATACGCCGTTGCAAACGGATTCATTGCCGTACCTGCCCCCGACAAATCAAAGCTGTTTTTTTCTGTCCCCAGGACATTATTAATTGGATTATTGTAATTTAAATATTTATCCACCAAAAAAGTATTTGCATCTGTTGCCGCACTGGCCGCATACAATACCCCATCGCCACGATTTGCCGATCCCGTGGGATTCAAACCATTTGCCATCACCAACCCGACACGCACAGGTTCACCACCCCCCGCAGCATTACCAACCACAACAGGATTATTATTTGATTTTTCACGAAAAATTGTTTTGCCCATATATCCGTTTGCAAACGCAGAATACCCATGCATCATCAGCAAATAATTTTGCACTGGTACCTTGATACCATCGGCATCAAAATTATTATCCGTCTGAACCGCCGGTCTGAAATAGTTAAAATCCCATTGACGCACACCGCCATAGCTGGGATTCCAGGTCAACAAATTACTTTGATACACGGCATCATCCGTGGTTAATTTACCATCCGACGTCAGGTAAGCCGGACTATACGCAACCTTTAACCCTGCACTGCCCGGCGTAACAGGCGCATCTGGCGCGTCTGGTGTATTACCGCCACCGCCATTGCCACCCGCATCGTTATCGTTTCCCGGGTCAAAAACATCCGTCAACAGAAACAGGCCGCCTACGACAACGGCGGCACCCGCCGCCGCCAACGATAGCGTCTGCACAGACGACAAACCGCCAAACAAACCACCACTGCCCCGAACCTTGTTTTTATTTTTATATCGTTTTATTTGATTGTCGCACTTTGACGCATCCGCCCCATACATCTGCAAAATTTGCGCCGCCCGAACATCATTATTCATCAACGCAGTACAAACAATAGATAATCCTGTTGCGTCAACATAATTTACATCTGCGCCATTATTAACCAACAATTGCACCTGTTGCACATCCGCATTTTTAGCCGCCGCCAATAACTGGGCCGCAACCATAAAATCATCCGCCGCCGCAACCGATACAAACGGCGCAAAAAACAACGCAAAAACAAAACGTTTAAAGAACTTCATATCTACATTCTCTTATTAAAACAAGCAAATTTTATCACACCCCCCATAACATGTCCAGAAAAAAAACAAAAAAGTCCGCCCAAACGGACGGACCAAAACAAATCACAAAATGTGTTTATCGTTCACACTGATTGTATTCAATAACCACTCTGGCATAACCAATTGCCTTTGGCACCGGTTTTGGTTCCGGTTGTACAGGCTGAACTGGCTGTACCGGTGCAGGCTGTACCGGCGCTGGTTGTACTGGTGCTGGTTGTACTGGTGCTGGTTGTACCGGTGCTGGTTGTACTGGTGCTGGCTGTACTGGTGCTGGTTGTACCGGTGCTGGTTGTACTGGTGCTGGCTGTACTGGTGCTGGTTTTACCGGTTTCGGTTTTACTGGCACATGTTTTTGTTTTACAGACACAACATTATTATAATGCACACTATTATCATTAATGATAACAATACTGCCATTATTTACTGCACCATCACCCAAATTAATGGCATTAGCAGGAACCATATATTTCTGACCAGATTTAACAACAACATAATGTACTGTATCAGAAGAACAATCTTTACAGCAATCATTATTATAAGTATTGTTTTCTGTACACCCTGTGACACCAAGCATTGTCATCAAACCGCTCAAATAAATCACAACATATTTTTTCATATTTCATCCTTTTTTGTTATTCACACTTCTAATATAGACAAACAAAATACATTTGTCAATACTTTTGTTAAAACTTTTTTATTTTTTCTTTGCGCACATTTATAATATTTGTTATAATCTTCATCAAGAGAGAAAATGTATAAACATATTTTATATTTTTTACCAATATTATTGCTATGTTTTGACGCACACGCCGCCACGACATGCTCACGCGCAAACCTGACCAAGTGTTTGGATTCCGCATGCGCAATAAACATGTCTGCCAACCCGGCGGCCCGTTGTCAGTACTGTGGAACCGCGGACGCGGGCACACCATCTGTCCCCAAGGGCATGCGCAGTGTCAATGTTGGCTCGTCTGCAAAATATAACATTTCCGATAAAGACTTAAAGGACGCACCGACCGACCCTGGCGAACGCTATGCATGGGCAACCAAACAATGCATTTCACGTGTTTCTGGATGCACGCCCGACGATGTATCAGAAACATATGACAAATTAATTGAACAATCTTGCACCGCCGCAGGCATAACCGCACAGATGCAAAAATTACAGGAAAATATTGTAAAAACAAAATCAAAATCAGAATGCGAATCAACCATAACCGCATGCGTTATTGACAACACAAAATGCCAGGCCGACTGGCGCAAATGCGATTCCGATACAACATTTGATAAATTCTTTTCTGAATGTGCCGTCCAATCCGTTGGCTGTGACGAACATGTTTCCGCACTGCGCACAACATTGATTGCGACGCGCGATACCGCAATCAAAAACGCAGATACCGCATTGAAAAAAATCGTCGCAACATATGCTGACGCACGCGCAAAAAAGACAAAGCAAATAATTTCTGGTTGCCAAGACAACAGCACATATAACAATTGCATATCAACAGTCTGCGAAAACAACATGCCACACAAATGCGCGGATGATTTCGAAAGCGAAAAATCAGCCGCAGCCAACCTGTGTAAATTCTATCAGTCGGCATGCACAACATTGGATTAAACAAAACGAATATGTATAATAAAAAGAATCATCTTAAACAAATAACATGCAGCACCCTGGCAATGCTGTGCGTTATCATGCACACAAATACATCTGATGGCGCATCTGTTGCCGCACGTGCAAAGCGCACACCAATCGCCGCACAACGCACCACAACACAACGGGCCGCAACTGCTGCAATCACCACACCCGTCACCGCGCCCGTACAACCAGAAGAAAAAGAACCTGAAATTCAAATAGAAAATAAAGCAAACCAATTCTCTGCTGCGCTGGCAGACAGCACCGACACAGAAAACAGCGCTGACACAGAATTGGCGCGCAAAATTCGTGAACAACGCGCCGCACTGGACGCACGCGATGCCACCCAGACCACTCAACAGGCCCAAGAACGCGCCCTGGCCGGTAACAAGAACAGCTGCGACCAAAATCTGCGCGCATGCATGCAGGAAAAATGTGGCAAAGATTTCTCAAAATGCGCAAATGACACAGACACCATTTGGGGCAGCAAAATGGATAACTGTCGTTTAAATATCGAATGCACCGGTGAAGAATACAGATTATTCACCACAGAAATCAAGGCCGACCGCGACGCCAACGCACAAATTTCACTATATAACTCTATTGTAGATTGCGGAAATAATTACAACAATTGCATAATATCCGAATGCGGAAAAACATTTACAAAATGCCTGGGAAAAACCGCCGGCGATACAGCAATTGCAAAATGCAAACAAATCGCAAACGCATGCCAAGAACAGGACAACGGACTGGCGGCACGCGCAATGGACACATTTGCCATACTGCGCCAGGACGCAGAAAAATCAATCGCAGCCGATGAACAACGTTTGCTTGATTTACGCAAAAAAATGGCGGACACATGTCAAACATTGGGCGCAATGTTCGACGAACGCACATTAGATTGCGTATACACCGTTAATTTTTATGCAGGCGAAGAAAACACACTGTTTGCATCAAAAAAGACATACGCCGGCTCATCTTTCAGTTGCACACCAGATTGGTTCGGAATTGATGTTACCACATTCAAAGAAAACGCATATCGCCTGACACGCGCACAAACATCTGCATCATCTGCAATGTTGGGTTCAGGGCTGGGCATCGGTGTTGGCGCTTTGACATCAGGCGCAATAGATCGCGCGGTTGACCGTGCCAAGGCTGAACGCGCACTGGGCGAAAAATTATGCACAACAACCAATGGCACATGGAATAAAACAACCAACCTGTGTAAATGCACAGACGGTTATAAATTTGATGACGAAAACGGTTGCCAACGCAAAGATTTTTCCAGTCTGAAAAAGATGGTATCTGATTATAATTGCGAAGAAAACCCCAACACAGAAGACTGCAAAAAAATATTAGACACAATTAATAAAGACAAAGAACAAGATAAATACACAGATTTTAAAAATATAAAATACGACGATTTCAAGGACTTTGATTTAAGCAGTATATTTAAATAAAAAAAATAAAAATCCCCAAACGGGGATTTTTTTATTTCCGTATACCCACCAAAACAATATTTCCCCGCCCCCACTTTATCATCCCGGGCAGCAAAGGCCCCGCTTACCATACCGCAGCAAAACAAAAAAAACATCATTATTGCATACAAATAAAAAAATCCCCAAAATGGGGATTTTTTTTATTCACATGCACCGTGCGATTTTGCCACAGAATAATTCTCGACACACACACTGCCCGACATCTGACACGCCGTTGGAACCAATGTTACAGTTGGCGCACCTGCCGGTTTATAATTAAACTGCGCCGCATTACATTGATTTTTATCATAGAATGTCGCACAAGTATTCTTCCAAGATTGACAATCCGTAATCAACGCCGTTGGCCCAATAACATCCGGCAAACGCAAGTTCCACTTTACATAGAAATCTTTCAAATTGCCAATTGTATAAGTTTTGTTCAACCCAACCTGTGCCAAACCATCACCAACACGACAGTTAATATTCCCCTGTTCAACCAATGCGGTAATTGCAGTCGCGATACCACCAGCACCCACACCAGCCGCCGCACCGATACCAATTGATTTACCATAATTAGATTTTTCACCCTGTAACAAATCTAATCCTGACATAATTGGCGCCAACTTATTCAAATCAGCACGAACACTGGTATATGGCACACAACCACTTTGTGCTGTACAATAAATACTGTTCGTTCTGGCTTTTTCTTTATTTAACATGTTAAACGAACAGTTTCCTGAAACAATTTTTTCTGCACCGGTTAACGTACCAGCTTTAAATTGATTCGCCAAGAAATCAACACACTGTTGAGCAGTAGTATATCTCTGATCTTTACACTGTGTAAATGGTTCACCAGCTGCCACAAAACAATCATCCATATTAGAATAGCCAGAACATTCCAACTTCGCCTCAAAAGTAGTCCTGATATTAACCCCCGCTTCTTCACATTCCGAAACAGCAGATTCATATTTTGCATAAACATCATACAGCTTCGCAACTTCTTGACATTGTGCTTCACTTATACCAGAACCAACTGTACTCAATTGATTATCCAGATAAGCATTTAATACACCAATATTGCCCGACTTCTTTAATACTTCGAACAGTTTTTCACGACTATTACCATCGGAACAATCAAAATTACGATCGCCGTGACCTGCGGCTGCACCAATACCGACACCCAATACGGCGCCACCACCAACACCAACAACAGCAGCTGTTGCAGTATCCTTCATCAAACTAAAACCAAACAAATCCTTGTTACAATTAAAAGATTCACCAGCAGGCTTCCAAACTTCGGCCAGTCTGTCATCACCGGCACCACCAAACAACCAGCTGTTTGTAATCTGCTTATCCTTGTTATATGCCGCAACACGAATATAACATGTTGCCGTCGTCGCATCCCAACGCGCATAATGACCACGTTGTGCATCAACTGCGCCATTTGTATTTACTGTAACCCCCAATGGATTATCCTTGGTCAGGGTATTATTTTCCTGCGAATTATACGCACCGACTTGCTTGTTGTATTCAGACGATGTCGTACCATTTGCATTAACCGCAGTAAAAGAATTTCCATACGTATTTCTGTCCAATAACAAACATGTATTTTCCGCCTGATTTGGTGTCAAGCCTGTCTTGCGCAGAACAAAATTATAATATTCTGGCTGTACACGACGCGAATTAAAATCAATCCAAACATCAGCCGCCGAACGATACACATTTGCACAATCACGTCTGACATCTGATATACACTTATCAACCTGAACAGAACACAGACGCATACCATTAACGATTGAATTACGAACATCTTCGTTAAACATATCGTTCAAGCCATTTGGCAATGCACCATTATTAACACAATTGGCAATATCATTCATGCACATATCAATTGTATAATCCGAATTACGCGGTTTTCCATCTGGACAATCACTAACCGGCTTGTCTGGCACAGGCTCAATCGGAGGAATTGGAGAAGGAGATGGTGACGGTGACGGAGAAGGCGTCGGCGTTGGTGCCGGCACATCCGTCGAATCTTGTGTGATATTTCCAACTGATATTATTGGCAATGTTGGCATACTGGGCATACGCACTGACGCGGTCCCCGTCGCCACACCTGGCGTTGTACGCACATTGTTATAGGCGCTACGTCCTGTGGCCTGAACAGCTTCTGCAACACATACAAACGCAGACAAACCAGCCGTCACAGCGGACAAACCAAGCAATCTCAATAATCCAGACATAAAAATATCCTCCCTGTTTATCTGTTATATTATGCCATAAAAACTAACGCAATAAAAGCACTTTTTACACCCAACGCAAAAATTCACAATAAAAAAGTTTATATTTGACAAATCTTATATACTGTCTATAATATCGATATGACAAAAATATTTAAGATATTTAACGACTATTCGCACATATTATCATGGACCGTGTGGTACATGTTCTTTATCAGCACAATTTTATACCTTTTATTCAAATTCAATATATTCAGCGCATACCATTGGCACATATTGGCACACGCACGCCTAACAGGCTTTGCTGGCTTTGTTTTCTCTATGTTTATACTTGCCATAATTCCTGTATACATTGCCACAATAAAACTGACAATAAGCAAAAAAGAAATGCCTATCAAATTACCAAAAATAAAAATACCAAACTGCATTATCGAACTGTGGCAAGACGCCCCAACACCAGAACCGGTCACACCTGCCCCAGAAACAACAAAAAAAGACCCCGAACCGACAGACACCACAGAACAAGACATTTTAAACAACACAAACATCCCAACGGAAATCCGTAATAATTTTTTACAGGCAACCAAAAAGGCAAAATTAATAAATATCACCGCCCCAAAAAACCTGCAAACAACCCCGGATACACTCGCCATACCCGCCACACCAAATGATTTAAACGAAGACATCCCGTTACCAACGGACTTTGATTTTCAGTTCACCCCCGAAGAAACCAATACAGAACAAAACATCATACCAACATTTTCTGCAATTAATTTTGACAAACCAACAACACCCACGCCCATAAAAAACAAGATGACCACACATCTGGATAACAAGGGACAAAAATATACAACCGAACAAGACATAATAATTACCGATAAATTTGCAATCGCAACACACGATGATTCTGACCTGTGGGTAACGGACACCGAAAATTGGTTTGCCAGTGGACAAAGTCGCCCTTCCCCAATTATCGCAGTAAAAAAGGCCGCAACCACACACAATGTAACACCAGTAATGTATTTGGAAACACAAAACATCCTGGACCTGGACGATTTAAAAAAACAATGGGAATCAGACGGTATACGTATTATCACAACACCCGAAGAATTATAAGACAATAAAAAAAATCCCCAATTGGGGATTTTTTTCATCGCAATATTCATTACGCTAACATTTTTGCAACTTCGTCTGCCAAGTTATCTTCGCGTTTTTCAATACCTTCGCCCAAAACAAAGCATGCAAAACCTGCCAATTTACCACCAGCTTCTGCGACAACATCTTTAACAGTCTTAGAAGGATCCATAACAAATGGCTGTTCTTCCAATACAGATTCGCCATAATATTTTTTAATACGACCTTCGACCATTTTTTCAACGATATTTTCTGGTTTTCCTGCTGTCGCGCCAGATTCAATAAACACCTTCTTTTCGCGTTCAACAGCAACCGGATCAACGTCTGCGATTGTCATAAATTCTGGTTTATTCGCAGCAATATGCATTGCAACCTTGGAACCAATTTCATCAATTTTTGCATCATCGCCATTGATTGCAACTGCAACACCAATCTGCCCCATACCTGGAACCAACGCGTTATGAATATAAGTAAAGATTTTATCACCATTTACCTTGGCGATACGGCGCAAATTCATATTTTCACCAATTGTTGCAATTGTTGCAGCAATATCATCTTTTACTGCATCCATTGTTGCATCAAAATTACCATCCAATTCCACCGCCTTGGCAGCAACATCTGCGACCAATTTCTGGAATTTTTCATTTTTTGCAACGAAATCTGTTTCTGCATTTAATTCAACAACACAGCCCATACCATCTGTTTTTACAACGGTAACCAAACCAGATGCCGCAACACGCCCTGCTTTTGAAGCAGCCTTAACAATACCCTTTTGGCGCAACCAATCAGCAGCCGCCTGTATATCACCATCGTTTTCAATCAGCGCTTTTTTACAATCCATCATACCGGCTGATGTTTTTTCACGCAATTCCTGAATTAATTTTGCTGTAATTTCTGCCATTGTAAATTTCTCCCGTAATAATTTATTTGCGCAGGGTGTAACCCCTGCGCGATTAAACCCACAGATATTATTTATCTGCTTTATCAGCCAACTTGCTGCGACGTTCTGCACGTGCTTCAGATGTTTTCGATTTAATTTTTGCTTCTTTTTCTTTGATATCGTCTTCAAAGTCATCTGCTGCATCTGCGCGCATATCTGATTCTACTTTTTTACCAGCTGCGCCGCCCAAACGTTTTTCAATACCAGACAAGATTGCATCAACGAACAAATCACAGTACAACTGTGTTGCGCGTGCCGCGTCATCATTACCTGGGACCGGATAGTCAACCATTTCTGGATTTGCATTTGTATCACAAATCGCAATTGTTGGGATATCCAGATTTTTAGCCTCACGAACTGCGTTCATTTCACGAGATACGTCAATAACGACCATCGCCTGTGGTGTACCGTGCATTTCCAAGATACCACCAAAAATATCACGCAATTTTTCAACTTCTTTTGTCATAACGCCGACTTCTTTCTTGGTCAAGCCCAATTTGTCAGCATTTGCAATATCAGCTTCCATTTTCTTTAAACGACGAATCGATTGTGAAACAGTTGCCCAGTTTGTTAACATACCACCCAACCAGCGGTTATTAACATAGAACTGACCACAACGTTCAGCTGCATCTTTTACAATATCTTTGGCCTGATGTTTTGTTGCAACGAACAAAACCTTGCCGCCTGCGGCTGCGATTGCTTCCAATGCAACCAAAGAACGATGCAACAATGGCGCTGTTTTATTCAAGTTAATGATATGAATTTTATCTTTAACGCCATAAACATATGGTGTCATCAATGGATTCCAGCGACGTGTATGGTGACCAAAATGCACACCAGCTTCCATCAACTGTTTCATTGTAAATGTTGGCAATGCCATGATTTTTTTCCTTTGTTTTGTGTTATTATCCTCGCCGTCTGCGCCAGACCAGATATACATCCAGACACAAATTTTTGCAGAACGGTTGTGTTCTTCGCACCAAGTGCGTGCCCAGATAATACCGCACACAAACCAGAAAATCAAGTAAAATTATAAAAAAACATCCGTCATTGACGGACATTTTTACTATTTCTTATTTGTATTAACTGTTCCATTACCATTATTATTAATAGTACCGCTGTTATTTTTAATATTTACAGTTTGATCTGAACTTACATCTGCACTTAACGATACCCCCACAGAAGTAGATTTAGAATTTGTAACCTGATTATTATTAACAACCATGGATGTAACATTACTGCGTGTTATATTACCCGCGATAACATTTTCATCTGCGAAATTAATTATTTGTTCTGTAATCAGTGGTTCCGCATATTGCGAACAATACTTACCAACATATTTTGTCGAAGATTCAGACCCCCCTGATGTAAATCCGCCACCTGTCCCGGCAATCATAACTGTCGCACCTGCACTCCATGACGAAGATTCCGAATTAAACGCAGAATCATATCCAACACACGGATAAATCGTCTTGGTTATACGACACACCTTGGGTCCAGGTTCATAAACAGCCGACATTTTTTCGCGCGCAATTTCAGTTTTATGTTTTTCATTTGCAACAACTTCATCAACATAGACGATATTTTCAGCATCGGCCCCTTCGTTAATTGCATCCAGCATATTTTTATCAAACGTCCCCGCAATCAAGACAGAATAATCAGTATATTCCTTGACCCCTGCCTGACTTTGCGCCATTTCCACTGGGCTTTGATTTTTCTTGACCATTGCATTACAGAACAAGGTATTTTTATATTGTTCTGACAATGAATTCGCCTTGGAAAACGCATTTGCATATTCCAGATTATAATTAATCATCGCTGTATCAATTAACGAATTAAACATAACATTTGCATATGGCACCAACAGATTTGGGAATCTGGCCGTATCACGACCCGCCCCGCGCGTAATTTGCGACATATCGCGCCCATTTATACACATGTTGATTGTCGGATCTGTCATCAATATAGACATTTTTCTGTTCAATTCACTTTGAATATCCGCGATAACTGTTTGATTAATACGATTCCGGACATTTTCATCATCTATCGTTGCATTATAAGTAACCTTATACCCACCATCCAAGACACCATTATCTGTCGGATGTGACATATTAATACTGCCAAACATAACCGTTCCATCAATCAGCCAATCACCGTCAGCTTGTTGTCTAACATGCAAACTGTTTTTGCCCAATAATTCATTTTGATCTGCATTACAGTTATAAACACTGCCACAAAGTTCGACCATTTTATTTTTAACTGCACTTTCACATTGTGCATAAAAAGTATTATCAATTCCCAACAAAATACCCTGGGCGACCGAATAAACATAATTTACTTTTTGCGACACATCTGCGCCATACGCACTGGAATTACACGCGACCAACTTGTCCATTGGGCACATATTAACCACAGAATCAATATCCAGTCCCAAACACTGTGTATAATCAGAACCACATCTATCCTTGTCACGCAGACAATCTTTGATTTGCGTTGTACATGCATCAACACGCATTGACGCCAACCTGTCCAGGACATAATTCCATATTGGCGATTGCTGGGCCACAGAATCCTGCATTGTATTAATACCACACGCATTTAAAGGCACCTTACACAGGTTCAACATTGCCTCGGGCCGGGTCAAACACATATCATAAGAACCATCTGGGTCATTTGGGTCTATATTATCTTTACAGGCCTGTTGAAAACAATCAGAAATATTCACAACACAATTCTGACGCATTTTATCTTCTGCGATTAATTCCGCTGCCTTGACCTGGGGCGCCACATCACGCAAGAACGCATCAAAAACCTGGTCCGCGACGGCAACGCATTGTTTTGTTACGCTTTCACATAATGGCTTTTTTGCCATCAGTGTATCATATGTTGATGCAGAAATTACAACCCCTGACAAGGCCCCTTGGATGACATAAGATTTCTGTTTGTTATTTTTTGTTTTTACATCTGTTGATTCCATTGCGACGACCTGGGCACAACCGGAAAAATCATCACCACATCCTGCGGTTGTCTGCATACATTCCTTGAAACGAACGGTACATTGTCCCAGATCATATTTATTTGCGGCCTCATATTGTTCCAACGCCGCCTGACGCAAGGTCCGCTCTGCCGTATCCAGATTTTCAATTGCCTTATTTTTCTTTTGCTTCAAGCTGTTTTCATATGCCGCGCAATCAGACTGGATTTGTCTGGAATACATCATTTGTAACATCTGTAAATCAGACGCACATTCTGGTATTCTGGCGCGACAAATATTTGCAACAGCGGCATATAACTCATCGCCCTTTTTACCATCCAGTTCGGACAAACTGATTGATTCAACATCATCATCTTTGGACGACCACATAGACAAATCAATTCTGTCGCGTTTTTTCTTGGCATCCAGTTTTTCCACCACAGAATCCGCAATACTTATTGCCGAATCCGCATTAACACCCATTTCAACCTGTTCCACCCCCAGGGTCGCCATTTCATAAGAACGCTGGTCCAATGCCTCTATCTCTTCCAAAACAGAATCAAATGTTGCATGCTTGTTACTGCAAATACATCTGCCACCATTTTCATTGTCCAGCATACAAAAAGAATCCATACAACCATTAAATTTCGCGGTACATTCTTCGCCCACCACCACATTTTGCACAGCGGTTGCAACCTTGGTCCCAGTACTGATAACCTTTTGCGTTGTTCCGGCGCGTGCCGCAACCGTTTTTGACGCAGTCGCCACAGGTTGTTTTGGTGTTGCACTGCGCGCCGCGGTTGTGCGCGGGGCAGTTGTATTTCCAGATACAGGCGCACGTGCCGCACGTGCCGTGGTTGCACTGCGCGCTGCATTGGCCGTTGGCACAGATTGTGATGCGGTCGCGCGTGCGGAACGACGTGCGGTCGCTGCATCTGCACCACCCGCAACACAAGAAACCATCGCCAAAACAGCAAATATTTTTTTCATTATTTCCTTTCCAATTTAATTGATTTTATCACAAATTAAGTTTTTTTAAAAGCCATATTTAAATTAAAAAATTTTAAAATCACAAAAAATGTACTTTTAATAAATCTATTAATATGATAAAATCAATTAAATTGGAAGGGATCCCAGATATGATAAATCGCGCATTATTATCATTGTTGATTATTTGTGGACTGACACACGGCACAGAATGCACTGCGGCAACTGCGCGTCGTTCTGCACGCACGCCGGCGGCATCTGCCACCCAGTCGACATCCCCCGCCCCTGCAACAACATCTGCACGTGCGGCAACAACACGTGGTACGGCACGTGCGCCTGTATCTGGAAATACAACTGCCCCGCGCACAACCGCGGCGCGCAGTGCAACGCCAAAACAACCTGTGGCGACTGCGCCAAAAACGGTTGCGGCACGCGCCGGAACAACGCAAAAGGTTATCAGTACTGGGACCAAGGTTGCAACCGCATCCCAAAACGTTATTGCGAACGAAGAATGTACGTCCAAATACAACGGCTGTATGGATTCCTTCTGTATGATGGACAACGCCAATGGCGGTCGTTGCGTATGCAGCGATAAAAGCATTGAATTAAACCAGGCCCTGGCCGAAATTGAAAAGATTGACGAACAATCATATCAAATGGCAACCGTTGGCATTGAACAAATCGAAATGGGCTCTGATGCAGACGCTGTAATATCCATGGCCAGCAATGTTGCCAATTCAATTCGCAATCGCGACAGTGCAAACAAATCCGGCGAACGCAAATTGGATTTTTCTGCATTTGATACATCTGCTTTCGAAGAAGTCGACATATTTAAATCATCGAACAAATCTGACGCCACCCCAACCGAAGGTGACGCCCTGTACAAATTGGCAGATCAGGTATGTTCCGAACAAATTCCTGAATGTTCGGCCAGTTTAAAGACAATCAAATTATTATATTCTCAACAGGTCAAATCCGACTGTATGGCGTATGAAAACACCATAAAAAAGAAACGCAACGAATCGTCTGAAAAATTGGCGGCGGCGGAACGTGCCCTGCGCGAAGCGGCACTGGAATCATACCAAAACGCGAACAAATATAATCTGGGTCAATGCACCATACGATTCCGCGAATGCATGCAATCAACCGGGGGCTGTGGCGATGATTTTTCAGGTTGCACAAACATATTCGCAATGGATTCCACCAATTCTAAAAAAGGATCTGCCGCAAACAAAAAGATTAAGATAAAGGGTGCAACATCTGACATTGAAATTGCGGCATCAACATATGATACATTGATGGCAAAAAAGCCATTATGTGAAAGCGTAACAAAACAATGCGTTGCCGTCGCGGACCAGGTATGGGATACATTTTTGCAAGAATCCGCACCACAGATAAAATCTGCGGAATTAATTTCAGAAAATAACACCCGCCAGAATTGTTTAAACAACGTTTCCGAATGTTTTCAACAGGCCTGTAAAGACAACATGGATCCAAATGACCCAGACGGTTCATACGACATGTGCCTAAGTCGCCCTGAAACAATGTTCAATGTATGTAAAATCCCATTGAACGCATGTGGCATTGACACAACAAAAAAGAACGCCGCATTAAAATCAGATATTTGGAAACACATAACGGCACGTTTGGCGGCGATTCGTGTTGACGCGTGCACAACATCTGTACGTGATTGCCTGCAATCAAACGACCGTTGTGGCACAGATTATACACAATGTATTGGTCTGGATTTGAATGCCATTATGGATATGTGCCCATTGGAAAAATTGGTTGCATGTGATTCCAGTGAATATGGCGCAAACACAGACGAAAAACGAAACTATATCGCCAACGTTGCCCAGGGTATCTTTTTAAACATCGACAACAATATGTTACAGGCATGCGAAAACGCCATTAATACAAAAATGATTGAAATCTGTGGCAGCACAAATTATTGTTCCTTTGCAGACGCAAACACATTACTTGGCACTGGCAGTATAAAAACCCAGCAAGGTATAGGGCCAGCCTATGTAACAAAAGACACTATCTCTGAAAACGATTATGTAATCAGCGGTCTGATTGAATTTGATAATGTAAAATTGAAACATCCAACATCCAAAACTGGTAATTGGCTAGATTTTTCAAAAGAAAAAGCACCATATACAATCAATTATTCATATCCATCCGACAAAGGAGACGCCGGCATCACAAATGTAATCAACGGCTTACAATCTGAATTAAACCGCAAAATATCGTTACTGGCCAATGACCCGACTGTACATATGTGCTTAACCGGTCGTGAAATGTCGCAAATCAGTGGGAACACACGCAAAACAATTTCGCGCACTGCGGCCCGTTTTCCAAACCTGATAAATTCATATGCCGAAACAATGTTTGCGTCGTTACTAACCACGGCCCGGGATAATTATCAACGCGAATACGCGCGTGAAATATCACGTGCAAACTCGCAATCACGCGAATTACAAAACATAATGATGTGTAACGCAATGGCTGCATTATCATTTACTAACGAAGAAGATTCCACGGCAATGCTTGAAAACCTATACGAAACCAAGGATGGCGAACTGGCCCGTGGCAATGGATATATAATCCTGTCTGGCGCATCAACCAAGGACATCATTGCCGCCACACAAACAAATGCAACAGAAACACGTCAGATAAAAATTGACGGTTTACAAATTGCCGCCGAAGAAATTACATCTATGTACGAACCCGGCCCACAGGTATGCCGTCTGACACGCCGTTTATACGCATGTACCGGGTACGAGGCCATATACAACACCAATTCCAGCAGTTGGAACGTTGGTTTAAATGCCGATGTTGGGGGCAAAATAGGTGCATTGGGCATGGGTGCAAGCGTCGGTGCTGGCGTTGGTTTTGGTGGCAGTAACGACCAATCCACACACCAGGGCAACTTCTGTAATTCATACGCAGAACCCGTTGTATCGGAACAAATTATCAACTTTGCATCTGGCGAAGCGGTCTTTGGCGACGTCAGCCGCAGTAATCTGCAATCGAATTATCAAAACAATTCCAGCTCTACCAGCATACAGAACGACGGCTTTAAT
>JAZQGC010000022.1:0-3831 GCA_045539815.1 Candidatus Enterousia sp. | reverse complement strand
CGTTTAAATCCCCACTTCCTTGTCATCCTGGGGCTTGACCCCAGGACCCAGGTCATTCCATAAATAAAAATTAAGAACTGTGTTTATTAATTTTAGATATATCTTCCCTTGTCATCCTGGGGCTTGACCCCAGGACCCAGGTCATAGAAGCATATTTTTAATATACAAATTTATATAATCTTGGAACTTAAAAAACTTTGTCATCCTGGGGCTTGCCCCCCAGGACCCAGGTCATAGAATCATCATAATAAAAACCGCTGTTCAGCGGTTTTTATTTTCAGTTCGCATTGATTATTTCCATAATACGATTTTTAACCATATCAATCGCAACGCGTTCTTGTTCCATTGTGTCACGATGACGCAGGGTAACCGTGTTGTCTTCCAATGTTTGATGGTCAACAGTTATACATACCGGTGTACCAATTTCATCGTGTCTGCGATAATTTTTACCAATGTTGCCGGAATTTTCCAACTCTATACGGCCAATGCCCATTTGACGCAATTGTTTTACAATGTCATTTGATATATTCAACAGTTCTGGAACATTGCGCGCCAACGGTATAACCGCCGCCTTGACAGGGGACAGGGCAGGTTTCAATTTTAACACTGTGCGTGTTTTGCCATCGCCCAAATCTTCTTCGTTGTATGCCTCTATCATAACGGCCAACATTGCGCGATTTACACCCATCGCAGTTTCAATTACATATGGCAAGAAGTTCTGACCGCTTTGCGGATCGGAATAAGATAATTTTGTTGTACTGTCTTTGTTTTCCAAAACATTTGCATGAATCTGGAAATCACTCTGGGCCTTGGTATGTGACCCCAGGTCAAAATCTTGACGATTATGTATACCTTCTACTTCGTCAAAACCATCTGGGAATTGATATTCGATATCATATGCGGCCTTGGCATAGTGGGCCAGTTTGTCATGTGGCATAAAACGCAATTTTTCGGCCGGAATACCCAATGTGTTAATCCACCACGCCATGCGTTCATCCATCCACATTTTGTGGAATTGTTCATCGTCCGCCGGATTTACAAAGTATTGCATTTCAGCCTGTTCAAATTCGCGCATACGAAATACAAATCCGCGTGGTGAAATTTCATTACGGAACGCCTTGCCGATTTGTGCAATACCAAATGGTAACTTATGTGGTTTTGCATCCAAAACATTTTTAAAGTTTGTATATGTTGTTGTCGCTGTTTCCGGACGCAAATATGCGTTAATTGCACCATCAGCTGTCGCACCGATTGACAACCCCATCATCAATTGGTATGCGCGTGGTTCGGAAATGTCTGTACTGCCACAGTTGTCGCATTTTGATTGGTCTTTCATTTTGTCCTGGCGCATGCGTGTGCCACATTTTTTACATTCAACCAGTGGGTCTGAAAATCCGGCCTCGTGCCCAGAATATTTCCACAACAATCTGTTTGATATCAATGCCGCATCCAGTCCTTCGATATCATCGCGTGAATAAATCATCGCATTCCACCATGCGTTTCTGATGTTCTTCATCAGTTCAACACCGTATGGGCCGTAATCATATGTTCCGCCCAGTCCGCCATATATTTCGGACCCTGTAAAGATAAAACCGCGTCTTTTGCATAATGCAACGATATCATTAACTGTTTTTGCTGCCATGATTTGTATTCCTTTGATTAAAACCTGTCTATATATTATACAGTTTTTAACAATTTACAATAAAAAATCCCCATGTTGGGGACTTTTTTTATTTATCTGCTGGATCTGCTGAAATTGCGCCCATCGGACATACCGATGCACACGTTCCGCACGATATACATTTTGTCTTGTCTATGACATATTTACCGTCTTTGCCCCTGGAAATCGCACCAACAGGACACATCCCCGCGCAAGAACCACATCCGATACATTTTGCAGGATCGATTTTATAAGCCATCTTTTCTTCCTTTTTTTTGTTTTGTTATTATTCACGATTAAACAGACTTAACAGATATTGGAACATCGCAATAAATGATATGTACAAATGTAATGCACCCAATACCGCCAATTGATTCTTTTGTGTGTCATCGCCAATAACTGCGTACGCGCGTTTCAGTGTCTGCATGTCGTACGCGGTAAATAACGCAAATATCAGCACACCAATAAAGCATACAATTGTTCCAAATGTGCCGCCCATAATCGCCGGCCATATGAACGATAACAGACCAATTATAATCAATCCAATCATGCCAATGAATAAAAATGTTCCCATGAAAGATAAATCTTTGACTGTCTTGTACCCAAACATCGCCATGCATCCGAACATTAACGCCGCAACAATAAATGCCATCAATATCGATGCCGGATTAACTGCCAATGAAATCGCAATCAATGGTGTCATCGTAACGCCAATTAATACCGCGTACAGCGCCAACAATAATGCCGCAGTCGTTGGTTTCAGACTGAACGCACGAACCTGGGCCCAAATCGCCAGCCCCAGTCCACCAAACAACAATATATAATACAATCCAGACATCCCACCAGACTGAAAATTAATCAGATATTGTAATCCGCCACCCCATATCGTCAGATATGTTGCCACCGCGGTCAGACCAACCGCACCAAACATTAATGCAAATATGCGTTTTAAATACATGCTGATACCATCAGCCGCACCACGCCCCGACACATTGCGCGCCGTTGTATCGTGTATAACAGATTTTTTTGCTGTCATTGATATTTCTCCTTGTTATTTATCCGATATATAATACAATGAAAACGATATTTCAAGACCAAAGGTTTTTAATTTTATGGCAATAATTATTGATACAATTTCACCGGTTGCATTTTCTGTTTTCGGAATTGATGTACGCTGGTATGCGCTGGCGTATATTGCGGCGTTTGTTGTGGGTTATGTTATGTTGCGTCGCTTTACATCGCGCCCGGACAGCGTGTTAAAAATGTCAAAACAAAATCTGGATGATTTGCTGACAGCGGTTGTGTTTGGGGTTATAATTGGCGGCCGTTTGGGGTATGTGCTGTTTTATAATTTATCATATTTTCTGTCGCATCCATTGGAAATATTTGCCATATGGCACGGCGGGATGAGCTTTCATGGCGGACTGTTGGGGGTAATTGTTGCAACGTTATTATTTGCGCGCCGTCACAAAATAAATGCATTGTCTGTATTGGATTTGATGGCGGTTGTTGCGCCACTGGGGTTGTTTTTTGGCCGTATTGCAAACTTTATTAATCACGAGGTTATGGGGCGTCCCACGGATGTGCCTTGGGCGGTTGTTTTTTCAGGCGACGCATTAATCCCACGCCACCCCAGCCCGTTGTACGAAGCCGCCACCGAAGGATTGGCATTATTTGTAATAATGTATATTTTATACCGCCATACCCGATTGCAATCCAGACCCGGGGCGTTGGGCGGTATTATGTGTATGGGGTATGCCGTATTTCGTATTTTTTGCGAACAGTTTCGCGCCCCAGATGCCCAGATTGGTTTCTTGGTCGGCGATTGGCTGACAATGGGCATGTTGTTATCTGTTGTGATGTTTGTAATTGGCGCATGTGTATTTGCATACGCAGTGCGAAAAAAATAAAACATCCATCCGGGGGTTCTTATCCAACCATCACAGACAAAAATAAAACACCCTTTCGGGTGTTTGATTTTCATGGCGGATGGTGAGGGATTGTAAATTCCCATGTTCGTTTTCACTCCATGGGCCCCTTTCGCCTTCGGCTCGAACCCCACGCAACTGCGTTGCTCGGTCGGGGTTCTTATCCAGCCATCACAGACAAAAATAAAACACCCTTTTGGGTGTTTGATTTTTATGGCGGATGGTGAGGGATTCGAACCCCCG
>JAZQGC010000021.1:0-2892 GCA_045539815.1 Candidatus Enterousia sp. | reverse complement strand
CTAACTGTTTTTTGATTTCACGTGTTGGCTTGTTACCGTTTTCAGACTGATTAACAATGGAATTCATATTATCCTGATAGCACTTTAATATTTCTGCATCAGAATATTTATTCTGGCAATTCGATACACCGGCGGACATATATACAGATTTATCTGATGAATAACTGGACGCCCCACCCGAATCTTCATCTTTTGACGCACCCGCGACTTGCAGATTTGTTGTTAACACCGCCTTTTTCAATTGTGTCTTAAAACGACTTAACATTGATTCCATTTGTTCATAATGGCGATACATTTGTTGTGTAATAATCGTAGATTTTAACGCAATAACATTTTGCATCAGTTCCTTGTTCGCGGCATCTGTTGACTTTGGATTTTCAATCATACCGATATTATACGCATGTGTTGAACACAGTGCAAATTCCGCAGAAATTGCATCATTATCTTCGTTTTCACATGATTCATCGGCCCACACCGGCAAAACCAACCCCAGCGCCCAGACCAGAACCAAACAACCTTTTAAAATCTTCTTCACATCTTTTATCATTTTTTTAACTAACTACACACATCGCCATTCCACGGTTTATCACAATAACATTCATTGCCAGCAAAAGAACCGCCCGCTTCGTCACATTCTTCGTAGTTTGTAAACCAACCATGCTTATAATGCCCCTTTTCTTTATGAATATCAGCCATCAGAGCAAGATCGACTACTTTTCCTGATTTTATCTGTTGTTCTATCTTTCTTTCAGTATGTGTCTTTGTCGCAGAAGCAGAAATCGTTTGTGTTTTATTTGTATTCACCCTACCAGATTTTTTATCTGCATCTGCCCTGGTCATAACTTTACCATCATATACAACACAGTCACCTGTTACATAACATTTCTTTGACGTATCATCACCTTGCGTTCTCCATTCCAATCCACAACCCGACGGCACAAACTGTTTATTATTATTACAAAACGTTTCGTTGATTGCATCTTGCAAATACGTTGCATACGGCACCACATATGTCGCATCATCTGAACTGATATATCCATTTGTGTACGCTGTTTTATACAAAATGTCATCTGGAACACAGATTTTATTTGGCAATTTTTTGGTATTTACCGCATTAACCAGACGTTTATACCCAACCGGTGTTGTGTTACAATATTTTACCCTTTCAAATTGCACATCTTTACCCGAATTTGAATAGAATTTATTTGTTCCCGCGTGATCCAACGCATCTTGTTCAATCATACGATACAATGTATCCAAATCCAATGTCTTGCCACGACTGTTTTTGCGACGACCA
Organism: Candidatus Enterousia sp.; assembly: GCA_045539815.1. GTDB lineage: Bacteria > Pseudomonadota > Alphaproteobacteria > Rs-D84 > Rs-D84 > Enterousia. The sequence goes on along the minus strand of JAZQGC010000021.1, from coordinate 1,595 downwards.
AACGCAGTAATTGAATCCAACGCCGACGACAAACACCCCAAACGTATCATTTTATCGCCATCATATTCATCCAACCAGACACGTTCAACCGTCTCATCTTCGGCGATTAAACCAATCGGCTGACAACGCACATCGTCTTCGGGTGGAATTGTTTGTCCCACAACACATGATGTTGATGTCCCCTTGGCAAAATCAACACCCTTCTGCGACTTGCCACCAACACAACTATTTTTTGTATATGAAACAGGATTATGCTTATTGTCATTACCACCTATTGTCACCCCTTCTGACGATTCCATAGATCCCGCAGAACACATATATTTACCCCACTTGTTACACGCGCCATTTAACATCATCAAAACATCAGACACATCAACACCGACCGCCATCGCTGTTTCCAGCGCATCGTACACTTCGTCAATAATGGCGTCATATGGTTCAAAGAACAATTCTGCCTTTTCCTTGAACATTTTTACACGTTTTGGACCGGCACAGTTATTACCACGCGAATCACACCCCGCATAATTGAACGCATCATCCATTGTTGTTTTTAAGTTCTTTAATTGCATTTCTGCATTTTCAATTTTACTTAAAATTTCACCCGATATTTGTTGGCGATACAGCAAATCACTGGACGCACCATTATCAATCGCCTGTTGCTGAATCTGCGTTATCCCAGAATTTTGAACCGTCTGGGACTCTATCTTTTCTGCCTGGGCACGTGCAGCCTCGGCCTGGGCCTGTTGAACCAGCGCTTTTTGTTCTTCCAGTGCCGCCTGCATTTGCTGCATTTGTTGTTGATTTTGTTGTTGCATCTGCATTTGCATATTTTGCATCTGCTGTTGCATTTGTTGTATCTGTGCATTATTTTGCATTGCCGCCTGTTGCGTTGCGGCCTGTTGCATCGCCAACTGTTGTTCTTGCAGTTTTGATTGTGCGTTTGCAACGATTTGTGCAGAAATAAAATCCACCAAATCCGCACCATGCTTTTTACAAGAATCATTACTGTTCACACAACCTTCGACAATTGGTCTGGCAATATCCATTGACGAACACGCAGAACACTTTGGTTGGGCACAGCGTAAAATCAACGAATTACAATTACCAAAATCCGCCTTGGGTGCCGCCCCACCAGACGCCCCAGTTGCACGATTATTCATCAAAGAATTCCAGGCATTATTATTGTTTGCACCAACACTACCGTTCCAGGCGGTCAAACTGCCACTTGCGGTGGTTGCGACCTGGGCCCCGGAAACCGTGGGCACCACAAATAAAAACAATGCAAAAAATCGCTTAAATAATTTCATATTCTCTCTTAGGTCAAATTTTAACACAAAAGAAATATAAAAAAAAGAAAAAAATTACCCCACCGCTGGAATAAAAAATATAAATAAATTAAAATATTTTAGATAAAAGTAGTGCCGGCAACGTAGTGTACAGAAGTTACATGAGCCGTCGAGACCGACCGTAGATACTCCTTGTTATAAATAAATTAGAATGATTTAGATAAAAGTAGTGCCGGCAACGTAGTGTACAGATGTTACATGAGTTGCCGGCACCGCTTTTAGATAAATTATTATAATTTATTTTAGTTC
>JAZQGC010000020.1:0-4174 GCA_045539815.1 Candidatus Enterousia sp. | reverse complement strand
AGTCAAAAATTCCAGGCGTTTATCTGTATCAACATAAATTTTCCCAGTATGAGTGTTAACAATTTTCATTTGTTTTGCTCCGTTTTTTCTGAATTTTTAGAGTTTTTATTTTTGATTTTCTTTCAGTCTGTAAATCATATTGTATAATTGTGCAGAATTGTCTGTTGTTGTGATTTGACCCAAGATACGTCTTTCTGCCATATTTACAATCTTAAAAAACTTTGGCGACTGAATGCGTGTAAAAAAGCGTTTCATATCGCATTGTGTTTTATCCAATGCACTGCCGACTTCATGTTTAGTTGTATGTTTTGTCAATATGCGTTTGCCGTACCCATCGCTTGCGGCAGTACCAGCTTTTATTTCTATTTTTCCGTAGCATTTTTGTGTATATGTTTTGCCATTAACGAAATCGCCTTTACATGGGGAAATATAGGATTTTTCACGACGTTTTTGTGGGGCTTTTGCTTCGGCAAAAATTGTTAAACAATATGGATAATCTGCCAAACCGTATTTAGTAAAAGTGTATCCTATATCCCCATTAAAACCAAATGTTGAAATTTGGACATCTTTGTCTGTGATAAATGCAGATGCAATATCGTAAATCTCTGGTTTCATTTTATTATCCTTTTTTATCTTGCCATGTAACGGTCGCACATAACAGAAATTTTTTGTGCCAGCACCCTTTTCTCTTTTAACACATCTTGTAAATAGCTGTCTGGTAATGGTGTCCATATAACACGGTCGTCATCATCATTCCATTCATATTCTTTCAGTTTTGTGACCGCATTACACTTTACCCCTGATTTATCAACATAAACATCAATACGTTTATTATCAATTGTTGGGTATAGAAAATAATAAGTATATTTACTGCCATGGCGTTCTTGTTCCGCCCCCAGTTTACAATGTTTATCACAACCATTACAAAAATCTTGTGACATAAATAACCTTTTTTTGTTTATCAACACAATGTACACGATAACACAATCATTAAGAAACGCAAGATTTTATACCTTATAAAAAACGCCGGTATCAGCAAATGCGAATCCGGCATGTTTTATATCTGGTACAGGTCTAGATATCATACACAGTTTAAACGATTATTTATCTAACCTTTTGAAACATGAACATAAAATCAAGAATCTTATCTTTTTTCTTTTTTGCTTCTTTATTTGACCGCGAACAAATAAAACTTTCACACTGTTGACAGTTTTTGTTAAAACAACGTTTTTCTTTTCTCACATATTTATAAAAATCAAACAACTCTGCATACCCTGCTGCATTTAATTTCAACTGATATTTCACTTTATTTGGCTCATACACAGTCAAAGAAATACGTTCACCCACCCCATCATTAACAAAAGAATACACTCCATTCTCACAGATTGCTACATTACCATCATTATACTCAATATCAAACAATCTTTTACCATATTGAATCACGACCAAATCAAGATCATTACCTTTAATACAGCAATTTTGTTCCTTTAAACATGTTTTTAATTGATCTATTATATTTTTCATTTTGTTTTCCTTGTTTTTCTGATTTCGGTTTTTTATTACCAAACATGATAAACTAAAATATTTATTTGTCAAGTTTTTTTAATAAAATCACAAACATTTTTCTGGCATTATTCCCTTATACACCTGTTGACTTTATTTTGAAAATCAGCGATAATACACAGGTTACATATCAAAGGAAAGGAATTATGCATAAGTTATTATTGGCATTAATCGCAATGTTACCTGTATCTGCGCTTGCAAATCCGGCATGTCCTGTATGTACGATTGCGATTGGCGCGGGGTTGGATATTGCGCGCCGTTTGGGCGTTCCAGACAGTGTTGTTGGTCTGTGGGCGGGTGCACTGTTAACACTGATTGGATATTGGACATTAAAGTTTATGGATAAAAAGAATTGGCACTTTCGTGGTCGCGACACAATCGTAATTGCTGCATCTGTTGCAATGGTTGGTTTTGCATACATGGGTGTTGTTGAATACAATCCTGTATCAATTTGTGGTGGCTTTGTAATGGACCCTGTATTATTCGGTACATTATGTGGTGCGGCAATATTCATCCTGACATCAAAATTGTATCAATGGATGAAAAAAAAGAACGGTGGCCATGCACACTTTCCATTTGAAAAGGTTGTATTACCATTGGTTGCATTGGCATTGGCCAGCTGGGCCATGATAATTTGTTTATAAAAAACAAAGGTGTTATAAATGAAAAAAATAGAAAACGTTCAGGAATTTATTGAAAAATTGGATGTTGCAAAAAAAGTAAATCCAAAAGACTTGTCCAGCGACCAAGATTTAACAATTGCAATTATGAACTTGATTTCTATTGAAGAACATTTAATGTTTTCTGGCGCAAAAACTGGTAAAACAGAATTTTATGATTTGATTAATGATGTCCGCGAAATGCGCAAAAACGCAATGCTGAAAATAATTCCATCATACCAAGGCGAAGTTTGGTGCATATCAAAACATTTGCTTGCCGCATCCATGCGTGTATTCGAAGTTGGAACCAAGGCACTTGCATCCGGGGACACAAAAACAGCATATGAATTATTTGACCAGTCATATGAATTATATTCTATGTTCTGGGGATTAAACATGGGCATTTTAACAGGCGAAAACACAACAAAAAAGACAGACAAAAAAACAGCCGTATCCCGTGCTGCTGCGACAAAATCAGAAACAACAGCAAAAACCAGTAATGGAAAGATATCTAAATTAAAAAGCTGGGTAAAAAATGCTGTAAATTGTTGCATTGAATAAAAAATCCCCGAAATGGGGATTTTTTTTATATCTATTCTAAAAACTTTATTGTATAATAACCTCGTCGTTGGGTATTCCAACGATGGGGTGTCAGAACCTGTCAGATGTGTCACAAAAAATGACAAAAAAACTCCTGCCTTTATGGTCAGGAGGGTTTGCGAATATATTGAATAAGCAACACAATTCATCTGATTGTTCTGAACCTCCTGACCACCATATTTTTCCGGTGGTCTTTTTTCCAACCGCAGGAGGATAAATATGAAAAATTTTTTATTCGCAGTTATTTTTCTTTTTCCAACAACCATATTGGCGGATACAATGTGTGTACGCGATAACACACTGGTGATATCACTGGACCCCAGCATATCGGGAACAACAATATACAAAAAAGATGCAAAATGGGTGATGGAATTTCCATACGGACAAATACATGGCGAAACAACATGTTTATCAACAACAGAAACCATGGGACAAACAAATGCCGGAAAAATTTATGGTATAAATGAATATAAAAACACACTTATATCCGCATCAGCAGGATTACTCGGCACAGACAAAAATGGAAACGAACGCGGTGTTTGTTGCTGTCGCATAACACATCCCGCCATATCAGCTTGGGTTGTACAATTTAATTTTGGCAATTCAGCATCATGCAAAAATAATTGTAACTGTACCAGTACGAATATACGCGGTGCAATGTTCGGCAGCGTTGGTCTGTAACAAACCTACCACTCGATTGGTGTTTTGCCATGTTCTGACAAATATTTATTTGCCTGACTGAAATGATGATTTCCAAAAAAACCACGATACGCAGACAGTGGCGACGGATGTGCACTTTTCAAAATTAAATTTTTATTTTCATCAACAATCGCCGCTTTTTTCTGCGCAAACGACCCCCACAACATATATACAATATTTTCGCGCAAACTTAATGCACGAATAACACTGTCTGTAAACTGTTCCCATCCGCGTCCGCTGTGTGACGCAGCAACATGCGCCTGAACAGTCAATGTAGAATTTAATAACAACACCCCCTGATTCGCCCAATAAGTCAAATCACCATTTGTAACCGACGGCCGCCCAATGTCAGATAATATTTCTTTGTATATATTTTGCAAACTTGGTGGATTTGGTGTTGGTGGCAACACAGAAAAACATAAACCATGGGCCTGGCCTGGTTCGTGATATGGGTCCTGTCCGATTATCACGACCTTTACATTATCCAATGGGCACAAATTAAATGCATTAAAGATATTTTTTGCATCTGGAAATATTTTTTTACCTGATAAATATTCACCCCGTACAAAATCTGTCAGTTTAATAAAATAATCTTTATCAAATTCTGCGCTTAACGCATCTTTCCAAGACTGTTCAATTTTTACATCCATAAA
>JAZQGC010000019.1:0-6543 GCA_045539815.1 Candidatus Enterousia sp. | reverse complement strand
TTTGGAAAACGTTTAATCAATTCCGCCAACAATTCTGGTTCGATTGGTTTGCCGGCTTTCTTGCGGTTTGAAAATGTTTGACGCAAAGACGAATCAGGTGACTTTGACCAGTCGGTATTTTTTTTGGGTTTCTTTGTGCCTGTAAAGTTTTGTGTTTCTGAATCAAAGTTTGGAAAACGTTTGGTCAGTTCTGCCAACAATTCAGGTTCAAGTGGTGTGCTGGTTTTCTTGCGGCGTGCAAACGCTTGACGCAAAGACATGTCTGATGATTTTGTCCAGTCTGTATCTTTTTTAGGCCTCTTTGCACCTGTAAATGTTTGTGTTTCTGGGTCAAATCCCGGAAAACGTTTAATCAGTTCTGCCAACAATTCTGGTTCAAGTGGTTTGCCGGCTCTCTTGTGGCGTGCAAATGCTTGACGCAAAGATAAATCAGGTGACTTTGACCAGTCTGTTTTTTTTGCAGATGGTTTTTTTGTTGTTTTGACAGTGTTTGTTTTTATTGTTTCGGATTGCGGTTCGTTTATTATTGTCTGTGTTTGTTCGGTATCTGTTTGTATTGTATCAGTGGAAACAACAGGCGTATTTTCATTTGTGTGTGATACGTTGCTTTGTTCATTATCTGATGATGCTTCTGATATAGCTGGTTTTATTGTGTTGATGACATTGGATATAGTGTTTTGAAATATTGTTTTTGTTATATTGTATGGTAATCTTTGAACAAGTGTATTTTGTAACTGTATTGCACTGTTGTGCATTTCGCGTATTGCGTTGTATATTTCTGGATCGTTTACAAGTGATTCAGTAATCAGTTTTATATAATAATTCTTATTGTCTTCTGTCATCATGAGCGTTCGCATTATTTTATGTTAATAAACTTTAATTTAGTACCTGTATTATGATTTGTCAATATATATTTTTTTGTTGACATTTGTTTGTTAAATGTATAAAATCAACACGCTTTCAAAAAGAAAGTGCAAAGTTTTGGGGTTGTAGCTCAGTTGGTAGAGCACCTGCTTTGCAAGCAGGGGGTCGTCAGTTCGAGCCTGATCAGCTCCACCAAAACAAAAAGGAAAGGGGATGCAAATCCCCTTTTTAAAAAGATAATACAAATGCGTCGTAAAGGGGGTGAATACATATGGTAAAAGTTCTGGTTCGCGATAATAATGTTGAACAGGCATTGCGCGTTGCAAAACGTAAATCTCAGAAAGAAGGTCTGTACCGCGAAATGAAAGAACGTCAGCGTTATGAAAAACCAACTACTAAACGCAAACGTTTGAAAGAAGAAGCCGTTCGTAATGAAAAGAAACGTCAATCAAAACAACGTATGGTCTTCGGATTCTAAGATTAAATCGCCCATCGGGCGATTTTTTGTGTTTGTAAAACGGATTATTTTAATTTATAATGTATTTGTTGTCGGGTATTCCGATGATGGGGCGTAGAAACCCTTTATAAGGCATTTGCACTTGTGTGCGATGAAAAAACACTCCAACCCATGGTTGGAGGGCGGCGAATACATAGAATAAGCCCGCTATTCCTTATAATAGTTTCTAACCTCCAACCACCTGAATTGTTCTGGTGGTTTTTTTGATTGGGGGATGGAAAATATGAAAAAAATTTTTGTTTTATTGGGGCTGATGGTGCCGTTTTGCGCATTTGCGACGGATATGTGTGCGCGCGATGATATAATGGTGTTGGTCTTGGACCCAATGGTTAATGGTACGGCTAATGGCAATAACGTGGCCGAGTGGACATGGTGGACAGCATTTGCATATGGCCGTGTTGCGGGCGATGTAACGTGCCTGTCCGCGGCCGAAGGCCTGGGGCGCACAACGGTCCAGGGCGCATATTATGGCACGGGTGATTATGCAAAAACGTTTATAACAGCGGATGCTGGGTTAAATGGTGTTGATGCGGATGGGGCTGAGCGCAAATATTGCTGGTGTAAAATGACGCACCCTGCGTCTTCGCGCTGGGTGTTCAACGTCGCTTTCGCTTCCGCGTCTGAGTGTGTCTCGGGTTGCTCGGGTCTCTGCGCTTCCTACGTCCGTCACACCTCCGCGCTGCGCGGGGGCGTGTTTGGGTCGGTTGGTTTATAGTTCTGGGGTATTCGTTAGTGCGTGAATTGCGCAAAGCTTGTTCTTGCTTACTCATTGTTGAACCCTGGGTTCGAATATCCACGTTGTACGTGGATTAATAAAAAACGCCGCGCAAGGCGACGTTCTTTATTAATTCTGGCGCATCCAGAAGGATTGTAAATTCCCATATTCGCTGTCGCTCTATGGGCCCCTTTCGCCTGCGGCTCGAACCCTGGGGTCGAATATCCACGTTGCACGTGGATTAATAAAAAACGCCGCGCAAGGCGACGTTCTTTATTAATTCTGGCGCATCCAGAAGGATTCGAACCCTCAGTCTTCTGATCCGTAGTCAGATGCTTTATCCAGTTAAGCTATGGATGCAACGGATTGTTATTTTATACATTTTTATTTTAAATGCAAGCAAAAATAATATTTTTTTATTTCTTTATGTCCCCATCGATTCCAAACGTTGTATTCGTTGGTCAATTGGTGGGTGGGTCGCCATTAATTCTGATGCGAATTTGCGGGGCGATGTCGGATTCGCAATGCATATCGCCGCCATTGATTTTATATTGTCCATGGATTCAATTCGTGAATCTGTGCTGATTTTTCGCAAGGCAGATGCCAATGCGTGCGGATTGCGTGTGATAAATGCACCTGTCGCGTCTGCGGCGTATTCGCGTTTGCGGGATATTGCCATTTGTAACAGCGGACTGATAATAGAATTAAATACCATAAATGCCAACCATACCATCATCAATACCGCCGCGCCATTGCCGTTGTTGTTGTCGTCCGATGTGTCAATATGGCGACTGTGTATGGCACTGCGGAAAATAATGTCTGCAATAAATACGGTTACACCGATACCGGTAATTATTAACATGTCTAATCTGATGTCGCGATTGCCAATATGGGCCAATTCGTGCGCAATAACCCCCTGTAATTCGTGTGTGTCCAGTTTGTTTATTATGCCACGGGTCAGGGCAACAGATGCGTCATTTGGTGTGCGACCCGTCGCAAATGCGTTTAAAGAGTTGTCTTCGATAATATATACGCGCGGTGTCGGCAGACCTGCCGCCAATGCCGTGTTTTCAACCAGACGATAAATTTTACGGTTTTCAGGGATTGTGTCGTCTATTTGATGCGCGCCAGATGCAGACAACATCATAGAATCCCCAAATGCCCATGATATCAGCATCCATATTAAACATACTGCGATTGTTGGTATTGCAACAGACATTGTTGTATTTATTGCGTCCGATAATGGGGATACAGCCCATACAAATAAAAATATTAATGCAATAAAAATTAATGGGAACAATAAAACCAATAATAATGTCTTGATATTATTGGATTTTATATGGTCGTATACAGTTTGTTTTTGATGCATGTTTTATTCCATGGGTTGTTGTTTTTTGAATTTTACAGCAAAACTGCCGTTGTTTATCGGGGTTACAGACAATATATATGGTGTTAAAATACTGTCTGTTGCCCATTGTTGAAATTTTATTTTTAATATGCCGCTGGCGCCTGTGATAATGGTGGCGGTGCGCGTCCCAGATTTTGCCAGGGATAATATTGCCGCCCATGCTTGTTCTTCGGTGAACTGGTGCAGGTCCAATACCATGTGCCGTGGTGTGGGGCGTGGTTGTGCCGGTATGCGGGTGGACAGGTGCAAGTGTTTGTGGACCGTTGTGCGTACCGATGAAGTGTCAGGCACAAATTCTGATGAAATCATTTCCGTAATATCAGTGTCGTTCAGTTGTTTCATTGGTGTGCCTTGGTAAAAATAAGAACGCGTTCAATGCCAGACAGGTCAAATTCTGTGCGTAACAGATTCCATCCGTTTTGAATAAATATGTTTTTTATGTCTGTTCCCTGGTCAATGCCGATTTCCAGGTACATCTTGCCGTAATCTTTTAGCCAATTGTGGGCGTTTTTTGCGATTGCTTGATATGCAGCCAATCCGTTGTTGGGTGCGTATAGTGCCATATCTGGGTCGTATTTTGCCGCGTCGTTAACACGGGTGTCATTATGTGCGATATACGGTGGATTGGATACAATTATATCAAACCTGGTGTCAAAGTTTCGGTTGCGATAAAATGATGTGCGAACAGTTTTTATTTGTTTGGTTAATCCCAATTGTGAAATGTTGCGGCGTGCAACGCGTAATGCGCGCCGTGAAATATCTGTGGCAACGCCAGACGCGTTTTGTATGTTTTTTATCAACGAACATATTATGCAGCCTGTGCCGGTTCCCAAATCCAAGATTTGTTTTGGTTCGTTGTCTGTACAATCTGATATTACCGATGCAACCAATGTTTCTGTGTCTGGACGCGGATCCAGGGTGTGTCTGTTCGTATAAAAAGACAGACTGTAAAACCATTTCTTGTGAATTATTTTTGCCACGGGGACACCGCGTCGCAGCAAGTGCGCATACCATATAACCGCCAGGCGGGTTAATTTTGGTACATTGTCTGTGATGATGCGGGCCGCACGAACGCCGCCTGCATTTTGTAGAATTGTGAACGCTTGATTTTTTGTCATGCCGATATTATAATCAATGCCATGAAAAAAGCAAAAGATATTATAAATTCCGTAATGTTTACTCGTATTATCATGGGGTTGGCGGTTGTTTTAACCATGGTTGCGATTGTTGTTGTTTTGGTTACTGCCGGGGGGCGTGATGGTGGCGTGCGTGATGATATTGCGTGTCGTTCTGTTGTTAATGTGTCTGCGGGTGATACGCTGTCGGGGTTGTTGATTAATCAGGGATTAAGTCATCGTGATGTAAATGAAATTGCCGCTGTGTTAAAGAAAAATGCTGGTATCGCAACATTGCGGGCTGATCGTGATAAATTAGAATTTGTGCGCGATAATGATGATGCACCGGTGTCCAAGATTGTGGTTGTCCCGTCCCCATGGCGCCAGGTTGAATTGACTTGCGATGATTCTGGCGCGTGGAATTGTAAAACCGTGGATGTTACGCCTGATACGCGTGCGGTGTGGCGCAGTGGTGAAATCTTGGATGGGGACAGTTTTTATCTGGCGGGCCAGCGTGCTGGGATTCCGGCGGGAATCTTGATTGATGTTTATGATTTGTTGGCGTTTGAAATGGACTTTGAACGCGATATTCGCGCGGGCCAAAAGTTCTGGGTGTTGTATGAAGAAAATTTTTCAGATGGACAAAAGGTCGAAAATGGGCGGGTTTTGGCGGTGTCTTTTCAGGCAATGCGCGGAAATGTTCAAATGTATCGGTTTAAAAAAGCAGATGGAACAACCGGCTTTTATGATGCGGATGGTAATGGCGCAATAAAGTCATTAAAGCGTACGCCAATTAATAATGCAAAAATTACCAGTAACTTTTCAAAAAAGCGTAAACATCCGGTCTTGGGGTTTACGCGTGCGCACAAGGGGGTTGATTTCCGCGCATCAACAGGTACACCAATTCCGGCCGCCGGGGCAGGGCGTGTTGTTGCACGGACATATAATCGTGGGCATGGTAATTATGTTAAAATCAGACATAATGGGTCGTACGAAACATTGTATGCGCATATGTCCAGATTTGCCAAGGGGGTAAATGTTGGAACAAATGTGCGTCAGGGACAAACAATCGGTTATGTCGGTTCAACAGGATATTCAACCGGGCCACATTTACATTATGAAATTATCAAGGACGGCGTGCATGTTAACCCAATGACGGTTAAATTACCGGCAATCAGTAACCTGGGCCAGGCAGATAAAAAGAAATTTAAAGAATATCGTAAATCGTTGGACAAGGCGATAGAGTTGCTGGAAAAGAATCCAAATATGTTTATTCAATTGTAAAAAAAATCCCCGTTTGGGGATTTTTGTTTGTTTATATAAAAAAATATGATATAATACGCATGTCCACAGGGTATTCCTGGGATGGGGTGTGATGACCCGTTGCACGAAGCGTCTGATATAAAACGACGCGCCATATGGCGTAATTTTTTTATATCTGATGAAAAAAACTCCTGTCCATACCGGTCAGGAGGGTTGCGAATAAACCGAATAAGCACACAATACTTCGTGATTGTCATCAACCTCCTGACCACCCGTTTTTTCTGGTGGTTTTTATTTGCAATGGGGGGATTAAGTGCGGCAGATTGCAATAATATTTTGTGCGATGTTGTTATGTTGCGCCATATCTGGCGCGCACGCATCAATCGCGTCCGTGTCATATGTCGATGGTGCTGTCGCACCCAAGGTTGATACCGACGCATCCGCAAACCAAACCATGGCGGGAACTTATACGGTTTCTGGAACAATGGCTGTTCCCACCCCTGCGTTGCCAGAACCAACTGATTAAGGACCCGCCACCATGTTTAAAAAAATTCTGCTGTGTTTATTGGGGTGTTTTTGGATTCTGGGGGCGCACGCCGCACAGATTGTTAATGTCGAATATATACACCTGTTGATTAAACAAGAACATGATTTGGAAATA
>JAZQGC010000018.1:0-8890 GCA_045539815.1 Candidatus Enterousia sp. | reverse complement strand
CAACACCGCTTTTAGATACGCCTTGTTATAAATGAATTAGAATGATTTAGATACGGAACGGTCCCGATGGCGTAGTGTACAGAAGTTACATGAGCCATCAGGATCGACCGTAGATACGCCTTGTTATAAATAAATTAGAATGATTTAGATAAAAGTAGTGCCGGCAACGTAGTGTACAGAAGTTACATGAGTTGCCGGCACCGCTTTTAGATAAATTATTATAATTTATTTTTTTATTTTTATTCGTGACGATCTGGATACTTCCCATCAATCAGATTCTGACGAACCACATGATGCTTGACCTTTTGGGTACTGGTCAATGGTAAATCTTCTGTCGTCATGGCATAGTGTGTTACCCATTTATAGCTTGCGACTTTTTTATTTACCGCAGCAATTTCTTTGCCCAGCTGTTCCATGGTTACACCTTCTTCTACGCTGAACACGCCATAAGTAACAGTTTTGTCTTTGACACGGTGTTCAAATACCGCGACATTTTTAACACCAGGAATTGTTATAAACATACCTTCCAGTTCATCAGGATAAACATTTTTACCGCTATCCAAAACAATTACTTGTTTTTTACGGCCGGCAAAATGTAATTCGCCATTTTTATCCATCGAAACCATATCGCCAGTATTAAAGAACCCGCGTTCATCAAAGATTTCCTTGTTTGCGGCTTCGTTATTCATGTACCCACCAAATACCTGGTGACCACGCAACCACAATACACCAACGCCATCTTCGTTTTTGTCGCGAATTTCGCATTCATTGTTCAGTGTTGGTCCACCAAACGCAAATGGCAAACGTTTTTTTGTTGGTTTGGATATACAGATTGGCCCAACTGTTTCTGTCAATCCATACCCCTGAATAAATGTCAGGCCCAAACGTTCATAAAAAGTTTCTACTTCTGGTTTTGTGGCGGCCCCACCAGCAATCAGCAGGCGTGCACGACCACCAAACACATCCAGAATTGGTTTTTGCACCTTGCGCACCAACGCGCCCAAACCGATTTTATCCAACAATTTTCCATACTTTAAAACAAACGATACCAGCCACCATTTCTTTTGTGCTTTTACATTATCGATAATTTTATTACGGAATACTTCCCATAATCTGGGAACTGCGGGAATAATTTGTGGTTTGAACTTTTTAAAGTCCGCCATAATTTCTTTTGGGTTAACGGTTGGTTGCAACAAAACGCCGGCACCATAATGCAATGTAGCCAGTATTTCAACCGCAAAACCAAACACATGATACATTGGCAAAAAGCCATATAAAAAGTCGCCTGGTCTTATCCATTCCGCCATTGATTCCAAAGAATTCGTACATTCAACGATATTAAAGTGCGTTAATGGTACAACCTTTGGCACGCCTGTTGACCCAGATGTAAATGACATTGTCGCAATATCCAAAGATTCGACATTTGCAGGTTTTAAATCTGGATTAACCTTGCCGTCTTTTTTGGTTATATCATAGAATTTAAACTTGCTGGTTTTATAAACAAAAGATTTTTCTGCACACACCATATGACAATTTGTAATTGTTGCCATATTGTCATATTCAAATGGTGTTAAATTTGTATCCAACAGTAAAACTGTTCCACCCAGATACCAAATTGCAAACATTGTGATTGGAAATTCTGGGATATTATGTGACAAGATACCAACCACATCACCCTTTTTCAATCCCGCGGCATCCAACGACGCGGCGCGTGCCTTGACCAGCTCAATAAATTCTTTATAGGTAACGTTTTCGCGAACCAGATACAAATTATCTGGCCATGTTTGTGCGGTACGTTCCAGTAACTGATACATATTCATGTTATAAAATTCCTTGTTGTTTTTATATTGGACAACGGGTATTATACCTGACATAAAATAGGATTGCAAACATGAAAATTTTAACACTTAATATAAACTCTATCCGCGCCCATATTGAAAGCTTTATTGACATATTACGCGGTGGCGAATATGACACAATTATGGTCCAAGAATTAAAGGTTGAAACAGCAAACTTTCCACACAACCTGTTTGATGAATATGGTTATAATATCAAGGTATTTGGTCAAAAAAGTTGGAACGGCGTTGCCATATTTTCAAAATATTCCATCGAAGATACTGTAATGGGGATGCCAACATACCCTGATACAAACGCCCGTTTTATCGAGTGCGTTATTGACGGCCGCATCAGATTGATAAATGTATACATGCCAAATGGCGATACAGTTACATCACCAAAATTCCCATACAAATTGGAATGGATGCGCGCATTTACCCAATACATATCCCAGTACATAAATTCCCCCGAAGCGGTTATTATCGGTGGCGATTTCAATGTTGCAATCGAAGATCGCGACATCTGGAAACCAAAAAATTACGAAGGCATTGCAATTTCTGCACCTGCGGCGCGCGAAATTATGAACGACTGGCTGCAATCTGGTTGGATGGACGCATGGCGCACATTACATCCCGATGAAATAGATTATACATGGTACGGATATCGTGGTCGCGACACTGTCGGCAACAAGCAAGGTCTGCGTTTAGATTACTTCTTGTGCAACAAAACCGCTGCTGCGATGGTAAAAAGCTGTGAAATCGACATTAACCCCAGATTGGCAGAAAAACCAACCGACCACTGTGGTTTAATGTTGGAAATAAAATAATATATCAGTCTTTTATACGCGCCAAATCATCAAACGCATGATATTTTGGTTTGGATGTTTCGCGATATTCATATGGACATTGACCAACACTGAATATATTAAATAAATCAGTAACCTTGGCAACGGCCCCATTTATCATTTGTTGTGTTGTTGGCGCATCGTATTCAACAACACAGACATTGTTATTTTTCAACTGCAAGAATTTAATAATTGGCGCGCGCGACAAACAAGTTGTCTGTATTTTAAATCCACCAGATTGCAGCATAAAAGCTTCTAATGGTAATTGTGGAACATTACCCAACAACAACTGTTTTTTACTGGGCACTTCGCCTGTTTTAATATCCATTACCCCGCCATCCCAAACACGGTCCGCACGCGCACGCACATTTCGTGATGCAATTTTCACACATCCGTCTATTTCTGCGACACTATTTTTCAACGCACTTAATTCTGTTGCGATTAACGGCGCTATTTGTAAAAAACGCTTATGCCAGAAAAAGAATACAATATTCCCCGCCCCTAACAAATCACGGGCACGCGCGTCTAATTGCGCGACCAAAACATCTGGTCGTAAATCTGTTGCATGTTCAATAACATCATGAACCAGCGTTCCGAACTTACGCGCATCTGGCAACACCCAGTAATCATCCAACACGCGCAATTTTAAGATATGTTTCACATAAAATGCATAGGGATTATTTATCAAATATTCCAAATCTGTAACATATACATCAGACCAATCCGCCGGCGGATTTGGCGCAGAATAATCCAATCGAACATGTTCTACAAAATCCTGTTGTGCGATTTGATTTAAAATAAATTCTTGTTCTGTGGAATTTATAATTATGCGTCTGGCAACAACACGCGACAAGAATCTGGACTCGGTCGTCTGAACACCACCGGCAACCGTTGCACGCACCCAATAGACATCTTTACCGCACGACAGGTTCATAAAATCTAACGATTGCAACGACACTTTTCTGTCTGCGGCGGGCAATCCAATTTGTTTTGCAATACATCTGGGCAACCATGCGTTTTCATAACCGCGCGCGGGAAACATACCTTCATTTAAACCTGTCAATATAACAACATCTGCGGTCTGCATACGCGATTCAATTGTTCCCAAGACAACGACCTGGGCGTCTTCGTTCATTGGCGGACGCACAGACACCCCCGCAATTGCATCTGCAACAAACGCGCGTGCATCAGCTAAATCCAATTTTATATCTGCCAGCCCCAGCGCATCAGAAATATTTTTTATTGCCCCCCACACACCAATTGCCACATCATCATCTGCAACAAATTCAGGCGTAAAATCCCACAAATTTTCATCAACAATTTTTGCAATTGTATCAAACAAATTATAATTCAAATCTTCATACAGCTTATCAAACATGTTTGACTTTTGTTCTATCCATGCATCAAACATATTTAATATTGCGCGTCCAACCGCCGTTTGACTGCCAGACATCCCCCCCGAAAAGTCCGCAACAATTCCATGTTTTGCCAGTGCCATTGCGATACGCTGATTACCTGCGGCATCGGGGGTTATAACCAACACAGATTTATTTTCTGCGATACTTTTCTGTGCGATATTTGCGACAACTTCTGCCTCGACAGATTCGCGTGGTGCGCAAACCAAATGCACATTATCCATAACGACATCATCCACCAATGTACTGCAATCATTACCGAACGCATAATTCATAAAATCAATTGCGCTGTCCCCGACATCGATTGGCAAAACATCTTCTGGTTTTATATTCAAGCTGTCCAAGAATTTATATTCAGAATTATACGGATTTGTATCCAGTATAAAATCCTGAACCCGCCCACTGATTTTACCAGACAAAATAATCCGCCCATTTTCATATTGTGCAACTGCACGCATTAAATCTGCGGTTGCAGGGACACTGGCCGTAGACGCACAAACAACAACAAATTTATAACGCCCTAACACATTTATCCAGCTGCGAATATCACGATTTTTTGCACCTGTTGCGGTTATTCTATCTGCGGCATAAACTGCCATAAAGCCCGACAGAATATTTAATATCCGTGCCTTGTTTTGAAAATGGGTTGCATATTTTTCATCGACCAAATCGACCCAATTTATTTGCGCCGCATCTATGCCTTCGTTTTCCAGATAATTTTGCATACGCACTAAATCATGTGCGATTGGCAGCGCAGTCGTCAGATTTCCCACGCATGCATCTGCGGCCAACAACTTTGCCATCAATACAACACGTTCTGTATCAGAAATAACATCTGCATACAAACAATCATCGACATCATCTTCTTCGGTTCCTTCGCCCAACGCGACCAATCTGGGCAATATGGCGCACCCCCCAGATTTTTCCACAATCATTTTTTCCACGCTGCGCACGGCGCGACGACTGGGCAAGAAAATCAACATATCTGCGACATCTACCCCACTGGCGACCATCAGTTGCCATAATGCATCTGAAATTTTCGCAGGATTTGTTGCATAAAATATATTTTTATTTGACACCCAGCACGGCCTTTAACTGTTCCAGTCCTGTATTTTTTTCTGCGGATGTTTCCAGCACATCTGGCAACATCGCCCCATGTTCAGTATGTTTAATTTCTATCTGATTTTTTTCGCGTATTTTTTTATCTTTTTTTGTATAAACGATTTGATAAGTTATGGCATTTGCATCACAAAAATCCATTAAATCCAAATCAGAATCCCGCGCACCGATACGCGAATCAATTAAAATAAACAGTCTTTTTAATTGTCTGCGCGACAACAAATATTCTTCCAGTCTTTTTAACCAGCGCAACGCATCAATCTTTGACACTTTTGCATAACCATACCCTGGCAAATCAACAATCATCACCCTGTCATCCAGGTTAAACAGATTCAGGCTTTGTGTGCGTCCTGGCGTATTAGAAGTGCGTGCAATCTGTTGACCGACGACGGCATTTATTAACGAAGACTTGCCAACATTACTGCGCCCGATAAAAGCATATTCTGCGAACTGTGTTTTGGGCAAAGAATTAACTGTTTCGAAACTGCCGACAAATTTTATCATTATTTATCCCCCTGCTCTAATAATCTTTTATAAGCCTCTTTCTTGGACAGTCCTGTTCGTTGCGCCAAATCTGCCGCTGCGGACTTCATCGAAGTTCTTGCAATATCGTTAACAATTTCTGATATTTCATCATCAGACATTTTATGTTCTGGTCGTGGTGCAACCACAATAACAATTTCCCCCCGTGGCGGATTAATTCCCAACAACTGTGCAGGATATCCGACAATTGTTTCTTCATGAATTTTTGTAATCTCGCGCACGATTGCGATTTTTCTTTCTGGCATGATACGAGCCATTTCCGCGACTGTATTCATGATTCTGTTTGGGCTTTCATAATAAATTATGGTATGTGGAATTTTATTATCATCGCGCAGTTTTTTCAAATCCACAAATCCACAGAACGTAAATCTGTCCGTTGGGAACCCAGATAACACCAGTGCGGCAATTGCGGCCACGGGTCCCGGCACCACAAACACAGGCAGCCCTTCTGCGCGTGCTGCACGCACCAATCTGAACCCAGGGTCTGACACCGCGGGCATACCGGCGTCACTGACCACCGCCACAGACATCCCAGCGCGTATTTTTTCAATCAAATCTGGCACCACATCCCGTTCATTATGTTCATGACACGACACACGCTTTGTTTTGATATCAAAATGTGCCGCCAGTTTACCGAACACGCGCGTATCTTCTGCTGCGACCAAATCCACAGACTGTAAAACATCTATTGCGCGTGGCGACATATCAGACAAGTTTCCAATTGGTGTACCAACAATATAAAGCCCTGATTGCATTTAGAATCCTTTTATAGTAAAATGATACAAAATAAAATGGATTTTTCAATGTATATAAACAAATTTTTTAAATACTTATTATCTTTAATCGTATTATCAGGATGCGCACAAAATGGCACAATATCTGACAACGACTGGTTTGCCGCGCATACCAACGCGCCGATTGATTCACCCACGAAATTGGATGATTTTCTGGCGCACAACAACCAAACTGCCCCTGACGGCGCGCCACATAATATGGCGGTAATATTACCATTATCTGGTGATAATTCTGGCATTGGTCAAACAATCCGTTCTGGAATATCTTTGGCGGCCATACAAAATGCCCCCGATACATTAAATATATCTTTTTATGATTCTGCTGCGGATATTAGCGGCGCGCTGCAATCGGCATTAACCCACAACCCTGACATTATATTGGGTCCTGTATTTTCATCTGATGCCGAACATATCAAGCGACACAAACCGTCTGATATCCCTGTATTATCATTTACATCAGACGCCCAGTCTGTTGGTGACGGCGTAATATCCGTATCACTGATACCATCAAACGGCGTTGAAACAATTATCCGCGAGATGAAGTCCGATGATGTTCGCAAATTTATAATTATTGCCCCAGACACAAATTCTGGTCATTTAATGGCAGGAACCGCACAACATGCATCAGAACACTATGAATTACCATTGATTGGGATATTTTATTACACGGAACAAGATTCTGAATCCATCAAACAAACATCTGTTGCGGCGTCTATGAATACTGCGCGCACAATGGCGCACACGCGCGCCCGTCAAATAATATCAGACATCCTGACGAACGAGCGTTTAACCGCGGTTGAAAAATCAAATTTAAATTTACAACTTGAAAAACTGTCCAAGACCGACACACTTGGTTCTGTACCATATGACGCGATATTGTTCCTGGGTAATGGCGAAGACACAAAATCCCTGGTATCATTTCTGCGTTACTATAACATTGGCGCAAACGATGCCCGTTTTTACGGCACAACAATGTGGGATGGTTCTGACATTGCATCAGATTTTACGATGCGTGGTGCAAAATATGCATCATTGCCAGCAATTGACAATAAATTTTCAGAAATCTATACACAAACCTATCAGGTTTCCCCAACCCGTCTGGCCAGTTTTGGTTACGATGCGACCAACATGGCAATCGGCATGATGTATTCTGACAAACCGAACAGTGTATACTTAATGGCACCTGGTGGATATATTGGCACATCTGGTTTATATCGCCTGTTACCAAACGGCGTATCGGAACGCGCATTAAATATTGTAAGACTAAACGGTTCGGGCACCCCAGACATCATAAAAACCGGCGCGACAGACTTTTCTGTACCGATGTACAACCTGTCCAGGGAACGCCAATCCAGTGCAGACGCAATGGAATTACAAACAGATGGGATTGACCCTGATGCCTATATCAGATTACCATCACGCCTGCACGACAAATACAGCAGTAAAACAATTGGTGCAAACACAAAACAGGCAACCCCTGATAAACCGCGAAACATTATCACGATAACCAGTGATTCAGAAACACCAACAATACAAACCAACGACTTTCAATCTGCGGTATCTGCACCGATACAACGCACCTATATCGAAGAATACGAAATCGAAGAATAAACTTTTTATGTAAACATCCATAATAATGCAAATAAAAACCGCACTAAAAAAGTGCGGTGTATCTTTTGGTGACAGTATGCTTGCATTAATACAACACAAGAAACAAATCTTCTCTGAATTTATGCACCACATACATTCGTTAAAAAAATTTGCTATGAATTTAATAATTGCCGTCTCTGGCAGCTTTTAATCCAGCAGCTGCTCGCATCATGTCATATTCTCTTTTCGCGAAAATACCAACATATGCAGAAATAACATCAGCAAATTTAAAATCCGGCGAGAATGTTTTGCACAAATCATCTAATGATTTTAATTTGCTTACATTTTTTTGATGTACCGACATAAACAAAGCAGAATATTTAGCAAACACTTCTTTATCAAACAATGCCTTATTATAGGTAATGTTCATTTTTGCTGCATTACCAAGTTCAATCAATATATCACCTATGATATTAGATGTTTTTGGAGAATAAACATCTCCCAAATGGCTGATCATCAAGGACAAATCTGTTGCTGTCGGCCTAGGCGATTCCGTTGTTGCATCCCTTTTTATTAAATCTGCCAATTTATTTAATCCACCATCTTGTGGATAATCATACCAATCTGTCCAAAAACCCATCTTATACTCCTTTTTCTTTTAGACCTACCAACATTGTACACCAAAAAAAAAAAGTCAACAACATAATATAAAAGATATAAAACCCAAAAAAAACCGACCACAACGGGTA
>JAZQGC010000017.1:0-4912 GCA_045539815.1 Candidatus Enterousia sp. | reverse complement strand
GATTTGAATGAAATAGGTGGATAAATGTTTACTTTAGTTATGAAATCAAATGGTTGTCCCAACTGTCACATGGTGAAGCGCTGGTTGGATGCTGCCAATGTTAAGGAAGGTACATACAAAATATTGCTGGCCGATGATGGTGCCAGCGATTGGATGGACTTTTGCAAACAACACAAAGTTAACAGTGTTCCTGCATTGGTTAATATGGATACCAACGAAGTTACCTTCGGCCCTGGTTCAATTATCGATATTTTAAGCGACTACAAAAAGGATGAATAATGGCAAACACATTTAAGATAAAAGAGTTGCGCGGTGTTAATGGTTATCAGTTTATGCAGGTAATGTATTTTTTGATGCGTTCTGCATATTATACACCGGAAATCACTGCTGAATACATGGAAATGGAAGCGGCCCAAGAAAAACGTCCGGACATCGGTAAGTTTTTCAAATGATTGGGTTCCTTGGAAGGCGAACATTTGGATTCCATAATTGCCAAAATTGCTATGCTTGGTGGTGACCTTCCTGAGAATTATTGGAAGATTATTTTCGCGCAAACAGAATGCAATGGTGGGCCTGTTATTCCGGAAGCTATCCAAACCTACGACGCAAAAGACCTACTGTATATTATGAAAGAAGGATTAAAAAAGGTCTTGGAAATTGAGCTCCCTTTTTAGAAAGCTCGGAATTAAATATAATACCAAACTTTTCTATTGATTTCGAGCGCGAGTGTATGGAGGCCTTTTTAATTCGGGATGATGTCCCGGTCGTGACTATTTTGAACAAGGTGTTGCGAGATGCCGCAAAAAATAAGCGCGAACTGGATTACTTGGAATCATTGAGGAAGTAAATGGCCGCACCAGAATATTTTATCAAGTTGAAATTCGGTACTGAAATTGACCAACAACAATTCCAGCAGTTACAAAATGCTTTCAGTAATTTAACCGATAAACAAAAACGAACATTCGCAAAATCGTATAATACTTCCGTCAAGGAAATGAACCAGTTGTTTGCAAAAAACACTGAATCCCAATTACGCGAATATGAACGTGCTGCCATTAAAACTGAACAAACAATTTCATCGGCACGAATCAAAGAATTGCGGCAATATGTTACCAAACGAAACCAGCTCATGAAAGCTTTACCTGTTTATGCAGGTGGAGCTATTGCTGCTGGTGGTGTTAAGGTTGCCAATTCAGCCATCAACAGTTCATTCAACATGACTAGCGATGAAAAATTGTATTTAACAAGCGCTATAAATGGTATAGCTGCTGGTGCTGGTGCTGGTGCTGCTGTGGGTAGTATTGTTCCAGGGCTTGGTACCGCAATTGGAGCAGGTGTTGGCGCTGCCATTGGTGGTTTGACTGGTGTTATTTCAGCGGTGTTTGAGGATGCTGCGGATGATATTAAACAAGCGTCACAATTATTTAGTTCGGCATCCCAGGCATATGTTGCAGCCATAAATAAAACAGAAGGTGTTTATGGTGGTATGTATGCTGCTGGTTTTACTGACCCGGCGCAATATTTGGTGTATCAGCAGGCGCTTAAAAACATGGACATTGGTTCCGATTCATTTGTTGATTTGGTGGCGAGAAGTTTAGCATCCAATAAACGAACCGCAGCCATTGGTGAACAACTATATGGTATGCGTCGTGATGCGGCCATGAATTACCTATATGAAATGTATTCAAAGTCCGGTATGTCAGCGCGTGAATTTGCATTACAATCCATTGAAAAAGGTGGACTTGGAATGAGCCCAAGACAGGCTGGTAATGTTATTGCCATGTTGGAACAGGGTGGTTTACAAAAAGCTATTTCCAATGTGGTTGCATACCAAAACATTCCTGTGGGACAAGATGTTAGTGTGTTAACCAAAGGTATACAAGGCGCCAACAAACGGCGTATCGATTTGGCAAATCAGGATTTCGCTTCATGGATGGATAACATGCGCAACATGACCGAGCAAGGTATTTCCATGAACAACGAAATTATCGAAGAAGGAAATATGGCTTGGGCGCGCAATGTGGACGCCATGAAAGAATCTGCCTTGTTGCTGGAAGGTATTAAATTACAATTTAAGTTACACAAGGAAGAACTGGCTGACATATTCTCCACCATTACCAGTAAAACCGGTGTTAAAACCACGGCTGCCACCAAACGGGCACAGAAAACACAAGTGGCTGTTGACCTTATGGCACAAGGTGATTACAGTGCAGCGATGAAATATTTGAATAATAACAACAATATGTCACCAGTACCGGACAATTTGTATAACAAAACAAACGATGCAACCAGCGCAATCAATAATACGAGAGCGCAAAATCAAAGCACACCAATAGGGAAGTTCTAAAATGTTACTCGATGAAGTGAAACCTTTGTTAATTTTGTGGTTACCAATCAAAACAAATTGGTTGTCCGCATTACAGGATACAAACTTTTTGTCACCCGCCGAACAAGGTAGTACATGGCGTAGTGCCATCGATTTTGTGGTGCGCCGGTCAGTGCAAAACCAGGATTCGAGTTTAATTGTGGCGAGAATCCCAATACCATTTTATTTTTACGAACGCTTAACAACCAACAAGGATGATACTGATTTGTCAACGGGTTTCTTGTTTGATAATATAAGCGAATCAATTGATATGGATTATCCGGATGTACCTACTGTTATCGAAGGTATTCAGGACGAAATGCAGCCAAAACAAATGGCGCGAGTTAAAAATACCATTGAAGCCTCATTTAAGGTTAAAACTGGTTCCACCATTGTGTCGGTGTTGCGCTTTCTGTTGAAACGTGTGTTAACCGATGTATCGACAGCAAAGGATTTACGGGTGAGTTTTTATTGGCGCGAATATGCCATTTCACATGCGCGTATTCTGGACTACAATGAAGCACCTGTTGGAAACACGGATTTAGTATTGCTTAAATTGAAAATGGCAACATATCGAACCGAGGAAACCAATACCACACAAAACAATGCGACACAAATCGA
This sequence comes from Candidatus Enterousia sp., assembly GCA_045539815.1. Taxonomy (GTDB): domain Bacteria; phylum Pseudomonadota; class Alphaproteobacteria; order Rs-D84; family Rs-D84; genus Enterousia. The sequence continues at coordinate 1,926 of JAZQGC010000017.1, read as the reverse complement.
TGAAAGCCAGTACACATCAAAATTTGGCAAGGTGTCCAATGTTGACAAAGGGGGATTATGATGATTTATGAATGGAAGGTTTGTAATTCCGCTGAAATAGCCGCTACCAAGTTTCCGTACATGGAAAAAACTATTGTTATGGACGATTTTTACGACCAACAATACCGCATTTATGAAACGGAAAAAGCAATTTCATTGTATCAACCAGGGAAGCGCAACATTGTATTGTTTAAGGAAGATGCCGGTACTTTGATGCAGTTTGGCGACGAATATTTCCACCTCGAATTGTTAGAGGATGATACCTATGATGTATATCACGCCCAACAGGGATAATAACCAGGTCGCTTGTTTGGCGGCCATAATTGTGTTTATAATGGTGTTAACCCGTGTTTACTGTATATTTAATTAACCAGATGGTTGATTGGATTATACAGCGATGATTATAAAAAATACAAACGGTTTTTTGGTGTTTAAGTTTCAATCCGTGCAGGAAATGGAACTGTTGTATCGTGTGTTACCAATCCCAAACCTGGTTCCATATAAAGAACAACCATTGACATTCATTCCGGAAGCGCAATCAAAGGTACCTTATTTAATTGCTGGGAATGCAATAAATTCGTTGGCTGTACCAACCGTTTCGTGTGCGGATATTATCGATGGTTTTGACCAAAACAGATTGTGTTATAGTTTCGTTGATGATGCTATAATTTTGCGCGACCTGATTACAACCAAGGTCACATTGCGGAAGAATCAATTTGGTCACTACATGGGGAATTTTATGTTGCAACCGTATAGTATGGTTGGATTGATTGGTCGAGCAACTGATTATGAAGCCATATACGATGCAGACAAAGGAATATTTGTATACACATACATAAGGTTTAGTTTAACATGAACAGTACTTTAGAAAATGTTGATATTGTTTTTGATTCGAACCGCGCTGACTTTGCGGCGGAAAAAACCGACAAATATAAAGGCGAAAATATTTGCAATGTTCAGTTGGGTTCGTTAAATGGTGGTCGCACCATTGGTATCGATTTTGACCAGTTTGTTCGTGGTGAACTCGAGTTTTCAGTGGACACTTTCAAAGCCCACATAATTCAGCAATTGACAGCGCTCAATTGTACAGTTAAAAGTATCGACATCAAACAAAACAATTTGGATGGGTCGATTTCCATAGGAGTACGATAATGTATATGACAAAAGATTTTGCAAAAACACAGGTTCGTAAATTTAATGCATACCCGATTGGTGTTATGGCTGAACCGGATAAGGATGATGCCGCTGAAAGACAACGCCAACAGGAAGAACACCGTGTTCGCGAAACAAATGCAAAGAAAAGCAAAAAGGATAAATAATGTGGGATATTGCAAACGGTTTTGTACCCCGTACCTTTGATGAAATCTTGGCAACAATGACAGCCAAGATAAACGAACAATATGGTACTAACTATGATGTTACAACCATTCAAGGTACAAACTTTTATAAATATTTTTATGCGGGTATCCAAGTCATAATGGAAGCGGAACAACAGGTCGCCGACTTGTCCGGTAAATATCAGCAATACATTGCTTCAACAAATCAGCGCATACTGCAACCACGTGGTACTGCGGATGGTTTTATTAACTTCATTGCAAGCGATGGTGTGTTGAATACCGAAGGTTCCTTTGACCCAATTGATGAACCAAGTAAAGCGGGTAAAATAAAGTTTGCAATATTGTTGGATAAAAACGATGAACAATATAATATAAAAAAGGCAAAACTGATTGAATACTTCCATAAGTATTTGTCCGTTGGTTTATATTATTACGGTGGGATTGGTGACGCTTATCAAGGTGAATGGGATGCGGAAACAACATATCCAGCAGGAAGTCGGATCGTAGCCATGTCGTTCTGTGGCCAAGGAGTTGAGTTGCCAATTTGTCT
>JAZQGC010000016.1:0-7040 GCA_045539815.1 Candidatus Enterousia sp. | reverse complement strand
AAAAAACATCGCACAGAAATCGATACAATCGCATTTGATCCATTTGCAAAATATGACTATGCTTGGTATATCAATGTTGATGACTTTATAAAACAAATTGAATTATTTAAAAAATTTATAAAAAATTATAAAGGCAAAAATCTTGTTTCAGATTTACACACAATATCACTGCAAAAACACACGCCAAAATAACTCGCGAATTGCCCACACACCACAACCAAAAAAAATGCCCATTGGGGCATTTTTTTATTTAATCCATGCGGATTACAAATGTAAATTCAGTGATTTTTCAATTGTTATTTTCCGTTGCTTTTCTTTGTAGCGACAAAAAAAGCAACACCAGCACCAAGCGCAATTCCAAGCAATGGCCAAACAGCATCCTTTTTAGAACTTTTGCTTATATCATCCGGCGCTATATCAAAACTTTGATATACACTTTGTTCATATGGTGACATATAACCCATTTTTTTATAATCAGACTCACAACTGCTAAACGACAATGCAGCACACAAGCCCGCCAAAACCTTTGGCGAAAGGTTTGACAAACCTTTTAATAAATTTTTTTTCATAAAAACCTCTTTTACTTATACCAAGTTTACTTACACTAAAACATAATACAATATTTTTTATTGTCAAGTTTTTTATTAAACATTTAACTCTTTCCGTAGATTTATTTAAACAGATTATTAATATATTGACAGTCTGGTATTTTATGTCGTGCTTTTATACAAAACATTCGACCAGGCATAAAATGTTAAATATATAATACTTTTATGATATAATTTTAATAAAAAGGAATAAATATGAAAAACCAAGATACAGAAATAAAAAACACCAAGCAAATCATAGAATTGCTGAAAATGTATATATTGGCACAAACAAATGATGAAAAATCTAGGTGCATAGCAGAAATTCAAAAATTAAACCCAGATGTTCCTGCACTGTTACAAAAATACACTGCAAATGAACTGCAAACAAGGCTGAAACACGCGATTTACAAGGATAATTTTAGACCAAAAAATATATCCATTGTATCGTTTGCAGCTGATGAAGATATGGAATATACAAATGGAGAATTTTCAACATTTGATATAAAACTTAGTAAAGCAGCAAAAAATACAACCAATCCAACAGATATTCAAAAACAATTACAACAAGGTGTAAAACAACTGAACACGATGTCAAAACTGTTTACACAAGATTGGATAGAAACATTATCAGGATTCAAAAACATTATTCATGATTTAAAGAACGAAAAAGATGAAGACTTATTCTTTGGAACCGAGATTTTGTTAGAGATGCTGACATACGATTTTTGTGAAAAACACGATTGCGACATCGATATAAAATTTGTTGACGATTGGAATAAAAATGAACACCAACCACCGTTTAGGTCGGAAAAAAACCTGGGCATGTGCGTATCAGGATACGCAGCAGAAGATGACACACCCGATAATATAGACATAAACAGTTTGTCAGATAAAAAAATAATATCTGTCGTATATATAAATCTTAAAACAATAAAAGAATCCTATGGCGATGATTTTGTACACCATGCAATAGCAACACTGGCACACGAACTGAATCACGCGTTGGAAGTTCAACACCCAAACAAAACAGCACTGGGGGCACAAATCAAAAACCAGGAATCAAATATAAACGGTAAACACCCGGGAAACAAAGAAGTTTACATGTCTTCTGTGTCAGAAATATATGCCAGAAAAATCGGTCATGAACTTATTGAACAATTAAAACAACACGATTTTTAACCATAAAAAAGATTCAAATATTTTTATTCGCCATTGTGCACAATACCACGAAATACGAAACAAAAATATTGACAATTATTTTTTTAGTTATAATATCCATTCTTTATAAATCAAGGATATATAAATGCGATACACAGATAAAGGCCCCGTATTTTTGTTCACAAATGAAAATGTACGGGAATATATTACAAATTCAGGTCAGTTCGCAAATAAAAACGTTTTAACTGTTGCCGCTTCGGGTGATCAGGCGTTTGAATCTGTTCTGGCCGGCGCAAGACATGTTGATACATTTGATATAAACAGCCTGCAAAAGGTTGTTATGGATGTAAAGACCGCAATGATAAAAAACATGAATTACAATACATTTATGAATTTTTTCTTTTCAAAACACAGCCGATTTAACACCATGCTGCTGGCCCCAATAGCAAATAAACTTAGCGCGCAAACAATATCGATTTTCATAAACATGTTATATAATGAACTTCATTATGACTATGAATCAAAAAATAATATAGAAAACATATCTTACCTGCACAGCAGCGACAAATATAAAGACCTGCAAGTAAGATTACCAGAAAATTTCAATTTTAAACATATCGACATATTAAAACAATCTGATACAATTACACAAATGTACGACATTATGATACTGTCAAACATTTTATCAGACCATACCCCAAAAACAGATTACGAAACCGTTTTAAAGCCATTATCAAAACAATTAAGCACAAATGACGGCATGATATTTTTTAATTACAGCTGGATTTTTCCTGATGTATCACAGAAAGAAATCGCGCAGCATAAAAAAACACTTCACCAATCGTGGAATTGGATGCTGCAACCAAACCAATATGTGGAAATAAAACACCTAAAAGCCACAACACCCAACCAGCGATCTGCATTTCTAAAAATTCTGCATCAAAATAATCCGACACTGTTGAAACAGACCGCAGAATGTATCAGAACAACATTCCTGCGAACAAGATAAAAAAATGCACAACACTTGACATATGTGTGTTTTGTACTATATATTATTATGTAAGATAACAAAACAAAGGAAGAAACATGTTAAACAAGAAATTAAACAAAGCATATAACATATACGCAATTGTGTCATTGGCCACAGTGTTTGGTATGTGCTTTGCCGCAACAATTTGGAATTACGGCGGTTCGACAAGCATTGATAATGCGTCATTAAAAAACGCACAAACAGAATTAGGCAAAACAACGGCACGATACGACGCGCTGAAAGACAGCCTGGACCAAGAAGCAGATAAAAAGATAGAAGCAGATATTAAATTTCAAGATGCATATCCGCGCGCTTTGCACAAGGATTCAACAATATCAGACTACTTTGAATTCCGTGCCGACCCGGATGTACGCGCAGTAGATTCAATCTGTAATATGTATTATAATCAGGTTTATAACAAACACAGTGGTGAATTGAGCGCATTGTCACAGGCGCAAACAAAATTGCAAAAACAAATTGATAAAATTACCGCTGACAAGGTGCGTGCGGATTCCATTGCGCAAATGTCAACAATGGACAGAATCAAGGGTAATTTACGTTTATTAAAAAATGATTTAATTCGATAAAAAATACCGGCGATGCCGGTGTTTTTTTATAACTGTATCTTGAACGAGTATGTAGCCACCCCTGTTTTATCATCATAACTTTCCGACCAACCAATCACAGATACATCTGGTGAAAAATTCGTATTATTTTCATATCTATAATCCGCTTTCGCATTATTTATTGCAGATTTTTGAGCCATACCACGATACAAAGGCTGACTAACCATATCACGACGCGGTACTTTTTTTTCAATCTTATACTCTCTTATCCAAGCGCCAGATTCTGACACAGCGCTTTTGGTTGCAGATTGTGTTGGTTCATATGCGGGGGCGGCACGTTCTTGTTGTTTTAGTTGCTCGTTCCTGTCCTGTCGCGCGGTTGTTGCAGCAGAAGACACACCGGCTGTGGACGATGTCGAAGAAGATGGTGTTCCAGTTGTTTTGATACACTTGTTACCAGCTTCGACCCAACCACCATATTGAGAAATCAAAGTTTGGCAATAAACCCTGTCATTTTCTCCATGAATTACGAATTCAGAACCAGTGCTGTAACCAGCTGGCTGGGATGGTGCAGATTGCTGGGACGCACCAGATGTTGTTTCAGACGTCTGCGCAGATGCAACTGCCTGCTTCTTTTCTGCTGCGCGTTTTTGTGCATCAGCCAACACATCCAATCCAGCCTGTTTCTTTTGTTGTTCTGCTGCGCGTTCAGCATCGCGTTCTGCTTTTTCTGCCTCGCGCTCAGCCTTTCTTTCTGCCCTTTCTGCGTCGCGCTCGACACTTTTTTCGTACTTTTCAATTGCGCGTTCTTTATCTTTTTGCGCATCAATATCAACACGTTCCAGTTTTTTACGCGTCGCTTCGTCCAAACTGTTTATATCAACAGCCGGCGCACTTTCACCCAATTCTTTACGCGCTTTTTTCAACTTGTCGTATTCAATCAGATTCAGCCCCAGTTTTTTGCGTTCCGCGTCTTCGGCCGCTTCTTGCAAGATTTTATCTTTTTTGGCCTGGGCCTTGGCGTCTATATTCGCGACATCTTGTGCGACTTCTTGTCGTTTGTTATCCGCGTTAATTTGACTTTCAGATTTAGCCTGTGGTTCAAAAGTCGACATAGATAGGGCCGGCGCCTGTCCTATTGTTGGGATACCCAATGTTGTTACCGTACCAACCGTCAACGGTTCGAATTTTTCACGAACACATTGTCTATCTGTATATTTACCATCAATAATATTCAGCTTTGTATATCCGGTACATGCAGATTCATGATAACAATATCCCATCTCGACCCCATTTACTTTTACCAAATATGCACCAGACGGACATTCTGTTGCGAAACACTTCATTTCCACACCATTGTTGACATAGCGACCCGCCGTGGCATTCTGCGCCCTCAGATCTTCTGGTGAGCATGGCGCGCCCCCTTGTTTACCAACAACAACCACTTCATCCAGAACATATCCGCCAGAAATACAATATACAACACCATCTTTATCTACTTCTCGTAAAGAATCGGCATCGCATTCTTTTACAACACATTCATATTTTTCGTTATAAACAGCAGACTTTACACCCGCCCATACTTCACCAGTCAATTCACATGGCGTTACATTAGGAATAATTTGTTCACATAAATTACCCTTGTCAATGTATCCACGTTCACATTCCGCCAAGGCACATACACCATTTTCATTATAAATACCACGAATCGCATGTTCTATACCAGGATTACATTCTGTTACCCATGGTTCAAAAGATTGTTCATCGGATTCCAAACATCCGTTTACAAAATCATTAGGAAGATTACTATCCCATACAACATATGTTTTACCATCTGCCGTGTGACGATATGCAGGAAAATTCTTGCCCGACAATATATTGTATTGATTTTCAGGACATTTCTGGCCGTCTATCATTTTTACTGTACGCCATCTGTCCTTCACACCAGCTGTATCACACATATACATCTGACTGCCACCAACAGAACTTCCCTTGAAAACATGCCCCGCAGGCATTGTAACAACACTTCCCCTATTACAACTTTCATCATCACATTCATAAACTTTATTTTTTACATACGTATCACTATGTCTGAATGCTTCATCTGCACCAAGGCCCTGAATATTATCTTTTACCATGTCATAGTCAGACTTGGTTTCAAATAAAAATTCAATATCATTGCGCGACTGTCCGAACGCAAGGCGTATCATATTCTGACCACATAATATCTTGCTGCCTGAATTCGCACCTGGTGTAACAGTAGATTTTTCAACAATATCCAATGTTTGCTGCTTGCAGGTTGCCTCGTCCCCCATTTCTGACGCTATACAACATTTGGTTAAATTTATAACATCCAAATTCGGTTCTTCATTAGTGCATACCGTGAATTTAGCGAGTGTAAATGCTTCTTTTTCTGTTGTTGTAACAATTGTTTTTTCACGTATTACTTGGGCAACAATCGATTTATCCAACTGTCCCGCCGCAGATGCCGCGTTCGTTGCCGCCAAAACTGAAAACAAACTGACAATAGAAATTGATTTGTATGGTTTTTTCATATTATTTCAGCGCCCCCTCGCAAGAATCTGCCACTGTTGCTGCCTTTTTGATTGCAGAAATTTGTGTTGCATTGAATACAGTTGCCGTTAAACTGGCCGCGGCGGTACCACCCGCCATAATATTTGCAGTTGTATTTAACGATTTTTCTTTTTGCTCATCGCCTGCGCGTACAGAATTGCTGTTCGCAGCACCACTGGTTATAGTACCAATCAACCCCAGCCCAGCACCAACACCACTGGATACTGCCGCACCGGTGGCACGCTTGTTAATTGGGGTCAAGTCAACAAATTCCCATTCACTGCACGCAGAAATAATCGCATCTGTTTTTGCCAGTTGTGCATCATCTGCACTGCCATCCATTCTGGCCTGCATTTTTGCATTAGATAATTCTTTGACCGAATCCAAACAGGATTTTACCTGATCTGACAATTCCTGTTTAACCATATTGGTACCAGCAATCGCCGCACCTGCAATATTTGTCGCAGTCGCCGCCGCCAATGTACCCGTACGAACATTTCCCAATGTCTTGGATTTTTCTGTAAGTTTATCTACCTTGGCCAGCAAATCATCTTTATCTTGCTGGGTTACATTAAAATCATACGCATCCAAGTCTTTTTTAGCATCGCTAATATTAATCTTTTCATAATGCTGAGTGATTTTCTGTTGCTCCATTTTTTGCAACATTTCTTCGATTTGCTTTTTTATCTCTTCAATATCTTCGTCTACTTTTGCCTTGGCAATACCGGTACCCAACGCAACACCACCAGCCGCAGTACCAACCGCGGTAACAGCCGTGTTAATACCGGCTTTTAACTTCATATCCGCCATAGACGCAGAAATCCCGCCACATGCAGAATGTGTTTTTGCAATTGCATTCGCCAAATCAACAGATTCTGCGTATGCCCCCTGGGCAGCAAATATCAACCCCAAAGCCAAAACTTTCTTCATAAAAAAATCCCCCATACATATTACGGGGGTAATTATATCATATTTTTTCTTTTAAAAAAACTTTTATTGTAAAATTGTGCGGGCGTTTTCCAATAAACTGATTGCAGTATCCAATTCAATGTTATCAACAGACAAATCCGCCGCCGAATCCGATACAGAAACAGACTTTACCACAGATGGCGCAGCCGGCAC
>JAZQGC010000015.1:0-25553 GCA_045539815.1 Candidatus Enterousia sp. | reverse complement strand
ATGATGCTTTAAGTCAGGTTGATAAACATATTTATATATTAATTGCTTCTTGGGAAACAATAACAGAAACACAAGTTGAAAAATTAAAAAATATTCTTAAACGATATCAGAAAGATGATAATTACGATATTATTATAATTAACCAATCTATTGATGATAATTTACTTAAAATAAAAAATTTGTATGTTATTAACCAAGGATATAACTACGACAATTTTAAATTTATCAATAAAGATGGTAATTGGGTTGGCAATTTAAAAAAATTAAAATTAAAAGCTGCACAAAAGTTTTATTACGATATTGTATATAAATTATTAAAGATTATACATTAATAGCATTTACCTAATAGTTCGAAAGTGGCGAAAATTCGCCATTTTTTTATTTTCACCTTTCGAACTCAACGCATGTATTAGAAAACAAAAACCGCCATTCGGCGGGCTTGTCTATCTTGGTTGGGCTATCTGTGCAGTTCGCGAGCCGAATTGTTGGAATTCGGGCAAGAGATTGATGAGATGAAAAAGAAATTTTATTAAAATATTATCTTTCTTTTACATAAATCAAAGAATCACATTTTCCAACACATTTTGCCCAGGAAGCCATTGGTAATATTTTTTCTAACTTATACTTATTACGTTTTGCTAGATTTTCTGAATGAATATTTCCGTTGTCTATATCCAATGTAATCTTGCTGAAACCAAATTTGAATAATTCGGTTTCTAATGCTTGCAGTGCCTCACTCATAAATCCGTTGCCATTTGCAGATTTTATCAACCAATATCCTATTTCACATCCATTATCTTGAATATTAAAAAAGCGAATTCGACCAATAATATTATCATTATGATAGATATAAAAACACATGCCTTGGTTGTCTTTAATTTGATTAGCACGTTTTGTCAAATATGCCACCACATTATCAATGGTTTTTAATTCGCCAAAATGACCCTGCCATTCCATAAGATAATCACGATTTTGTTCAATAATATTCAAAATCTTTGCCGCGTTTTCTTTTGTTGGCAAAACCACACGCAATGCCAATCGTGCTGTTTTGATTGTTTGCGGAAAATTTGATAAATCTTTCATAAAATTAATCCTTTTCAAAAATTATATCATAAAAGTTCGAAAATGACAATTTTTTGACATTTTCTAAAACTAAACTTTCGAACTCAACGCATGTATTAGAAAACAAACAAAAACCGCCCACACGGGGCGTTTGAATCTTGGTTGGGGCAGCTGGGTGCCTCGATACACAATAACAAAAATCAAAAAAATCTCCCTTGGTCGATTTTTTAAGATTTTTCTAATTGTCTATTCTCGTATTGGTCATGCGTGCCGTTGGCACTCTGACCGATCCAGCTGCCCCATATAAAATAAAAATGCCCCGTTGGGACATTTTGATTTTATCTTGGTTGGGGCAGCTGGATTCGAACCAACACTGACGGAGTCAGAGTCCGGAGTTCTACCATTAAACTATGCCCCAATGCGCCGTGGATTATAAGGCTTTTTTATTTCCAATGCAAGCAGAAAGTTAATTCCCGTGTAAAAATATGTATTTTTTCATATGTATATATGATATCCTTGATAGGGTGGGGAGAGGTGTATAAATGAATCCTGTATTTGGTGAATTTTTGGGGTATGCCTGTGGGGTGTGTACAACAGTTGCGTTTCTGCCACAGGCAATAAAATCAATCAAATCGCGTGATGTGTCGGGGTTGTCGTGGCTGACATATACAATATATTGTATCGGATGTGCGCTGTGGATGTTGTATGGGGTGTATCTGGAATCTTTTCAGATGGTTTTATTTAACGCCGTTACATTGGTGATTAATGGTATAATATTGCAATTGATTGTAACAAACAAGCGGCGTAAGAAATAAAAATACAGACTGTCTGTCTTGTTTTGGTGCGTCATATGTTTGTTTAACGACATACACCCGCACCATGTATTCTAAAACTATTTTATATATGTTGCAACAGAAAAAATTTTTTGTATTTTCAATGGATTTAGGAAAGTTTTTTTATTGATTATTTTATTTTGTGTGTTACTAATTGTATTATCCAAAGTGGGAAAAAAGAAAGGAGTGAATATGTCCAGTAATAAGTATTTAACGGACCTGTTAAAGGTTTGCAGTGTCTTGCCTGTGTTGGCGACTTTGCCGGCAATGGCGGGTACTGGTATTGTGGGTACTGATGAAGGTGGTATCTTTGAATATAATGATTCTTCTGATATGTATACCATGACTTCTGACGGTACGATCGGTAGTTTTAGTGGTTATGATGCCAGCGATAGATTTGAAGCAGCGGTAATTTTTGTTGGAAAAGGTCAGGAATTGTCTGTTTCTGATGGTGCAACAATTCAGGATAATAAGGCCCAGGTTGGTGGTGCAATCGCAATTACTGGTAATGAAGCGGGTGCTACGTTAAATATTGGTAAGAATGTACAGTTTTTGAATAATACTGCGTTGTTTGATGGTGGGGCAATTGGTAATTATGGTAATACTATTGTTGCAAATGGTGTTTTGTTCCAGGGTAATAAGGCACAGTTAGACCCAGAAAATAATGAAAATCAGATTGGTGGCGGTGCGATGTCGTTGGGGGCAACTTCCAAGACTACAATGATAGATACAGATTTTATTGGTAATGAATCTGGATATAATGGTGGTGCGATTGGTACACGTTTGGCAGAAAGAACAGATGGTGGCCATAATGATAACAGCAGCGCAATATTAAAGATAACAGGTGGCAAGTTCGCAGGTAACAAGGCCAATGGTTATAAAAATTCAAACGGAGAATTAATTGCTGGTAATGGCGGTGCGATTTATAACACTTTCTATTCTGATGTTACTGTTGACAATACTCGTTTCGAAGGTAATTATGCCGCAAAAAGTGGTGGTGCGATTTATAATGATGGTACCGCTGATAAGAACGGCCAAGGCGGTGATATGAGCGTTAATAACGCCGTATTTACAGATAATTCTGCAACAGATGAAGGTGGCGCGATATTTAACAAGGGAAATATGACTGTTGTTGGTTCAAGTTTTGCCAATAATAATGTGGTTGATGGATTTGGCGGCGCAATCAAAAACAATGGTCAGATGACAATTGAAAATTCTGTTTTTGAAGATAATATTGCATATTCTAATGGTGCGGTATCTACATCTGGAAAAACAGGCAGCACAAAAATATCAGGCGCAACATTTAAAGATAACTCTGCGTTGGCAGACGGGGGTGCGTTGGGATTATATTTAGATGCAACAGTAACTGATACTGTATTCGAAGATAATAAGTCCGCGTTTGGGGTAGAGGTTGCCGGGACAAAGTACGACGCAGCATCTGACGCAAACGGCGGTGGCGCATTGATGATTGGTCAAAAAGCAACAGCAACATTGAAAAATGTTAAGTTTATCGATAATGAAACAGGGGCAACTGGTGGTGCAATCCATGCGCGTCATCATAAAAAAGATAATGCATATTTGAATATTGATGGTGCGTTGTTTGATGATAACGAAGCAAAAGTAAATGGTGGTGCGATTGCGACTATTTATGATGGTGAAGTAAATATCAATAATGCACAGTTCGTATCAAACAGTGCCGCGAAAAACGGTGGTGCGATTTATAACGGTGTTGATATGAACTATGGCAGTTCTGATGGAACTGGCAGTTTGTCGACAGACCATGGTACAATTAATTTTACTGGTGAAAATGTGTTCCGTGGAAATGTTGCAGGTATCAATGGTGGTGCAATCTATAACGACGCAGGTGGTACAATTAACTTTGCAGGCGTTAATACATTTGCAGATAATACATTGGCATCTGGTTCCAGAAATGATATTTATAATCTGGGTACTGTAAATATTACATCTGGTACAACAAATATCAGCGGTGGTATTACAGGTAATACAGGTATCTTGAATATTGGTGCGGATGCGGTTTTGAATATGGCCACATCTAATATCAATCAAAGTGCAATTGTTATTGATGGTACTGTTAATGCAGATGTTGTAAGTTCTTCGGAATATGCAAAATTGCAGGGCGCGGTCAGCGGTAATGGTAAATTAAACCTGAACGTTGGTTCCGTTGGAACATATAAAATGTTCAATTCTGCAAATGATATTGCGATTGACGCAGGGGCAACATATATCGTGACAAATAACGGTGCAGATGGCGTTGTTGTTGAAACAAAGTCTGTTGCTGATTTGGCAAATGATACAGGTTTGTCTGCCAATGCAGCCGGGGCAGTTGCAAGTTTGGCAAATGCGGCATCCAAAGATACAAATGTTCAAAAAATATCTTTGGCGGCGCAAAAGGCATTGAATTCAGGTGATGTTGAAACTGTTGAAAAAGAAACAGCAAAATTAAACCCAGAAGATAAGCCTGTTGCACAATCTGTTGCGTCTTCTGTTCAGAATCAGGTATTGGCGTTGGCGTCTGGACGTATGGGTGGTAATGTTATGTCAATCGGTCGTGCCGGTGGTGATGAAATCCCACAAGAATCTGGTTTCTGGGCACAGGGATTGTTCAACAAAACCAAAAACGCAAGCAACTTCCATGGATATACACGTGGGTTTGCGCTGGGTATGGATACAACAATTAACCGCAAGTACACATTGGGTATTGGGTATTCTTATAACAATACAGATGTACATTCTGGCAGCCGTAACACAGATATTGACAGCAATACAGTCTTTGCGTATGGTCAGTATAAGCCAAACAATTGGTATGTAAATGGAACATTGACATATACAATGGCAGAATATACAGAAAATGTTGATCCGTTCGGTATCAAGATTGAAAGCAGTCATGATGTTGATACATATGGTGCACAGTTGATGACCGGATATGATATGCCATACGGTTTCACACCAGAGGCAGGATTGCGTTATCTGCATATCGCACAGGATGGGTATAACAATGGTGTGAATACAATCAAGGCCGCAGATTCTGACTTCTTGTCGGGGGTCGCAGGTGTAAAGTATGCGTTCGCAATTGAAACCGATGGTGCATTACAATTGCGTCCAGAAATGCGTGCAGCTGCAACATATGACTTTGTCAGTGATGATACGGAAACAACAGTTGTTGTCCCAGGCGTTGGTTCGTACCAGGTTGGTGGCGACAGTCTGTCAAAATTCGGTGGTGAATTCGGTATCGGTTTGACTGCTGAATATAAGGGGATGGAATTCTCGGTATCCTATGATTTGGGATTGCATGAAGATTATACTTCCCAGACAGGTATGATTAAGTTCCGCAGTCAATTCTGATGGAATCAAATCCAAACAGAAATCCCCCAAACGGGGGATTTTTGTTTGTGATAGCGTAGTATTTATGTTATGATTTAAATCATAATCAGATAAAGGAGTAAATATATGCAAAAAGAATTAGATGAATTGATTGCAGATTATGGCTATATTGACAAGTTGCCTGATGGTGCACTTGCGGGACGTGCCAGTACCATGGTTGAACATATGGTGTTGAAACCAAAACCAGGAAAGAAAGAGGCCTTGATGGCGGCCGCTGCACGTGTTGGGGTTTTGTTAAGGGAAGATACAGCACATTTCCCAGGACAAGATACAAAAACAGAAGTTTTGACATTCCCAACGTCGATGCAGTCGCAATTTAAAGATATTGTGCGTCAGGTTGTCAAAGGACGTAATAAATAAAAAAATCCCCCAAACGGGGGATTTTTATTTTGCAACAACAACCATTGCTGTGCGCAAGATATTGTCGCCAAACATATATCCAGACTGCATTTCATCAACAATAATATTTGATTTTGTATCAGGTACTTCGATTGCCTGAATTGCATTGTGATGCATCGGATTTAATGTTTCGCCAATTGAATTTATCTTGGTAATGCCGATTTGTTCAAATGCAGATTCCATCGCCATTGCCATTGATTTTATGCCTGCGTCATCAGGATTGTGTTTCAATGCCGCATCAATCGCATCCATCACGGGTAGTATTTTTTCGACAATGCCCATCGCACGGTTGCGTGCGCGTGATTCTGCGTCCAGTGCACTGCGACGACGTGTGTTTTCAAGTTCTGCCGCCAGACGCAGATATTTGTCGTTCATTTCAGCCAGTTGGGCGGTTAGTTTTTCTGTTTCTGATGGCTGTTGCGATTCTGGGGCGGTTGTTTGTGCCCCGTCATCAACAGATACAGATTCTATTTTAACTTCTTTGTCCTCGTTCATAATATATTTCCGTTTTTTTGTTTACTATATAATTATTTTACACTGGTTATTATAGGTATGAAATCGTCGCTTTTCAAGGATGCGCCACCAACCAACACGCCATCAACATTTTGTATGGACATAATTTCTGCGGCGTTGTTGCCCTTGACTGATGCGCCATATAATACAGGTGTGCCGGCCAAACCCATTTCTGACAATGTTTTTGCAATTAATGTATGTGCGTCGGCGATTTCTGCGGCGGTTGGTGTCAGGCCCGCGCCGATTGCCCAACGCGGTTCGTATGCGATAATAATGTCAGTGTTTACATCTGATGGGACCGATTCGCGTACGCCAGATTCAATAACCGCCATTGTTTTTCCAGATTGTTTTTCATCCATTGTTTCGCCAACACAGATAATTGGAATCAGGCCGTTGGATAATGCTTGTTCGGCCTTGGCACGGACAGAAGCGTTTGTGTCACCGTGGTACTGACGGCATTCGCTGTGTCCGATAATTACATATTTTGCACCCGTTTCTGCAACCATTTGGGCAGAAACTTCGCCAGTATATGCGCCGTGTGAGTGTGCGCTGATGTCCTGGGCGCCCAGTGATATGTTGCCACAATCTGTATTCAGCATCGTGTGCGGTACACATAAAATGATTTTGTTTTCTGTGTCCAGACCAGATAAATCAGTAACCATTTTTTTCAGGTTGGATATGTTGCCGTTCATTTTCCAATTGCCAGCAATTATTTTCATTGTTTTTCCCCTTTTTTTCATTGCTTTTGGTTCATTTGTTTTGCTATGGTAACGCAAAAGGGGAACAAATGCTAGAATATTTAAGAAATGCATCAGAAAAACCAGTTGCAAAATTTTTAATTGCGATATTGGCATTTTCTTTCGTTGGTTGGGGCGCGGCAGAATGGATTTTTGGCGGCGCTGTTGGTGATAATGCGCTGTTGTATGTTGGCGATGCCGAGGTGTCAGCCCAGCAGTTTAACGCGGAAAAATCGCGCGAATTGGCAAAAATGGGGCGTGAAGCGCAACGTAATATTTATACAGATGCGGCCGCCCAGGATAAATTTGTGCAGACCTTGTTAACAGATTTGTCGGTGCGTCAAATGGCGGAAAATCGTGCAAACGATTTGGGATTTTTGGTCAGCGATAAACGAATCGCACATGAAATTCGTGGTTTTTCAGAATTCCAGGAAAATGGTAAATTTTCAGAACAGAAATTTGACAGTGTTTTATACAATTCTGGTTATTCGGAATCAGATTTTGCAGATGTTCTGCGTGGTCAGGTTTTGCGTTCAATGGTTTTGGGGTCTGTTGGTGTGCCGATTCCTGTGCCAGAATTTGCGTTGCAGGCGGCATATAATGCGCGTTATGGTTTGCGCAAGATAAATTTTGCAACGGTAAAGTTGTCTGATTTTAGTGTAAAAAATCCAACAGATGAACAGTTGGCTGATTTTTACAAGCAAAATCCAAAAACAATCCCAGAAACCAGAAGTGTTTCTTATGTTTTGGTGCCCGCGGATATGAGTTTGCCTGATAAATATGATGCGGCATATGAAATCGCGGTCAAGGTCGAAGATGATATTATTGCAGGTGATGCCATGAAAGATGCTGCAAAAAAGCATGGCGCAAAGTATGTAAACCTGGGTGAGTTTGCACGCGATGCCAGACCGGTGGACAAGATTTTGTCGGATTTGATTGTTGCAAAAATATTTGATATGGAACCAGGCTTGGAAAGCGAAATGATTGAAACCAAGGATGGATTTTTATTCCTGCGTGTGGATCAGTTGAATCCAGAACATGTCGCAGAATTTGATGATGTGAAAAAGTCTTTGGTGGCAGATTGGAAACGTGCAGAACAGAAAAAGCAGGCATATGTTCGTGCAAATGAATTGTTGGTTGATTTGAATAAAAACAACAAATTGTCATCGGGCAAGGTTGCAACTGTGTCACGTACAGATGGTGCACCAACAGATGTCTTGGTTGCCGCGTTCAGATATGGGGCGGGGCAAAATACCATTGTTGAATCTGGGGATGCATTTTATGTTTTGTCTGTTACAGAAGAAATCGCACCCAAGGTGGATTCTAAAAAGAAAGACAATTTGCGCAAAGAATTACAAAACCTGTCTGCGTCTGGGTTGATGGGGGATTATAATTCGTTCTTGATGCGCGAATATCCAGTCAAAGTGAACCAGAAGGTTTATAATCGTTTGTTTACAAAATAAAAAATCCCCGTTTTGGGGATTTTTTATTTATATATTTACATTTTTGTCCAAATGTTTTATACTGATATGGAATCCAAGGGATTGGGTTCGGGGCTGTGGTGGCCCGCAAACACGGTGCAAATGCATCGTTATCTGATGTTTCGGTGCTGTTTGCGCCGTTATTATCCCTGACGTATTTTTTATGGTCGGGGAGCCGTTTGCCGCAAGGCGCGGAGCATTTGTTTGCTGACACCAACTCCCCGACCGCTCTTTCTTGGGCGGTGTTTTTTTATAAAGGAGTAAATATGAAAAAATCTACGGCTTTAACTATTGGGGCTATTGCGCTGTTAAGTGCGGGGCTTTCATTCGGTGTAAAATTTAAACAAAGAAAAGATTATGAAGAAAAATTGAAAACAATTTTAATTCCTGATGCAGAAAAAAAACTGGACGATTTGTTGCGTGAAGATGTCGCATTAAGAGATAGTGTTATTAAGTTCGAAGAAGCGCAAAAAATGCTGCAAGAGAAGAAGGGGGCTGATGCAGAAGCGATAGATACTGCTTTCTTGGAATTAGAAGACATAGTTGATACTTTATTGTCGCAATGGCACGGTCGTGCGGGCGAAATTTTTTATGGTGAGTTTGGTAATGAGATACATGAATCACCAAGCAATTGGGATGTGCACTCTTATTTGCCAGAAGATAATCCAGATGCGCGAACAGATAAAAAAGCAATAGAACTGTACAAGGAAGTGTTTCATCGCACCGGTAATAAGGCGCATTATTATCCTGTTGTTCCAGATTATGGGGAAAAATTTATGCTTAAAGATGCATTGGTGATTCCCGCGCCATATGAAACAAGAGGAATACAGAATTATCGTTATAATGAAAATGACACAGTATTAACCCAAGATATGGTATGGTTCTTTGAGACAATGGTAAATGCGATTGGAAGTACTATAGAAGACACTCGGGGTTGTGGTTTTAATGACTTTAATACATATCTATATAATGGTAGCCCGAAACTTAGGTTAACTATATTAAAATCCTTGCAATCTTTTATTAATTCTGTTGACAATTCTAAGAATGTTTTTGATGCAAAAACATTGAATCTTTTGGATAAAAAAGTGAAAAAGTTGTTGCCAATTATTGAAAAAAAAGTTCAGATAGAAAATAAAGAAATACAGACGAAGCACAAATTGGAACATTTTAAATCTGCAAAAGAGTCTGTAGAAAATCGCGTGGCACAAGAAAGAAAGCATTTGGATGTTTTAAAGACAACGAATATAAGAGAATTGATGAAAAAAGAAAAATAAAAAAATCCCCGTTTTGGGGATTTTTTATTTATATATTTACATTTTTTTACAAATGTTTTATACTGTTGTTTGAATCCAAGAGATTGGCTTCGGGACTGTGGTAGTCCGCTTCATTCGGTGCAAATGCATCGTTATCTGATGTTTCGGTGTTGTTTTGCGCCGTTATCATCCCTGATTCCGTGTGGGTCGGGGAGCTGTTGGTTATAAAATACGAGTTAATCGAAAGCCCAACAGAATCAATAATGAAGTGATTACCAACTCCCCGACCGCCTTTTCTCTGGCGGTTTTTCTTTAAGTTAAAAGAGTGGGGCAAATGAAGCGGATTATCTGTGTTTTGTGTTTTGTATTTTGTGGCGTTGCCCGTGCAGAACAAATAAATTTGCGTTGGTTAAATTATGATGGAACAATATATCAAAATTCAACATGTGAAATAGATGGTGATTTGAATCTACCGATTACGCCACCAACAAGATATGGCTATACTTTTACTGGGTGGGAATTGTTACCTTTTACGAGATTGGAATATATTGAAAACACAGAAGAACAATATATTAATACCGGGTTGACTGTAGATTATGGTGATATAGCAGTGACTGCTGTTTTTATGCCGGTAAGTTGGGCTTATGATCATGAATATTCTTGCATTTTTGGTGTGAACAAACATTTTCAAGCGGGATACAATATTGGAGGTACGGCAAATATTGGGAACGCTTCGTCTGCACGGAAGTTTTTTGTACTTGATAAGAAAGTTGTTATAAATGCTGTTTTGTCTCCCAATATTCCACAAACATATTATGTTGATAATGTTTCTACTGGATTATCAAGAAGTTTTGGATATGCAGAAACTTTAATATTATTTGATTCTACCTATGTAAATTCGTATCCCGCACGTGGGAGATTATATAGTTTTACTGCTTTTCGTGATGATGAAATTATTATGGATCTTATACCTGTCCTTGATAAAGAAGGCGTTCCTTGTATGTATGATAAAATTGAAAATAAATATTATTACAACCAAGGTACAGGTCAGTTTATCGCTGGGCCAGTATTGAATGACTGAGCAATTATTTTTGTTCTGTTGTTCTTTTACGAATGGTGCGGTTTTATACAAGGTCCAATATGAATAATAGGTTCTTCTGTTGTTAGAGGATACTGTTGCAGAAAACTAGGTGTGTGACACTAGATAAAAAATGAAAAAAATATGTTTTATTTTTTTTATAATGCCTGTATCTGCATTTGCGGACTATTTGTTGATGTCAAATGTTCACAAAGGTTGTTCGTCTGATTTGGACTCTCTGTCTTATTTACGTGCAACATTTGCCCCTACTGAGTATCGTTGTATGTCAGGTGAGTACTTGCCAGCAAATACAGATCATTGTGAAAAGTGTCCTGATTTGTATAATTGTAATGGTGGAACATATTCATTTAATGAATATAAAAATCAAGGTGTAGATAGTATAAAAACACATATAAACAAGGATATTATTGGTGGTTGTAAAATATTTTTTGTTAAACCAAATAAAAATATAGCTAATATAACGGCAACTTTTTCCCCGAATGTTCATACGTGTGTGGCGGGGCAATTTTTGCCGGCGAATATTGATGGGTGCAGTCCGTGTCTGCCGGATAATTATTGCGCTGGGGGGACTTTTACATTCAGCGAAACGGTTGACCAAGGACTGTCGCCGTGTCCCGATGCGCATCCGTTTGCGCCCGCCGGTATGTGGACCCAATCGCAATGCGGTCGCAAATTACATGTTGGTGATGATGTCTTGTATTTGCACCAGGGGCCCGCCACCCCAACGGCCAGGCGTCTGTACGTTCGTTTTAATGATGTTGTCTATTCTGCCAACGCGACCGAGGTTGCAATCGCCCCAACAACAATGTCAGAATATGCAAAACGTGCATTGCATGTAATAATTGATGGGGTTGAATACCTGATACATGATGATTCTGCAAAATAAAAAAATCCCCATTTTGGGGATTTTTTAACGTTCGTTTGATTGTTTTGTTTGTTGTTGTTTTGTTTGTGATTGTTTTTTAAAGATGTTTTTTATTCCGTTCATCAGTTTTTTGAATTTTTCTTGGCGGTTTATCATTTTCTGATATGAACGTTCCAGGCGTTCGTTTTCGCGTTCTTCGGCTTCTTTTAATTTTTGTTCGGAATATTCGCGATCCAATCTTTCTTGGTCTTGGTCAACGGGAAAACGAAAGTTGTTGTCTATTACAACGATTTCATCTTTGTCCATTTTTTTCTCCTTTGTTTTTTAAACAACCTCGGTCACTGCGCGCAGTGAACCATCGCGTGACAGTTGTACAACGCGGATTTTCTTTTTCATTTCTGCAATTAAATCTGTTCGGTCGTATGCGGGTTGGGTGTGTAATATACGGTCTGCAAACGCAGAATAGGCGGCTTCGGCACTTTCGGCGTGGATAGTAGTGTAAAAGTGATCGTGGCCAGTCCCCAACATTTCCCACAGTACAGATGCATTATCTGTTGATATTTCACCACCGATAATGACGTCTGGGGTCATACGTACAACCAAGTCTAATAGACGCGCATAATTCATGTCGTTTGTTTGTTCTGTGCGCGATAATATAAAATGAACGCGATTAAGTTGTGGAACACGAATTTCACGTGCGTCTTCGACCGTGATAACACGACTGTTCTGATCAATCAATGTCAGCATATGATTCAAAAATGTGGTTTTGCCGGTCGCAGTTGCACCACTGACCAGAATAGGGCTGCCGTCATTAATGGCGGACATCAGGCGTTCGTATGGATCGTCGGGGCGAACGTTTTCGCGTGGCTTTACCTTTAACAATTGTTGTCCACGACGCAGATGATAATTTTCAAAACTGGTTTCATGTGCGCCACCACCACGAATATTTAATGCCACACCACCGGTAATGTCGCGTTCGTCGTATTGGACATTTGGTCCCGCAATTGCCGTAAAACGATGATTGCCGGGCAGTGTCGCATAAACAACCGGTATGCCATGTGTTGGATTAAACGGGCGATCATATATGTTTGCAACAGTATGTATCAGGTCAATCAAGTATTGTTTGCTGAGTGTTTCTGATTTATATGATACCCATGGAACACGTGCGCCGTGCAAGCGCATCCAAACTTCGCCCGCGTGGTTTATTGCGATTTCTTCCACAAATGAGGGTTTGTAGAATTCTTCCAATGGTTTAAGTAAAGATTCCAGAACAATATTTGACATCAATGTGATTTTATCATAAATCGTGGCTTGAATCAAAACAGTTTATTTGATAAAATCAAAAAAAAGAGAGATACAATATGAAGAAATCATTTTTATTTGCATTGTTGGGCGTTTTGGCATTGGGGGCATGTGCAACGGATGTTGATATGCCGTATAATCAGACCGATTTTGAACAGGGTGGGCCTGATGCGCCGTTGTATAATGAAAGAACCAGTGGGTTTATGCAGTCGAATAATCAATATGCAAATATTGATTCTTATAAACCGAAAACAGCGGCTGAAAAAGAACAAAATTCGAATCGTTGGGATACATCACGTATGGAAACCCGCTGGCAAGAGTACAAGGGCGCGATGGTGCGCGTACAGATTCTGTTGGGAAATACAGATGTGCGCGAAATGCGTTTGCGCTTGATGCAAAATGCAGATGGTATGGATATTGATGGTGATTCACGTTCTGTTTTGGCGGCAGTTGCCGATTTTGAAATGAAGCGTGTTTGTGGACGTAATGCGGACAGTATTGTTATTGTTTATGATAATCCTTCGTTCGAGGCGATGCGTCCAACACCTTACTTTGATTACAGAATCGAAGCCGAAGGTGCAACAATGCGCGAATACGGATTCAGATGTGTTTATAATAAATAATCTGATATTTAACCAAAAGGAAGCTTAAATGAAAAAAATGGCAGCAATTATGGGGGTGTGTTCTATGTTAGGTTTGGCGGCGTGTGATGGCGCAGATGTCGCAAAAAATGGCGATACAGTAATTATTAATTTTGCTGGGTTCTTGGACGGCGTTCAGTTCCCAGGTGGTACAGCAGAAAACTTTCCATTGACATTGGGCAGTGGTCAATTTGTCCCGGGTTTTGAAGAACAGGTTGTTGGTATGGCCAAGGGGGAAGAACGTGATGTTAATATTACTTTCCCAACGCAATATGTTCCAGACCTGGCGGGCAAAGATGTTGTGTTTAAGGTCAAAGTCGTAGATATCTTGGAAAAATAAAAAAATCCCCATTTTGGGGATTTTTTTATTTTGCATTTTTTATGTTATTTTAATTCACATTTATTACTATTGTACGTTGTTGTATAGTCCATTGCAGACATTGTGTTTGTGATTTCGTTGCATTGGGTTTCGTTTGCGTTGCATGTTTTGTCCGATGCGTTGGAACCAGTGTACATTTTGCAGACTGTGCTGAATATGTTTTTCTTTTGGTCTGCGCTTTTCAAGCTGTCATTAATTGTGAACTTTATTTCCCAATCATATTTGCCATCAGTACTGGCGCATTTGATGTATGCGCGTTTGTTTGTGCTGTGTATGTCTGATTTATCGCATGTTGCATCGTGTCCCTTGATTTCTTTCAGGTATGCAATTGATAATGCAGACATTATATCTTTGTCTTTTTTGCTTAAAGGTGTGTTATTAAAATATGTTATGCAATTTGTATGGCTGTCTGTTTCATAATCGCATACAGATTTATATTCACCGTCTTTATTGAAATATTTATCTTTGTTTATAATCAGATTTCCCGCCAATGATCCGATTGCGCCAACGCCGGCAACAATTGCGCCTGTTTTTAATTTGTCAGCGGTTTCTGTTTGTTGCTGATTCAATTTTTGTGCGTCTGCGCCGGTTGGATCGGCCAATGCACGTGCCAATGACGCATATGCGCCCGTGGTTTTATCGGTTGTATCATTGTTGTACAGATTGCCGTTTGCGTTGCTTAGAATCGCCTGTGATTCAATACCTGCGGACATTCCCAACATGTTTTTACGTAATTTTAAATCGTTTGCCAGACTGACGTATTCTGTGTACAGCGGTAACAAACTGTTGCCGCCCGGGGTTTCAATATTTGCCGTACCGCCAGAAACAGATGCGTTGTTGCCATATGTGCATTTAAATGTTTCCAAATATGCGGTCATATCCGTTAATGCGTCTGCGTCCGCTGATTGTTCCGCCAGTGCAGATGCCAGTTGCATACCACCAATGCCGGTCGCGCCAATACCAATGGCGCCCAACAGTTTGTTTTCTGTGGATTGTTCTTTGTCTTTGGCGGCCTGTGCCTTGTCTTTTAATTCTTGTATTTCTTGTTCTGGGTCTTTTTCGCAAGATTTTTTATCTTTGGATACAATGTAATATTTATCACACGCTGTGACGATGCATGTTGTTTCTTTGGTTGCTGCATTGTATTCGCGTTTGCCAGCTGTTGCATTTGTGGGCAGGTTGTCGCACGGTGAACCGTTAATGTCCGCGCAGTTGCCGTCCGTTAAATAATAACCGTCATTACATGCCGTGGCGACACATGTTCCACTTTTATATACTGCATTTTTTACGGCAGGATTATTTTTTTTGGTTGTGCAATCTGTGCCGTCCACAGGTGTTTGGTTTTCGTTTGTGTTGGAATTATTGTTGCCGCTGTTGCCGTTATCTTGGTTGTTATTGTTTGATGGAGTGTCTTCTTTTGTCGGTGTTTCGGTTTTTTTTGTTAACGATATATTCATATTCGCGTTGGGGTCAGGTGTTACTGTTTTTGTTTCATAGTCTGTGTGGGATATTTCCAGTTGTGCATCGGCTGGGACATTTTGCAATGAAAATGCGCCAGTGCCAGAACTGGTTATTGAGGTGTCGGTTCCTGTTATTTTTATCTGTGCGCCACTAATACCTATTAGACCATCCGGCTCCGTGATTCTTCCGAATATTGATGTATTTTCACCTTTTTTTTGTTCGTTGTCTTCTTCTTCATCTGCTTCTTCGACTTCGTCTGTGGTTTTGTTCTTGCATTGGTTGTTTATGTCTATGTATTTTTCATCGATGATATTTGGTTCTTGATCGGGTGAACATTGTGATTTGCGGCAGTAGCCTTGTTCAGTGTCATCTTTTTTTACCAAATACGCGTCGTTTGGACATTCAGTGGCAAAACATGTTATGTCTTTACCATTTTTTTTGTATACGCCCGCCGTGGCGTTCTGTTTGTTTAAGTCATCTGTGTCGCATTGTTGCCCGACAGTCTTGGTTGGTTGGTTTGCATCTGCGTTATCGTCTTGTTCTGTAGTGTTAGTTTTTCCTGGGGTATTGTTTGTGCCTGCTGTCTGGCCGTTGTTTGCGTTTTCTGCAGACGATGTACCGGTGGATGTTGCAGATGTGTCAGATGTCTGTGTTGTGCTTGTGTTGGTTTCGGATTCTATGCAAGCGTTAAAATATTCGTTGTGTATGGATGAATCCCAGAAAATAATGTTTTTAGTTCCTTGTTCAAATCGTTTTGGCTTAAATCCCGTTTGCTCCAATTGATTAAATTTATCGTTTGGGCATTTTTGTAAATTTGTTTGTATTGGACGCCAGTAGTAATCTCCGGATTGTTTACATACGTATGTTTTGGGTTCTGAGATAGTTTTTCCTTTAAAAACATGGTTTTTTGGCATTGAAATAATCTCGTCTATTTTGCAATTGTTTGGGTCACATGTATATACCTTGCCCGTTAGATCTTTTAGTTTTGTTTCTGTAAGGCCGGTGTTGTTTTTTGATGCGTCAAAGTCACTTACTTCTTCAAATAAAAATTCATCATGATGCCCGTTTTGAAAATGTGACATCTCTATTTTGTTTTCACCGCATTCGCCGGCGTGGGCCAATGTAGGTATCGCAAATGTTGATATGAAAAATGCAGATAATAACAGTAAATATCTTGATTTCAGCATAAAATCCCCCATACATATATTATATATCTGTTTTATTTTATCTTATTTACTGCGGGGGCGCAAGCCGATTTTAAACGTAATGTGTAAAAAATACTTGATTTTTGTTTCAAAATTGTCATAATTGCCATCGTTCCTGCTGATGACATGGGGTCGTCGGCTGATATAAACCAGAGGAAATAAAATGGCTTATTACGAAAGTGTCTTGGTTTTCCGCCAGGACTTGACTGAAACGCAGGTTAAAGAAAAAGCTGCGAAATTTACAGAAATTATCAAAGAACTGGGTGGCGATGTTAAATCCACAGAATTCTGGGGATTAAAGAATTTGGCATACGTTATTCGTAAAAACCGCAAGGCGCATTACGTTATGTTGAATATCGAATTGCCAGGTGAACAGATCACAGAATTGGAACGTCGTTCACGTATCGATGAAGATGTTATCCGTTTCTTGAACGTACGTGTTGAAGAATTGTCAACAACACCTTCGATTATGATGAAAAAGAACACAGAGGAGGCTGAATAATGGCAGTTCGTGCAGCAATTTATCGTAAAAAATCTAACCCTTTGAAGGGCAAGGTTATTGACTATAAAGATATTAAAACTTTGTCACATTATATCACAGAACGTGGTAAAATTGTGCCAAGTCGTATCAGTGGCGTTTCCCAGAAAGATCAACGTGCATTGGCACGCGCAATCAAACGCGCACGTCATTTGGGATTGATGCCATTTGTTCGTAACAATTTGGGTTAATCCCTAACTTATAAAAACAATAAGGACAGATTATGAAAGTTATTTTAACAGAAAAAATTACAAAATTGGGTAATATTGGCGATACAGTAGAAGTTAAGACAGGTTTCGCACGTAACTATTTGTTGCCAAACGGCAAAGCAATGCGTTTCACACGTGAAAATGTTGCATTGTTCGAAGCCAAAAAGGCAGAATTGACAGCACGTCAGGAAGCAACCAAGAAAGTAGCCGAAGCAAATGTTGATGCGGTTAAAAACGCAAAACTGTATATGATTCGCCAGGCCGGTGATACAGGTCAATTGTATGGTTCTGTATCAACACGCGATATTGCACGTATGTTAAAGGACGTTGCAAATGTTTCTGTTGAATCTGCACAGGTTTTGTTGGGCGCACCAATCAAGTCTGTTGGCGCATTTGATACACAAATCGCATTGCATCCAGATGTTGTTGTGCCTGTTAAAATCTTTGTTGCGCAATCACAAGACGAAATCGAAGCGTTGGTTGCAGGCAAGGTTTTGACATTTGGAACCAAGAAAGTTGAAGAAGAAGTTGTGGCAGAAGAAGCTGTTGAAACAGCAGATGTTGCAGCAGAAGAAACCGTGGCCGAAGAAGCTGTGGCTGAATAATCAAGTAATTTGATTTGTAAAATCCCCCAATTTATGGGGGATTTTTTTGTTTGTGTGTTTTGTGGTTTTTGTGTATAATTCATGACCAGAACAATGTGCTGATTTTTATGAATTTGCACATTGTTTAACAAAACAATGTTGGTTGTATTGCCAGTCTTGTTGCGTTGCAGTGATGTGCTGCGTCTTCGCGCTGGGTGTTCAACAACGCTAACGCTTCCGCGTCTGCGTGTGTCTCGAATTGCTCGAACAACTGCGGTAACAACGTCCGTAACAACTCCGCGATGCGCGGGGGCGTGTTTGGGTCGGTTGGCCCCTGGGGGAAAAGGATATGACTTTGACAGGATAAAGTTTGGCTAATCTGCGGGACAAAGTGTGCGAGTACACTTTTCAGATATTTTGATAAAATGTCTGTTTTTTGCCTTTTCACATCAAAGGTGGGGCGATATAACCAGTTTTGTCAGATGCGTTCTGATAAACGAATTTAATACGCAGGGGATATCTGGGTCAGTAGTTGGTTGTGTATCGTGGCGAACGCCCGGGATATCCAATTTTTTAATTGGTTCCTTTTGTAAAAAAAACAAGGATATATGGAGAGAGAATATGAACCTTGCTGAAATTCAAAAAATAGAAATGAATCAATGTCCGGCGTTTTCGGATTTTGCAAAAGATAAATTGCCAATGCCGGGTGATAAAAAAAGACTGGGTGAAATTCTGAACAAAGAAATATTGGTTACTGATTTCAGGGTCACAAATTCAAAACAAAAACAGGGCGAAAAGTGTTTGCAAATGCAATTCGTTATGAATTCTAATGTTTATGTATTGTTTACAGGCAGTTCGGTCTTGATTGATCAAATTCAAACTGCCAAAGAAAAAATTCCGTTTAAAACAACTGTGGTCAAGGTAGATAAATATTTTTCGTTCTCGTGATGTGTGATGAAGACATATAAAAATGTGTGGGACGAATTTATTTCAATGGATAATCTGATTTTTGCCGCAAAAAAAGCAGTGAAAAGCAAGAAAAATAAAAAACAAACACAAAAGTTCTTGAAAAATCAGGAACAAATGTTGCTTGATTTACAGCAAATGCTGGTAAGGGGAAAATATAAAACATCTGGGTACAATGTGTTTACTGTGTTTGAACCAAAACAACGCTTGATTTATGAATTACCATTGTATCCCGACCATATCGTGCATCATGCAATCGTTAATGTTTTGGGACGATATTGGCAAAACAGTTTTATCCGTGATTCTTATGCGTGTATCCCAGGACGCGGAATACACAGTGCGTCCAGACAAACTGTGCGTTTCGTAAAGCGAAATAAATATGTGTTGCAATGTGATATAAAAAAATTCTATCCCAGTGTAAGTCATGATGTAATGATGGATATCTTGCGCAGGAAAATAAAAGACAGGCGAATGTTAAAATTGCTGCATGATATTGTATATTCAATGCCCGGGGGAACAAATTTGCCGATTGGAAATCTGACCAGCCAGTGGTTGGGAAATGTTTATATGAACCAGTTGGATATGTTCGTAAAACATGTATTGCATTGCAGGGATTATATCAGGTACAGTGATGATTTCTGCTTGTTCGGAAATGATAAAAAACAATTGCGATTTTATTCTGATAGAATATCTGATTTTATCGAAAATAAATTGAAATTAAGATTCTCGAAGTGTGTGTTGCGGCCAACTGTATCTGGTGTCAGTTTTATTGGGTATCGTCATTTCGCAAAGTTTGTGTTGTTGCGCAGACGGGCCGTGTTAAGGATAAAAAAACGGGTTCTGAAAATCGCCGCTAATCATGACAGGTCGGAAAACGCGATTTTTCAGTTGGCATCAACCAAGGGTTTTTTAAGTCATGCCAATGTGTTTAATTTCAAGCAATGGTTGTTACGACATGTTTTGGATTGTGGCGGCCAGCGTATGTATGATTTTATAAAACGACGTATTTTATGATATTATCAGACTTGATATTTATTTTTTTTTAGTATAAAATACACCGTGTTGCGCCCTTAGCTCAGCTGGATAGAGCATCAGATTTCTAATCTGCAGGTCACAGGTTCGAATCCTGTAGGGCGTGCCAAAAATTAAATCGGGTAATGTCCCGATTTTATTTTTGTTGAACGCATTTTTTATTTCTTGAATACAGAAAATATTTCCCAATGTGGTGTTCCTGTGAATTGGTCAATCGGAATTGCATGTGTTATATTATATCCGCCGTTTGTTAATATTTTTGCGTCGCGTACGAATGTTGTGGGGTTACAAGATATATAAATTACACATGGGGTATTGGCGCGTACCAGTTCGTGGCACTGTGCCTGGGCACCCGCACGTGGCGGATCCATAACAACGCAATCATATTGATTCAGCATGCCAACGGTCAGGGGTTGCTTAAACAAGTCGCGTTTGACCCCCGTTCCAACAATGTCAAAACCGTCTGCACCCAATGCAAATGTAAAGTTGCCCAGACCACAAAATAAATCTGCGATTCGTTTGCAGCCGTGGGTATGTTGTTTTACCAGTGTGCGCAATGTGTCTGCGCCAGATATGCTGGGCTGTAAAAATGCCCCAGATGGATATTCAATCGCGTGATTGTCAAAACTGACCATTGGGGTGGCGGTTTGTTTTATTACCTTGTTATTCCATGTTATGCGAATTGCAGGTACGGATTGTGCGGCCTGACGAAATTCAGGTGGTGTATATGGTATGTTGCATGTTATCGCAATGTCCAGACCGTTATCGCACAATGTTATTAAACAAGAACCTGTCCCCGGCCAGGGCAGGCGTGACATATGTGGTATAATATCGTTGATTTCATCGGTCAGGTTAGGGCAGTTTGTTATGGATATAATGTTTTTTGTGCCTGATTCATAAAAACCAAATTGGTTTGGTGCAAAACAGAAATCCGCACGACGACGTATCCCGGTATCCAGCCAAATTGGGTCGGCTGTTGTCGGAATCTTTGGCAGGTTTTTTATTTTTTCTGTGCGATAATCAGGTGATGTAAAATCAAATTTACATCCACCGCATTTACCAAAAAAAGGGCATTTTGTCATCAAAGGGTCCTAGAAGTGTATACGGGCACCTGCGCGGAATTGGTGTGCCGATGGCGCCATGTCTGAAATTGTGTCAAAATCAGGCGTAAACATATAAAAATATCTGTAACCAAAATCCAGTGCAAATATTGGGTTAAATTCAACACTGATTCCCGCCAGTGCACCGACTGTTGCGGTTGTTGTGTTTTGTATGTTTGTGTTGTTTGCCTGGGCGTTCCATGTTATTCCTGCGCCAATTCCAACATATGGAACCAGCATTTGTGTGTGAAACAGACGATACAGGCTGTCAATTCTGGCGTCAAAAATCGCGTTTAAGAATACTGTGTCGCCGGTCAAAGATACTTTGTTCCATTTAGCGTTTGTGTGGACATAGTTTGCTTCGATACGAAATGTGTCATATATGCGTAAACCTGTCATTATTTCAAAAGAAGATGTGTCTGTGCCTGTCAATGTCAGATTGTTTTTATCTGTGTAATCGGACCAGATTGAAAAATTATATGCGCCACCAATATAAAAGCGTTTTTGGCCGGACAATACAGTGTTATCGTTTTGTGCGTTTTCAGACGGCAGGTTGGTTTGTTGAACGCGGTATATAATCTCTGCGTTTGCGGACATTGTCAGCGCGCATGTTGCAAGTGTTGTCAGTAAAATTCGCATAGTCATAAATTATTTCCCTTGGTATTTTTAAAAGTTTGCACGAATTGTTGCCATAATATTACTGATGTTATTTACACCGCCATTATGACCGCCCCAACCAAAACCATTGCCAATCATCATTTGATACTGATATGCAATATCAACACCAATCAGGTCATTAAGCATGATATTAAATCCCAATGTTGCACGTGGGGCGGCAATAATCATGCCATCAGAACCAGATGTGCCCTGGAATTGATATGTGCCGATTGATGCGCCCAATCCCATAAATGGAACAAATGTTCTGCGGTGTGTGATGTCGCCAGACAAGATATAACGGCGGGCAAAATCGAAATATAACATGCCACCAATGGTATCGTATTGTGCATGCTGTTCTGTGTCTTTAAAAGACATTTCTGTATGCTGGAAATCAATTTCTGTGCGCACATACGAAGATAAATTCCATCCCAGCCCAATTTGTGCGGCGTAACCATTATTCACTGCGCGTGTTGCGTCAAAAAAATCCGCCCGGTCTGTTGCAAACGGGATTGTTAAGCCAGCGCCCATGCGTACATACATGGATGAAGGGATGTAAATATTATGGTTTGGATTTTTTGCCTGGGTTGGTGTTTCATAGATTGTTTGTCCCAATTCGCCAATGGCGTTTTCTGGCTGAATTTCTGCGATTGTTGGCGCCACGACCATGTCGATTCCTGTTTTAACCTCTTGCTGAAAGGATTCCAGGTCATATGCCGCGTTTGCGCCCGTGCATAATAACACCGCGGATAATACATAGATACAAGATTTTATTTTCATTTTTTGTCCGGATTTTTATTGTTTGTTTAGTTTATGTGGCAATTTTATCATAAATTGCAGCTTGATTCCAGTCTGATTTATGCGTACCATATAATACATGACAAGACAAAACAATAATGATAATAAAATTGCGTTGATTGCGGGGGCATTGGATTTGCCGTTCTTTACGCGTGATGCCTTGCGTCGGGCAGGGTGGGATGTTTTTGTTGTCGGGTTAAAGAATTTTTATGATGCGCGTCTGGCGCCTGATATGGTTGTGCGCTTGGGCGGGGGCGGCCGTGCGATACGCGAATTCAAGCGCCGTGGTATTCGCAAGATGGTTTTTGTTGGCGCGTTGGGGCATCCAAATTTTTCTGATTTGCGTCCTGATTTTTGGACAATGCGTGCATTATTGAAAATATTAAAAAATCAACGGGGGTATGATTCAATGGCGGTTGCACTGAATAAGGTTCTGGAAAAACAAGGGTTTGAAATTGTCGCAGCCCAGGATTTGGCGCCAGAATTGGCGTTTGAAACGGCGGGGGTTCAGACGCATGCGCGTCCATCTGCGACAGATAAAAAGAATATTGAACGCGCGATTGAGGTATCGCATACAATTGGTGCGGCCGATATTGGTGCGTCTGTTGTTGTTGATAAACAGGTTATCGCCGTAGAAGCAGCCGAAGGTACGGCCCGTATGTTGGAACGCGTGGTTGATATGCGTAAAAATAAAAAGAAGTCGTCGGGGGTCTTTGCAAAAATGACTAAACCGGGACAGGATTTGCGTATTGATATACCGGCCATTGGTGTTGATACGGTTAATGCGGTTGCTGCGGCGCATTTGCGTGGTATTGTTGTTAATACCAAGACTTGTTTTGTTGTGAATAAACCCGCGGTTATAAAACAGGCGGATAAGCATGGGATATTTATTGTTGCGGTTGATGAATAAAAAAATCCCCATTTGGGGATTTTTTTATTTCCACGCCGCCGGTATATCTGCATAATCGGTTAATCCGCGCGCATTAAAATACACTCTGCCGCCAAAATCCGGCCATATATCATACAAATAGCGCCCATTAATTTTTGCAGAATTTCCCGTCAAACTACAACACTCATAAAAAGCCAGATAAAACATATACCCCTGTGCTTCACCATAAATATTACCAAACAGATTTTCTGGGATCAACATTAAGGAAACACAATTTCGAAAAACTTCATAAAACATTTGTGAAGCAGGCGCACCATCCAATCCACCAAATAAACCTGCCGGGATTGTTTTTAAATTTGTGCAATTTAAAAATGTTTGCGAAAACATAGAAGCTGCGGGCGCACCAGTAATACCTGCAAATAATCCCGCATCAACAGACTCTATATTAGAACAACCAGAAAACGTCGCACTAAACATACCTGCAGTCGGCACACCATGAACCCCTGCAAATAAATCCGCCGGTATTGAGCCTGTTAGCCCAGAACAGCCAGAAAACGTGCTTTTATACATGTTTGTAGCAGGCTTACCCGATATTCCGGTAAACAAATTGCTGGGGATTGCGCCATTTAGTCCAGAACAGTTTTGAAATGTCCCAGCAAACATGCCTTGTGCTGGGGTGCCATGGATGCCGGTAAATAAATTGCTGGGGATTGTACTGTTTAATCCGGTGCAACCGCTGAACGTTTCAGAAAACATGCTTTGTGCTGGGGCGCCCGAAATTCCACTAAATAACCCAGATGGTATTGCGCCCGTTAATCCAGAACAACCAGAAAATGTCCCTGCAAACATGGCTGTTGCTGGGGCGCCGTCAAAGGTGCCAAACAGCCCGGATGGTATCGTACCCGTCAACCCAGAACAACCTTGAAAAACATTTTGGAACATATATGCCGCGGGCTTACCAGAAATACCTGCGAATAAATTCGCAGGTATTGAACCTGTCAAACCAGAACAGTTATAAAAAGTATTTTGAAACATACTCATTGCTGTTCCACTTAAATCCCCAAATAACCCATCAGGTATAGAACCTGTCAAACCGGAACAGCCTTGAAAGGTTTGTCGAAACATATAAGCTGCTGCTGTGCCAGAAATTTTTCCAAACAATTTTGATGGGATTGAACCTGTTAATTTTTTACAGCCTTGAAAAGCATTATCGAATATCTGCCCCATTGGTGCACCATAAATATTTCCAAATAATCCTGATGGTATTTCACCAGTTAAATTAGCACAACCCGCAAAGACATAAGCAAACATTGCATTTTTTAGTGCGCCAGAAATATCAGCAAATAAACTATTTGGTATTTCCCCTTGTATTTTAGAACATAAATAAAACGTTGAGTTAAACATATAGGATATTGGTGCGCCATAAACCCCATCAAATAAATTAGACGGCAAATCACTTGCCAAATTTGAACAGCCAGAAAACAAGGCTTTAAAACTAGGCTGTGAAACTTTGCCGTCTGATTTTTCAATGGTTGAAAATATTTTTCCAATACTACCAGAAATCCCTGCAATATTTATGTTTTTTTCAAATTTAATTGCGGATACGGTTGCATTACTGTTATACCCGTTGGCATGACCGCCGATTTTTATTGTGTATTTACCAGCGGTGGCATATTCATGCGTGTATGGCGTATCGGTCAGGTCGGTCTTTTTTATCGTTTTACGTGTGCCATCACCCCAGTCAATATAATACAACCCAGATGCACTGATATTAAATGTAAAACTGGCTGTATCAGATGTTGTGGTAATAAAAAACTTGTAGTGCTTTATCAAATCGCGCACGGCCTGATTGGTTGCGATGGTGTCAACCGCCTGGGTCGTTGCAAATTCACCGTTGCCGTAATCTGTTAATGGTTCACCGTTTAGCATCTGGTTTGCAACATCGATTGTTGTCAGCAGATACTTCATATTTGCGGCAAATTTTGGATTTTCCAGGTTTGGACTATATGGTATTTCCAAATCATGTTCTTGTTTAATCAACAGGTGTATATATTCGACATTAACAATCTGTGCGGCGTGCGCCCCCAGAATCCAAAAACACCCCAATAAACACAGCAGAATTTTTTTAAACATGGTGGCGGGTCCTTAATC